>NZ_JAYDZY010000010.1:0-45104 GCF_035607575.1 Georgenia sp. H159 | reverse complement strand
ACGGTTGGGGGATGACCGCGCCGCAACAACTCCGCTCTCGGCGAGAACGAGTACGGGCTACTCGGCGGCGGTGACGGGGGCGGCGAACTGGCTGCGGTAGAGGCGGGCGTAGGCGCCGTCGGCGGCGAGCAGCCCCTCGTGGGTGCCCTGCTCGACGATGTCGCCGTGCTCCATGACGAGGATGACGTCGGCGTCGCGGATCGTGCTCAGCCGGTGCGCGATGACGAAGGAGGTCCGTCCCTTGCGCAGCTCGGCCATTGCCTGCTGGACCAGCATCTCGGTCCGGGTGTCCACGGAGCTCGTGGCCTCGTCGAGGATGAGCAGCTGCGGGTCGGAGAGGAAGGCGCGGGCAATCGTGATGAGCTGCTTCTCGCCGGCTGACACGCCCCCGCCCTCCGCGTCGATGACGGTGTCGTAGCCGTTCGGGAGGCTGTGCACGAAGCGGTCGACGCTGGCCGCCTCCGCGGCCCGGCGCACCTCGTCCACGGTGGCACCGTCCCGCCCGAAGGCGATGTTCTCCGCGATCGTGCCCTCGAACAACCAGGTGTCCTGGAGCACCATGCCGATCGGGTCGCGCAGGTCCTGGCGGGTCATCGTGCGGGTGTCGACGCCGTCGAGCCAGATGTGACCGGAGTCGATCTCGTAGAAGCGCATGAGCAGGTTGACCAGCGTCGTCTTGCCGGCACCGGTCGGCCCGACGACGGCGATGGTCTGCCCCGGCTGCACGTCGAGGTCGAGCCGCGTGATGAGCGGACGCTCGGGGTCGTAGCTGAAGGTGACGTCCTCGAAGCGCACCTCACCGCGCACCACGTCCGGTCGCTGCCCCGGCTCCGGGTCGGGCGACTCCTCCGGGGCGTCCATCACCTCGAAGATCCGCTCGGCCGAGGCCACCCCGGACTGCACGAGGTTGGCCATCGAGGCGAGCTGGGCGAGCGGCTGGCTGAACTGGCGCGAGTACTGGATGAAGGCCTGCACCGCGCCGAGGCTGAGGTCCCCGGAGGCGACCCGGAGCCCGCCGACGACGGCCACCAGCACGTAGTTGAGGTTCCCGACGAACCCCATCATCGGCATGATCGTCCCGGAGATGAACTGGGAGCGGAAGCTGGCCCGGAAGAGCCGCTCGTTGTCGGTGTCGAAGCCCTCCCGCACGCCGTCCTGGGCGTTGAACGCGGTGACGAGCTCGTGCCCGGTGAACGCCTCCTCGACCGTGCCGCCGAGGTCACCGGTGGACTTCCACTGGGCGACGAAGTGCGGCTGGGCTCGCTTGGCGATCGTCATGGTCGCCCACGCGGAGACCGGCACGGTGACGAGGGCGATGAGGGCGAGCTGCCAGGACAGCACGAACATCATGACGAGCACCCCGACGACGGTGACGAGCGAGGTGACGACCTGCGAGAGCGTCTGCTGGAGCGTCTGGGAGAGGTTGTCGATGTCATTGGTCACGCGGGACAGCACGTCCCCGCGGGCGTGGGAGTCCAGCTCGCGCAGCGGCAGCCGGTCGATCTTGCCCTGGACGTCACGGCGCAGGTGGTAGGCGGTGCGCTGGACGACACCGGCGAGCATCCGCCCCTGGACCCACAGGAAGGCGGCGGAGGCCACGTAGACGACCAGCACGGTGAGGATCACCGTGGTGAGCGCACCGAAGTCGATGCCCTGCCCGGGCACGACGCCGTCCATGCCGCTGACCATGTCGGCGACCTGGTTCTCCCCCGCCGCTCGCAGCCCGGCGACGGCCTGCTCCAGGGTGGCGCCGTCGGGCAGGGTCCGGCCGACGACGCCGTCGAAGACGATGTTGGTCGCGCGTCCGAGCAGGGCCGGGCCGGTCACCTGCAGCGCGACGGCGAGGACGGCGAGGACCACGACGACGACGAGCCGCACGCGCTCGGGCCTCATCGTGCGCAGCAGCCGGCGGAGTGAGGCACCGAAGTTCGCCGACTTCTGGCCCGGCGGGACGCCGGCGCCCATGCCCATGCCGGGACCGGGACGGTGGCCGCTCATGCCGCCTCCTGCGCACTGAGCTGGGAGAGCACGATCTCGCGGTAGGTCGTGTTGCCCTCCATCAGCTCCCCGTGGGTTCCCCTGCCGACGACGCGGCCCTCGTCGAGCACGACGATCTGGTCGGCGTCGCGGATGGTGGCCACCCGCTGGGCGACGATGAGCACGGCTGCCCCGGCGGTGGCCGCCGGCAGGCCGGCCCGCAGGCGCGCGTCGGTGGCGTAGTCGAGCGCCGAGAACGAGTCGTCGAAGACGTACAGGTCGGCCGGCTTGAGCAGCGCGCGGGCGATCGCCAGCCGCTGGCGCTGCCCCCCGGAGAAGTTGGAGCCGCCCTGCTCCACCCTGGCGTCCAGCCCGAGGTCGGACACGAACTCGCTGGCCTGGGCGGCGTCGAGGGCGGCCCACAGCTCATCGTCGGTCGCCCCCGGGCGGGCGAACCGCAGCGTCGAGGCGATGGTGCCGGAGAAGAGGAAGGCGCGCTGCGGCACGATCGAGATCCGGGCGCGCAGCTCCGCGGGGTCGAGGTCACGGACGTCGATCCCGCCGGCGCGCACGACGCCGCCGGTGGTGTCGACCAGCCGCGGCAGCAGGTTGACGAGCGTGGACTTGCCCGAGCCGGTGGCGCCGATGACCGCCGTCGTCCGCCCCTGCTCGAGGCGCAGCGAGACGCCGTGCAGCACCGGTTCGGCAGCGCCGGCGTAGCCGAAGCTCGCGTCGTCCAGCTCGACGACAACCCGCCCCTCCGGCAGGCGCCGGGGCCGGGCCGGGGTGACGATGCTCGGCTCGGTCGCGAGCACCGCGTCGATCCGCTCGGCGGACACGGAGGCGCGCGGCACCATCATGAACATCATCGAGGCCATGAGCACCGACATGAGGATCTGCATGAGGTAGCTGAGGAAGGCGACCAGCGAACCGACCTCCATGGCACCGGAGTCGATGCGCCCCGCGCCGAACCACACGACGGCCACCTGCGAGGCGTTGATGATCACCTGGACCACCGGGAACATCAGCGCCATGAGGTAGCCGACGCTCAGGCTGGTCACCATGAGGTTGGTGTTGGCGCTCTCGAACCGCTCGCGCTCGTTGGGCTGACGGTTGAACGCGCGGATGACGCGCACCCCGGAGATCTGCTCCCGCATGACGAGGTTGATGCGGTCGATGCGCCCCTGGATGAGCCGGAACAGCGGGCCCATCCGCAGCGCGATGAACACCATGACCGCGAGCAGCACCGGCACGATGACGAGCAGCAGCGCCGACAGCCCGGTGTCCTGCCGGATGGCCATGACCACGCCGCCGACCATCATGATCGGCGCCATGACGAGGATGGTGAAGGTCATCAGGGTGACCATCTGGACCTGCTGGACGTCGTTGGTCGAGCGGGTGATGAGCGACGGTGCGCCGAAGCGTCCCGCCTCCGCGACGGAGAAGCGCTGGACGCGGGTGAACACCGAGCGCCGCAGGTCCCGGCCCACGCTCATCGCCGTGCGGGCCCCGAGGAAGACGGCGCCGACCGCGCACGCGACCTGCACCGCGCTGATGAGCAGCATGATCCCGCCGACCCGCAGGATGTAGCCCGTGTCACCGACGACCACGCCGTTGTCGATGATGTCGGCGTTGAGGCTGGGCAGCGAGAGCGCCGCGATCGTCTGCAGGAACTGGAGCAGCACCACCACGACGACGTCGCGACGGTACGGGCGCAGGAAACGCCGAAGGACGGGCAGCAGCATGACAGCCTTTCGCATCGCGCCGGCCGCCGGACGGCCGCCACGCACGCCTCGCTGGGCGCCTGCACAGCCTAGGACGGCCCTCCGACACGCGGCGACAATTTTCGCTCAGGGCAGCGCGGACGACGACGGCGCGCCACCCCCGTCCGGGAGTGCGCGCCGTCGTCGTCGGTCGGGCTACTGCTGCTGCTCCGGCTCCTCGCCCGTGACCGGCTCGGCCGTGCTCGGCGGACCGGCGGTGGGGCCGGGCTGGTTCGCGCTGGGCGGCGGGGGCTGACGCTGGGCGCCGGGGGCCGGCGGAGGGACGGCGGGCGTGCCCGACGGCGGCGGCGCGAAGCGCGTCTGGTCGTCCGCGCGCGGGCGCCGGCGGGGCTCGCCCTCGGCGGGGCGCTGCCCGCGCTCGGCCGAGTCGGAGAACGGTCGGCCCGACCGCTCGCCCGCGGCGTTCGCCTCGGACGTCGCCTGCTGGGCCTCGCTGCGCGCGGCTGCCAGCGCCTCGTCCGGGTCCTGCAGGCTGGCCTCGGCCAGTCCGGCCGCCATGGCGCTGCCGTGGGGGCCGAAGTCGACCTGGGGTGCAGGACCGGAGTCGTCGTCGTCGGAGCCTCCGCCGGGAGCACCGCCGCCGAAGCCCTTGGAGATGGCACCGAGTGCGGCGGTGAACTCGGTGGGGATGACGAAGAACTTGCTCGACTCCTTGTTGGCCAGCTCCGGCAGCATCTGCAGGTACTGGTAGGCGAGCAGCTTCGGGTCCGGCTTGCCGCGGTGGATGGCGTCGAACACCTGGAGGATCGCGCGGGACTCACCCTGGGCCCTGAGGATCGCCGACTGTGCCTGGCCCTCCGCCCGCAGGATCGAGGACTGCTTCTCACCCTCGGCGGTGAGGATCTGGGACTGCTTGACGCCCTCGGCGGTGAGGATCGCGGCGCGGCGGTCGCGCTCGGCCCGCATCTGCTGCTCCATCGCACCCTGGATGCTCTGCGGCGGGTCGATCGACTTGAGCTCGACGCGGTTGACGCGGATGCCCCAGCGCCCGGTCGCCTCGTCGAGCACCCCGCGCAGCTGGCCGTTGATCTGGTCACGGCTGGTGAGCGTCTGCTCGAGGTCCATCGAACCGATGACGTTACGCAGCGTCGTCACGGTCAGCTGCTCGATACCGGTGATGTAGTTGGCGATCTCGTAGGTCGCGGCCTTCGGGTCGGTCACCTGGAAGTAGATGACGGTGTCGATCGACACGACCAGGTTGTCGGAGGTGATCACCGGCTGCGGCGGGAAGGAGACGACCTGCTCGCGCAGGTCGACGCCCGCGCGGACCCGGTCGACGAACGGGATGAGGAAGTGCAGCCCCGCGTACATCACCGTGTTGAACTTGCCCAGCCGTTCGACGATGAGCGCGACGGCCTGCGGCACGATCCGGACGGCCCGCCAGATCGCGACGATGACGAACAGCGCGAGCAGGACGAGCACGATGGTCAGCACGATGCCACCGGTGTTGTCGGTCACGAGGCTCCTTCGGGGTAGGTCACGGGGATGGGCGCGACGACGGCGGTCGCCCCGTCGATGCGCACCACCTGGACGGTGGTGCCGACGGGCAGCACCGTGCCCGGCTCCGCCGTCCGGGCCGTCCAGACCTCGCCGACGAGCTTGACCCGCCCGGCGTGGTCGGTGACGTCCATGAGGACCTCGGCGGTGCGGCCGACGTGGGCGGCGATGTTGGTCAGGCTGTCGGGTGTGGAGCGCTTGAGGTAGCCCAGTGCCCAGGGGCGCACGGCCACCAGGAGGACCGTCGAGACGACGGCGAAGGTGAGGAGCTGCGCCCAGAAGGGGGCCCCGAGCAGTGCCACTCCCCCGGCCGCCAGCGCGCCGCCCGCGAACATGAGGAAGATGAGGTCGACGGTGAGCATCTCGACGACGCCGAGCACCAGGGCTCCGCCCAGCCACCACAACCACGCCATCGTCCGTCCTCCTCCTGAGGTCGATCCTACCGACCGTGACGGACGCCACGGACGGTTATGCCGGCGCGGAGGCTAGCGGGCACTGCCGGCGGCGCGGGCGCTCCACCGGCCGCGGTGCCGCTCGACCTCGAGGTCCAGCCCGAAGGTCCGCGACAGGTGCTGCGGCGTGAGGACGTCGTCGATGGGACCGGCTGCCTCGACGGCGCCGTCGCGCAGGAGCAGGCCGTGGCCGAAGCCCGGCGGGATCTCCTCGACGTGGTGGGTGACGAGCACGATGACCGGGGACCGGCTGTCGCCCGCCAGCTCGCCGAGGGCGCCCATGAGCTCCTCCCGGCCACCGAGGTCCAGGCCGGCGGCGGGCTCGTCGAGCAGGAGCAGCTCCGGGTCCGCCATGAGCGCCCGGGCGATCTGGACGCGCTTGCGCTCGCCCTCGCTCAACGAGCCGAAGGTGCGGTCGCTCAGCTGCTCGACGCCGAAGGCCGCGAGCAGGTCGCGGGCCCGGCCGGTGTCGTACTCGTCGTACGTCTCCCGCCACCGCCCCGTGACGCCGTACGAGGCGGTGAGCACGACGTCGAGCACCGCCTCACCTCCCGGGATCCGGTCCGCGAGGGCCGCCGAGGCGAGGCCGATGCGGGTGCGGAGCTCCGCGGTGTCGATCGTGCCGAGCCGCTCACCGAGGATGTCGACGGTGCCCTCGCTCGGGAACAGTCGTCCCGCCGCCAGCTGCAGCGCCGTCGTCTTGCCCGCGCCGTTGGGGCCCAGGACGACCCACCGCTCGCCGTCGCTCACGGACCAGCTCACGCGGTCGAGGATCGTCTTCGACCCGCGCCGCAGGGTCACGTCCGACAGCTCCAGCACATCGCTCATGCTCCGAGCCTATCCGGCACCCGGGGTGCCGGACGTCTACGGTGGGGGCGTGCCCGACCTTGTACTGCCTCACGCCGTTCTCGCCGCGCTCTGGCTCCCGAAGCTCGCCGCCGCCGGCCCCTCCCGGAGCGGGGAGGGCGGCGACGTCATCGATGCGGCCCTCCGCGCGATCACCGGCGAGGACACCCACGTCATCGACCGCCCGGACGGCGCGGTGCGCTCCGCCCGCGAGATGGCAGGCCGGATCGTCGGTGAGCAGATCACCGACGTCGGTGCTGTGCTCCCCGCGCCCGGGCACGTCGCCGGTCTTCCCGGGGTGGCGCTGCTCGACGCGGTCGACGCCGGCCAGTGCCTCCTCATCCGCGCCGAGGGCGGCTCCTGGGCCGTCGTCCCCCACGTCGAGCGGTTCGGCAGCGACCTCGAGCCGGGCACCCTCGTCCGCTGGGTGCTGCACCCCTTCCCCTTCGCGGAGCGGCCGGTGCCGACGCTGCTCGGGCTCGTCGGCTCGCTGCGCCAGGCACGGCAGGAGATCGTCGAGGCGCTGGTGACCGCGGGCGAGGCGCTGGAGCAGCTCGACCTCGCCGGGTGGCGTCCCGACGCCGCCCGGGAGGCGGCCCACCTGCTCCGGGAGGACGTCTCGAGCGATCTCCTCCCCCCGGGCCTCGAGCCCACGCGGGTGGAGGTGCTCACCCGGGCGGCGCGCCTGCTCGCGGTGGTCCAGCTGGCCCTGGAGGACGACGGCGGTGCGGTCGTCGCCCGGCAGGGTGCGGCCCGCGCCGAGGTGCTGCGCGGCCTCGAGCACACCGCCCGCCGGGCCCTCGCCGCCGCGAGCGTGAGCCACGTGTCCGGTGGCGTCAGCCGCTCGCGGTAGCCGGCCTCACCCGGCGATGACGCGCTCGTAGAACTCCAGCGTGCGGTCGGCGATGGACTCCCAGGAGAAGTGCTCCTCGGCGCGGCGCCGGCCGGCCTCCCCCATCTCGGCGGCGCGGGAGGTGTCGTCGAGCACCGCGGTGAGCGCCTCGGCGAGGTCGGCCTCGAAGCGAGCCGGGTCCACCGGGGTGCCGGTGCCGTCCGCGACCTGGTCGATGGGGACGAGGGTGCCGGTGACGCCGTCGTCGACGACCTCCGGGATCCCGCCCGTCGCGGACCCGACCACGGGCAGCCCCACGGCCATCGCCTCCAGGTTGACGATGCCGAGCGGCTCGTAGACCGACGGGCAGACGAACACGGTGCACGCGGTGAGGACCGCGATGAGGTCCGCGCGCGAGAGCATCTTGTCGATCCACACGACTCCCGAGCGGGTGGCGCGCAGCTCGGCCACGCCGGCCTGCACCTCCGCGGCCAGTGCCGGGGTGTCCGGGGCACCGGCGCACAGCACGAGCTGGACGTCCTCGGGAAGCGAGCGGGCGGCCCGCAGCAGGTGCGGCAGGCCCTTCTGCCGGGTGATCCGCCCGACGAAGACGACGGCGGGACGGCTCGGGTCGATGCCGTGCGAGCGGGCCACCTCGTCCGCACGCGCGGCCTCCTCGCCCGCCGGCCGCTGCCACCCGGCGAGGTCGATGCCGTTGTGGATGACCTCCACCTTCTCCGGGTCGACGGCGGGGTAGCTGCGCAGGATGTCGTTGCGCATGCCCGCACTGACCGCGATCACGCCCGCGGCGCCCTCGTAGGCGGTCTGCTCCGCCCACGAGGACAGGGCGTACCCGCCACCGAGCTGCTCCGCCTTCCACGGCCGCAGCGGCTCCAGCGAGTGCGCCGACAGGACGTGAGGCACGTCGTGCAGCAGCCCGCCCAGGTGACCGCCGAGGTTCGCGTACCAGGTGTGGGAGTGGACGATGTCGGTCCCGCGTACGGCGTCGGCCATGGCGAGGTCCACACCGAAGGTCTGGAGCGCCGGGTTGGTCCCCGCGAGCTCGGCGACAGAGCCGTACCCGCGCACCCCGGCCTCCTCACGCGGCCCGTCGAAGCAGTGCACCCGCACGTCCACGCGTGCGCGCAGCACCCGGGCGAGCTCGGCGACGTGCACCCCGGCCCCGCCGTACACATGAGGGGGGTACTCCCTCGTCAGCATGTCGACACGCATCGCGGCCCCCTCGTCAGTCAAGCGACCAATAGATCTGCAGGACCATCTAAGCAGCCCTAGAGTCCAGGTATGAGCCCTCGGCGTACCCATTCCCCCCGGGTCCTTGCGATCGTCCTCGCCGGTGGCGAGGGAAAACGACTGATGCCGCTCACGGAGGAGCGCGCCAAGCCGGCAGTCCCGTTCGGCGGGATCTACCGCCTCATCGACTTCGCCCTGTCGAACATCGTCAACTCCGGCTACCTCCGCGTGGTCGTGCTGACCCAGTACAAGTCGCACAGCCTGGACCGCCACATCGCCAAGACGTGGCGGCTGTCGACCCACCTGGGCAACTACGTCGCCCCGGTGCCCGCGCAGCAGCGGGTGGGCAAGCACTGGTTCCTCGGCAGCGCCGACGCCGTCTACCAGTCCCTCAACCTCATCGACGACGAGCAGCCGGACATCGTCGTCATCGTGGGTGCGGACAACATCTACCGCATGGACTTCTCCCAGATGGTCGACCAGCACATCGACTCCGGCGCCGCGATGACCGTCGCCGGCATCCGGCAGCCGATCTCGCTCGCCGACCAGCTGGGCATCATCGACGTCGACCCCGCCAACCCGCAGCGGATCCGGGCGTTCCTGGAGAAGCCGGCGACGGCGCAGGGTCTTCCCGACTCCCCCGACGAGGTCCTGGCCTCGATGGGCAACTACGTCCTCACCACCGACGCGCTCATCGAGGCGCTGCGGGTGGACGCCGAGGACGAGGAGTCCAAGCACGACATGGGCGGCAGCCTGGTCCCGTGGTTCGTCGACCGGGGCCTGGCCGGGGTGTACGACTTCAAGGACAACATCGTGCCCGGCGCGTCCGACCGGGACCGGGGGTACTGGCGCGACGTCGGCACCATCGACGCCTACTACGACTCCCACCAGGACCTCATCTCGGTCTCCCCGGTGTTCAACCTCTACAACCAGGAGTGGCCGCTGTTCACGGGCAACACCGGGATGCCGCCGGCCAAGTTCGTCTACGGCCACCGTGAGCGGCTGGGACACGCCCTCGACTCCCTCGTCTCCCCCGGTGTCATCGTCTCCGGCGGTGAGGTCATGGGCTCGGTCATCTCCCCCGGGACGAAGATCAACTCCTGGTCCTCGGTGCGCGACTCGGTGCTCTTCGACAACGTCGACGTCGGCCGCAACGCCGTCGTCGACCGCGCCATCATCGACAAGAACGTGCGCATCGCCGACGGCGCTCAGATCGGCGTCGACCCCGAGCACGACATGGAGCGCGGGTTCTCGGTGACCGAGTCCGGCATCACCGTGGTCCCGAAGGGCGCGACAGTCCGGCGCTGAGGTTCGCCGGGCTCCCGCGCCGGTGGGTCGCCCTTCTCGATCACCGGTCGTCCCTTCCAGTGCCCGGTCCTGAGCCGAAGGGACGACCCTGCGGCGGTCCCCCGTAACCTGGGCTGCGTGATCCGTCTCGCCCTCGTCTCCGCCCGTCCCCTCCCGCCGTCACTCGTCGAGCACGCCCGCGGCCTGCTCGCCACGGTGGCCGAGGACGTCACGTCCGCCGACACCTCGCGGCCCGGCTGGTCGGCGCTCGCCCTCACGGGCACCGCGCGTGCCGACGCGGCACCGGACGCGCACGTCGCGCTGGCCGCCGAGCTCCGCGGTCCCGCGACCGCCCTGGGCGTGGACGTCGCCGCCACCGCGGGCGCGCTGGTCGACGACGGCGTCGGCCTGCTGGTCATGGACGTGGACTCCACCCTCATCACGGCGGAGGTCATCGAGCTCCTCGCCGAGCACGCCGGCACCCGCGCGCAGGTCGCGGAGGTGACCGAGCGCGCGATGCGCGGGGAGCTCGACTTCGCCGCCAGCCTCCGGGAGCGGGTGGCCACGCTCGAGGGGCTGCCCGTCTCCGTCCTGGACGACGTGCGCGCCGCCGTCGAGCTCTCCGCCGGCGCCCGCGAGCTCGTCTCCACCGTCCGGGACCGGGGCGGGCGGGTCGGCCTGGTCTCCGGCGGCTTCCTCGAGATCGTCGGGCCGCTCGCGGAAGGGCTCGGCATCGACCACGTGGCCGCCAACCGGCTCGAGGTCGACGGCGGTCGGCTCACCGGCCGCACCGCGGGCCCGGTCGTGGACCGGGCCGCCAAGGAGCAGCACCTTCGGCAGTGGGCCGACGACGACGGCGTGGACCTCGCCCGGGTGGTCGCGGTGGGCGACGGCGCGAACGACCTCGACATGCTCGCCGCCGCCGGCCTGGGGGTGGCCTACTGCGCCAAGCCCGTGGTCCAGGAGCAGGCCGACGCCGCCATCACCTTCCCGCGTCTCGACGCCGTGCTCGGGCTGCTCGACGGCTGAGGCACGGCGAGCCCGACCTCGCTCAGCAACTGAGGTCGGCGACGTCCTCGCTCGAGAGGTCAGCGGCCGACCAGTACACGGGGTCGACGAAGCGCGCGCCCTCCGGCGTCGCGATCACGAGCAGCGTGGCGTCGTAGTCGGAGCCGTCCCGCGCCACTCCGGAGACGCGGACCGCCCTGGCCTCCACGTCGGCCTCCTCGACGACGTCGCTGCAGTGGAGGGTCGGCACCTCCTCCGGCGCCGGTGGCGCGTCCTCCAACGACGCCCGGCAGCTCTCGGCGGAGCTTGCGAGGTCGCACAGCTCTTCCGGCTCCGTGCGGGCGACGTAGGCGGAGTCGAGGAGCTCGGCCACCTCCTCCTCCGCCGGGACCTCCTGCGCGGGAGCGCACGCCGTGAGGAGCACGACGGCCGTGGCGACCGCTCCTGCAGCTCGACGCACGGGTGTGGCTCCTTCGCTCACGTTGCTGCCCGTACCGTATCGCCCGGCGGGCCCGCCCGCGTCCGCGCCCCGCCGATTACTCCGGGCGCAGCACCGTCCGGAGCCGGGCGGTGGAGCGGTCGAGCGAGGACCAGCTCATCGGGACCTCGATGACCGCGGCGTTCCCGGTCCCCATGCCGAGGGAGACCATCTCCGCCAGCGTGCTCCGCTCGCCGTCGACGAGGTGGGCGAGGGAGGACATCGTCGGCTCGTGGCCGACGACGAGCACGCGGCTCACGTCGTCGGGGAGCTCGGCGAGGAGGGCGAGCACGTCGCGCGGCCCGGCCGAGTAGAGCTCGTCGCGCACGTCGGCGGCCGGCGCGTCCGGCAGGCCGGAGGCGATGAGCTTGTAGGTCTCGGTGGTGCGCAGCGCGCTGGACACGAGCGCGACGTCCACCCGGCCGACCTCCTCCGCGAGGAGCGGCCCCAGGGACGCGGCCTGTCGGCGGCCGTGGGCCGACAGCGTGCGCTGCGCGTCGCCTAGCCCGTTCTCCGGCTCCGCGTGCGCGTGTCGCAGGAGGACGAGGGTGCGGGCTGTCACCTACTGCCCCATCGCGTGGACGCCGCCGTCGACGTGGACGATCTCCGCCGTCGTCGCGGGGAACCAGTCCGAGCACAGCGCCACGACGGCGCGGGCCGCGGGCTCGGCGTCCTTGACGTCCCAGCCGAGGGGCGCACGCTCGTCCCAGGTCTCCTCCATCTGGACGAAACCGGGGATCGAGGTCGCCGCCGTCGTGCGGATCGGGCCGGCGGAGACCAGGTTGACGCGGATGCCCTCGGGGCCGAGGTCGCGGGCGAGGTAGCGCGCGGTCGACTCGAAGGCCGCCTTGGCCACCCCCATCCAGTCGTAGACCGGCCAGGCGAAGGAGGCGTCGAAGGTGAGGCCAACGATCCCGGCGCCGCGGGTGAGCAGCGGCTGGGTCGCCACGGCCAGCGACTTGAGCGAGAAGGCGGAGACCTCCATCGCGGTGGCGACGTCCGGCCACTCCCCCGCGAGGAAGTTGCCACCCATGACCGACTGCGGCGCGAACCCGATCGAGTGGACGACGCCGTCGAGGTGGTCGGTGTGCTCGCGGACGCGGTCGGCGAGGGCGGCGAGGTCCTCGGCGTTCGTCACGTCCAGCTCGACGACGGGCGCCTCGGTGGGCAGCCGTCGCGCGGTCACCTGCGTGAGCCGCAGCTGGCGCCCGAAGGACGTGAGGATGACCGTGGCACCCTCCTGCTGCGCGAGCCGCGCGACGTGGAAGGCGATCGAGTTGTCCTTGAGCACGCCGGTGACCAGCAGGGTCTTGCCGTCGAGAAGTCCCATCGTCTGTTCTCTCCTAGTCGGAAGGGTCAGTGGCCCATGCCCAGGCCGCCGTCGACGGGGATGACGGCCCCGGTGACGTAGGCGGCGGCGGGCGAGGCGAGGTACATGGTGGCGCCGACGATGTCGGAGACGTCACCGAAGCGGCCGGCGGGGATCGCGGCCCGGAGCTTGTCCTGCTGCGCGTCGGGCAGCGCGCGGGTCATGTCGGTGTCGATGAACCCGGGGGCGATGACGTTGGCGGTGATGCCGCGGGAGCCGATCTCGCGGGTGATGGAGCGGGCCATGCCGACGAGGCCGGCCTTGGTGGCCGAGTAGTTGACCTGTCCGGCGTTGCCGTACATCCCCACGACCGAGCCCATGAGGATGATGCGGCCGGCGCGCTTGCGGATCATGCCCTTGGACACCCGGCGCACGCAGCGGAAGACCCCGGTGAGGTTGACGTCGAGGACCTCGGTGAACTCGTCGTCGCTCATCCGCATGAGCAGCTGGTCGCGGGTCATCCCGGCGTTGGCGACGAGCACCTCCACGGGGCCGTGGGCCGCCTCGATCTCACCGACCGCCGCGTCGACCGCCTCGGTGTCGCGCATGTCCCCGTGCACGCCGAGGACGCCGTCGGGCAGGTCGCCGCCGCGGTAGATCGTGGCGACGCGGTCCCCCGCGGCGACGAACGCCTCGGCGACGGCGCGGCCGATGCCGCGGCTGGCGCCGGTGACGAGCACGCTGCGTGCGTCGGTGTCGTTCACGTGTCCTCCTGTGATGTGGTCCGGATGGCACGGTAGCCGACGGTGCCGGTCCGGCGTCGGAGGCATCCGCACCTTACCCTTGTTCGGTGGGCCGGAAGCGCGACGTTCAGGCGATCACCTCGGTGGGGCGACCGCTGAGCGAGGACGTCCACAACCGGGTCGTGCGGTACCTCATCTCCATGTCGATCCGCACCGGGTGCTTCGTCGGGATCTTCTTCACCGAGGGCTGGCTGCGCTGGGTCATGGCCATCGGGGCGATCCTCCTCCCCTACGTCGCCGTGATCTTCGCCAACGCGGGGCAGGAGCGGCCCGAGGAAGCGGATACGCTGATCGGGACGTCACAGGGGCTCCCCGAGATCGAGGGCCCCCCGGGCTCCGGTCCCCCGACCTTCCCGCCCATCGACCTGAGAGGTGGCTACCTGAGGTGAGCACGTTCGCCTCGCCGGACGGCGACGGCCCGGTCGAGCGGGTCTGCAGCGCCAAGGGCTGCCGCGAGGAGGCGGCGTGGGGCCTGCTGTGGAACAACCCCAAGCTCCACACCGAGGACCGCCGCAAGACGTGGCTCGCCTGCGACGCGCACCGTGCGCACCTGGAGTCCTTCCTCGGGACGCGGTCGTTCCTGCGGGAGGTCGTGCCGGTCTCCGCGCTATGAGCCGCTACCGCTTCCTGCGGACCCGGCGCTGGGTGGGGCTGGCGCTCGTCGTCGTCCTCGCCGCGACCGCCTGTGTCCTCCTCGGCATGTGGCAGTGGACCCGCCACGAGTCGCGCGCCTCCGCGAACGAGCTCGTCAACGCGAACTACGGCGCCCCCGCGCAGGAGATCTCCGAGCTCGTCGACGACGCCGTCCCTGCCGACCTCGTGTGGCGCAGCGTCGAGGTGGAGGGCAGCTACGTCGGGGAGCAGGTCCTCGTCCGCAACCGGCCCGTGGACGGCAACCCCGCCGCGCGCGTCCTCGCCGTGCTCCGGGCCGAGGACGACGACGACGGCGAGCGGCTCGTCGTCGTCGACCGCGGCTGGCTCCCGCTCGGGGAGGAGGAGACGGTGCCGCCCGTCTACCCCGACGGCGAGGTGAGTGTTGTCGGACGGCTGCGGCAGGCCGAGCCCGTGGACTCGCGCACGGCACCGGACGGGCAGGTCTACGCGATCGAGCCGGCGACGGTCGCGCGGGCGGCCGGCGTCGAGGGCACCGACCTGTTCACCGGGTACGTGCTGGCAACGACGGAGAACGGCGCACCCGTCGACGGTCTCCACGCGTTCCCGCGGCCCGAGACGACCCCCGGGTCGCACCTGTCCTACGCGTTCCAGTGGTGGGTGTTCGCCGTCGGCTTCCTCATCGGCTACGTCGTCCTCGCGCGACGCGAGGCCGCGGACATCGCCGCCGAGGCCGCCGGCGAACCGACGCGGCCGGAGCGGACCACCCGGCGGCGGACGGACGCCGACGAGGAGGACGCCCTCATCGATGCGCAGCTCGATGGCTGACACCACCGACGCCCGCGGCGGCCCATCTCACGACAAGCGGATCCTGGGTGAAGTCATCCATTGGGCGCACAAGCCGCAGGAGGCCGACGGGCCGCCCTGCGCAGCTTGAGACGCCCGCAGGAAGAACAGCCAAGAGGCGGCCACGGATACCGAGCGCCACCCGTTGAGGGCGCCTACGCGCCGGAGCCAGGTTCGACGTCCGCTCGTCCGCCGTCCGGGCACCCCGCCGACATCCGGATCTGCCGCATCCGGTGCGCCGGGCCGAACCGCTCCTCAACTCACGGTCCGTTGTCCGTTTCGGCAACTCACGGTGATAGGTCCTCGTCGTCCTACGGGTGGTCCGGCCAACCGATGGTGAAGCGGAGATCCGCGACGCGTGTCTCGTCTACCAGCGTGGTCAGCAGCTCCGCCGCAGTCGCCGAGCGCAGCAGTTCGTAGTGATCCAACGGGCCGAGCGGCGCGATACCGGCGACCTGCCAGATGCGTTTCGCTGGCTCAGCTGAGAGTTCTATGTCGGGCGACCACGGCAGTTCGACGAACTCGCTCGCTCTGGTCAAGGTCGCGCGCACCAGCGCCTCGGCCGCGGCGAGCGCCGACACGGTAGGTGGGTCGAGTTCCAACGTCTCGAGCTCGCGCACCTCGGCGCGTGGGAACGGGTCGTCTTGGAGCCAGCGGACGACCTCGAACCGTGCCGCACCCGTCGCGAGCAAGCCGATCGACTCCTCGGCGATCTCGACCGAATGGATGCGTGCCACTGTGCCCACCCCGAACCGGACGTCGCCACCGCCAACCTCCGAGCCGCGCTCGATCAGCACCACGCCGAACTCACGGTCGGATTCCCCGAGCACCGAGGCGAGCATCGCGATGTAGCGCGGCTCGAAGATTCGCAGCGGCAACGGCATGCCAGGCAACAGCACAGAACCGAGCGGGAACATCGCAAGTTCACGCGTCTCGCCGGACATGACTGCGATCCTCCCGCGACCGGCTCGCCGCGGCGAGCCCTGCCCAGAATGTTGAGCGGCGACAGGCTCGCGTCCATACCTCGCCGGGAGACTCTGGCCGCCCTTGGTTGCCCCATGGCGCCCGGCCATGCAGCGTCGGGTGAGCGGTGAGCCGAACCCGGGCGCCGGCGAAGGTCCCGGCCTCGGTGCACGGCCAACCGCGGGTGGAGCACCAGCAGCCGGCGGGGAGCATGGGCTGGGCATCGTCTGCCATCACGGTCGCGGCGCCCCGGTCTACTGTCGACTGCATGACGCACCATGACCGCCCGGCCTGGAGTCCCCGCACGCCACCCCCGGGCGGGCGGCTCGCCGTCCCACCGGACCCGGGCCAGGAGTCGGTCTGGGACTACCCCCGCCCACCCGCGGTGCAGCCGAGCACGGAGCATGTCCTGGTGCTGCTCGGGACGACCGTCGTCGCCGACACCCGACGTGCCCTGCGGGTCCTGGAGACCTCCCACCCGCCGACCTACTACCTGCCGGTCGCCGACATCACTGACGGTGCCCTCGTCGCCGTGGCCGCGCCGACCACCGTGTGTGAATTCAAGGGACGCGCCACGTACGCGGACGTCGTCGGCCGCGACGAGGACGGAGGGAGGGTGGTGGCGCCGGCCGGCGCCTGGACCTACCCCGAGCCCTCACCCGGGTACCAGGCGCTGATCGGACACGTCGCGTTCTACCCGGGCCGAATGACTCTGTGCACCGTCGACGGCGAACCGGTCCGGCCGCAGCCCGGGGCCTTCTACGGCGGCTGGTGCACCCACCGTGTGGTCGGCCCATTCAAGGGCGAGGCCAGCACCCGCGGCTGGTGACGGCCGTCGCTTGTCCCGTCCAAGGATCCCTGTGCGGGTTCATGCTGCGCAGCAGGAGAGTTTGGTGATGTCGGTGGTGAAGGTTTGGGCGGTGAGTTTGAGGCCTTCGGCCATGGTCAGGTAGGGGCTCCAGAGGTTGGCGACCTGGTCGGTGGTCATGCCGGCCTCGAGGATGTAGACGCCGGCGGCGGCGAGGTCACCGGCGTCCTGGGCGAGGGCGGTGATGCCGATGATGCGGCCGGTGTCGGCGTCGGTGACGATCTTGATGAGCCCGCGGGTGTCACGGTTGACGATGGCGCGCGGGACGTGCGCCAGGGGCAGGACGCGGCTGTCGCAGCGGATCCCGGCAGTGCGGGCCTGCTGGTCGGTCATTCCGACGGAGGCCAGGGCGGGGCTGGTGAACACGACCCGGGGCAGGTGGCGGTAGTCGACCTCCCGGCCGGCTCCGGTGAGGGCGTTGTCGGCGACCAGGGCGCCGTGGGCCGCGGCGACGTACACGAACTGCGGGTGGGCGGTGACGTCACCCGCGGCCCAGATCCGCGGGTTCGTGGTGCGCAGGTGGCTGTCGATGATGACCTCGCCGCGCTTGCCGGCGCGCACGCCGATGGTGTCGAGGCCGAGCGTGCCGGTGACCGGGCGGCGGCCGGTGGCAACGAGGAGCTCGGCCGCGCGGAGCTCGTGTGAGCCGTCGGCGGTGGTGGCGGTGACCGTGACCTCGCCGGTGGCCGGGTCGCGGCGCACCGCGGTGGGCACCGCGCCGCGGATGATCTCGATGCCTTCGTCGGCGAGGATTTCTTCCAGGGCGGTGGCGGCCTCGGGTTCCTCGTGGGAGGCCAGCCGTGAGCGGACGAGCATGGTGACCTGGGCACCGAGGCGGGAGAAGAGCTGGGCCTGCTCCATGGCGACGTAGCCGCCGCCGATGACCAGCAGCGACTCCGGGACGTGGTCCAGCTCCATCGCGGTCGTCGAGGTCAGATAACCGGCCTCCTGCAGGCCGGGGACCGGCGGCGCCCAGGGCGTGGAGCCGGTAGCGATGAGGTGGTGCGCGGCCCGGACGGTTTCCGCCGTGCCGTCCGGGCCGGTCACGCGGAGTGCCGGCTCAGTCGGTGTGCCGACGAAGGTGGCCTCGCCGGGGTGGAGGGCCCACCCGTACTCGGCGGCCAGGGCCGCGTACTTCTCGCTGCGCAGCGATCCGACGAGCTTGTCCTTGCCGGCGACCATGGCGGGCATGTCGACCGGTGGGGCGTCGGGGAGTGGCAGACCGGGGAACCGGGCGGCGTCGAGTGTGACGTGGCGGGCCTCGGCGGCCGCGAGCAGGGCTTTGGAGGGCACACACCCGGTGTTCACGCAGGTACCGCCGATGGTGCCGCGCTCGATCATCACCACCCGCTTGCCCAGGGTGGTGGCGCGGATCGCGGCCGCGAACGCCGCCCCACCGGACCCGATCACTGCCAGGTCATACGACCTGCCCTTGTCCGTTGCCGTCATAAGTCCTCCCTTGTTGCCGCGCCTCAGGACCAGGATCGACCTTCCAGTGCACTGGAAGGTCAAGGCAGAATGAGTGGCATGCGGATCGGTGAGGTGGCTCAGGCGTCGGGCACGACAGCTAAGACCCTGCGGTACTACGAGGACGTCGGACTCCTCCCCGACCCCGACCGCAGCCCGGCGGGGTACCGGGACTACGGCCCCGAGGTGCTCGACCGGCTGCACTTCATCCGCCGGGGCCAAGCCGCCGGGCTGACCCTGGCCCAGATCGGCCAGGTGCTGGCCATCCGAGACCGGGGCCAGGCCCCCTGCCAGCACGTCACCGACCTGCTCGACACCCGCCTCGCGGTCATCGACCGGCAGCTCGCCGAGCTCGCGCAGCTACGCACCACGATCGCCATCCTGCGCGAGCACGCCACCACCGGCGACCCGGCCACATGCTCCCCCGAGGACGTCTGCCGCTACCTGTGACCCGCGAAGGTCACCGGCCCGTGGCACCATCGCGACATGGCCGATGACACCCAGCAACGATGCTCGTGCTGCGGCCGCCAGCGGCCACGAAGGTCGCTCCACGCACTCGGGAGCGAACCGGCCTACATCTGCCGAAGGTGCGCGCTCTGGGTCGCCCTTCGCATCGCTCGCGACTGAACGACTCCGCCCGCAACGCGGGCACGCCGCCGGCCGCGGCGAACATCGTCGGATGGTGCGCGAAGGAACCAAAGGGCGCGAATGACGACCAATCATCACGCCGCCAGCGCGATCGCGGGCGCCCGTTGCCGCACTCCTCATCCGACGGTCTGAGCTCCACCGCCTGGCAGCGGTCCGAAGCCTGGAGAGGGCATCGGAGCCGGACGGGACCCCCTAACGCTCAGTGGTCCGCCCTCGCAGCGGTTGCGGTCGGTCCAGTTGTCCGTCCCGTAGGAGGAACCCGTCGCGGGTCCCCGCCGCCGGCTCACAGCCTCCGCGAACCGGACGCCAGCCACGTTCCGCAGAGGATCCCCTTGCGGCCCGTCGCCCGCGCAGGTGCGGCAGGGCTCGGGCGCCGTGGCACGTTCGCCTTGCGGGACGCTTCGGCGCGGGCGTATCCGAGAACCTGATGGAGCACGGATACCGATTTGGGTCTTCAGCCCTACGGTGCCAGGCCCTGAACGGGGTCGGAGTCACGTTTCGTTCATGAGCTCGCATAGGAGTGGCCCTGTTAGAGCCGTGAGCCCCCGAGTAGTGAGCTCTAATGCCTTGAGTGACTGGAATCAAAAACGTCAGACGGAGGTGTCCGGATTTTCACTGGGGTGCTCCGGTCGATGCGGGCGTCCGAACTCGTGCTCCCAGAGGTTGTCGCGGTGTTCGCCGCCGTGGGGACAGAAGAACTTCCATGGACTCTTGCGTCCCGAGCCGTACATCCAGGGGCCACCCATTAGCCATTCATCGTACTCCTCGCATTCACGCTGCGCCTGGACAGCAAGGTCCACGCCGCAGTGGTGGCAGACCATGTCCTTCCACGACTCGACGTAGTGCAGGTCCCTGATCTGGCTCTCCTGGGCGGGACAGACGCAGTCGGCATGGTTTCGGAACACAGGCCCAGGGAGATGGAAGGTCGTGTAACCGTCGTCGCTATGCGTGGGTGGCCGCTGCGGGTAGAAGGGGCAGCGGGTGGTGTGGGACATGGACCCTCCGGGCGGTGAGGCGGCAAATCGGCGTTGCCTTCATGGCTAACCGTAACGTCAGCTCCGATCAGGCTGAGAAACGACACCAACATCCTTGAGGTTTAGGTGGATCCTCGACGGAGGCTTCGGTGACTCCGCATTCGCCGGCGCCTTGCCGTGAGCCCGCAGGATGTCCGTAGCGGTGCTACGTGGTGACGCCGAGCGCCCGTTTGCCTTCCGTCACGAAGTGGTCTTCGGCGGCATGGATGTCGCGCGGGGACTTCGTCCTGCCTTCATTCCAGAAACGGGCGTAGTACGCGTCGAGCCACTCCCGCCCCGCCGCGTACAGCGCTTGATCAGCGAACAGGCGCAAGTGAGCCAGTGCAGCATCGGCATCGGCACCGGCGAGGAGGTGGGTGATGGGGTCAGTGCCGCCGTCCCGATCCGCGTACGTGCCCCCCTCGTAATACGCATCCAGTTCGGCCTTACCGACGATCCTGCGCATAGTCGAGTAGAACTGCACGTACGCCGACTTCACGTCGTCGTATCGCTTCTCCCGCCGTTCATGCACATGCCGTTGTCGAGCTAGCATTACAGAAGTTCCCGCGCCGGCAGCAGCTGCGATTACACCACCTAGGGCGGTCGCTAGCAGCTGAGGATCCATGAGGTGCATCATGCCAGGACGCCAGCGGGACGCCGTCTCCCGCTCATGCCCGCCGGCAACGAGACGCGCGGGGCGACCTCGCCCATGAGCTTGCCAGAGAACGGCAAGCTCATGGCAGTGTGCCGAGCGGGCCGTCCAAGCCTGGTTCCCGTCGCCGAACCTCACGATCCCCACCGCCATGCAGGACGTGGCGGGACGGCCATCGCTGCACAGCCCTGGTGCGGTTTCCGTCCCGTGTGCGGTCCGGGAGCCTCGGCCGGCGACTCGCGCACCCGCCGGGGATCCGGCTAAGAGACCGCTTGCATCCCCGGTCTGGACGTGATCGCTCGCGGATGAGACTTCAGACGAAGTCCGCTTGTCAGCCGTGCACGCCTCACGGACGGTGCGCTTTCCGCGGCCATCGACCGCTTCGGTTCCATATAGCGCCGGAAGGGCAGCGGGGCAGCGCGAAGCGCATCGCGGAATGCCAACTGTTCGGCCCCTGCGGATGACTGCCGGCCAGCGAGAGGTGTAGGTGCGCTACCCGGTGATCATCGACGACCTGCATCAGGTAGAGACGCCAAATGCTGACCGTTGAGCCCCTGAGGGATGTGGCGCCAGCCAGCGCTAGCCCGGTGCTTTCACGGTGGAGCGGCGGCGGTGCCGTGTCGGTGACGTAGAAAGTGCTCCTGAACAGGGACGATAGGGATTGTCGAGATCCAAGTCGTATCAGTTCGAGGAGCACCTTCAAGGTGAAGACTACCCGCGTCTATCCACGTGTCGAGGTCGACACGGCCAGCGTCCCGGCGATCGGTCAGGCCGGCGGGGTGCTGCTGACGGAGACCATCGCGGCCACCGGCCTGGGAGCGGAGTTGTCGGTGGCGCTGTCGCCGTGGCGCAAGCCGCTGGCGGTCCACGACCCGGCGAAGGTCATCACGGATCTGGCGCTGTGCCTGGCGCTGGGCGGAGACACGCTCTCGGACGTCGCGCTGCTGCGCGCCGAACCCGACCTCTACGGGCCCGTGGCCTCAGACCCGACGGTTTCGCGGACCATCGACGCCCTGGCCACCGACGCCCCCGCTGCGCTGCGCGCGATCGACACCGCGCGAGCCGCTGCTCGAAAGGCGGCGTGGGCGTTGGCCGGGCAGCACTCCCCGGACCACGAGATCAGCGCCAAGTCGCCGCTGATCATCGACGTGGACGCCACCCTGGTGACCTCCCACTCCGACAAGGAGCGCGCCGGGGCGACGTTCAAACGCGGCTACGGCTTCCACCCGTTGTGCGCGTTCCTCGACCACGGTCACGAGGGCAGCGGGGAACCCCTCGCTCTCATGCTGCGCGCCGGGAACGCCGGCTCGAACACCGCCGCGGACCACATCACCGTCATCAAGGACGCACTGCGTCAGCTACCCGGTTACCGGCGCGGCACCCGCCCGGGCAGGAAAGTCCTCATCCGCACCGACGGCGCCGGCTGCACCCACGACGTCATCGAGTGGATGACCGGCCATCGCCTGTCCTACTCCGTCGGGTTCACCCTGCCGGCCAACACCCCCGAGCTGCTCGCGGTAATCCCTGACCACGTCTGGACCCCGGCCTATGACGCCCACGACCAGATTCGTGACGGGGCCTGGGTCGCCGAGCTCACCGACCTGCTCGACCTGACCGGCTGGCCCGCCGGGATGCGCGTCATCGCCCGCAAAGAACGCCCCCATCCCGGCGCTCAGCTGCGGATCACCGACATCGACGGCCACCGCATCACCGCCTTCGCCACCAACACCCGCCCCGGCGGACCCGGCACCCAGCTCGCCGACCTCGAGCTCCGTCACCGCCGCCGAGCACGCTGCGAGGACCGCATCCGCACCGCCAAGGACACCGGACTGCGCGCGCTCCCGCTGGACGACTTCGCACAGAACCAGATCTGGCTCGCCATCGTCGCTCTCGCCGCCGAACTCACCGCCTGGATGCAGCTGCTCGCTCTCACCGACGTGGAGGCCCGGCGCTGGGAACCCAAGCGACTACGACTGCGGATCTTCACCATTCCGGCCACCATCGCCCGCCACGCACGGCGCACCGTCCTGCACCTGGCCAGCACCGCGCCCTGGGCCCACCTCGCCGTCCACGGCATCACGCGCCTGCGCCGCCTCCCCGCCCCCGGCTGACCCGCAGGCTCCCGTCCCGACGACCTTTCAGCAAGCCCCCGGCCACGGAACCCGCGACAACCGAGACGACACTCGGCGCACTGTCACACCCCGCTGAAAGAATCGACTCAGACCACGCTCCCCGCGCGGTCATCACCCAGCCCGGCCGCCCCATGAAAGATCCGGGCTAGCCAGCTTGTATAAACGAGATCTGCGAACCGCGGTCCTCAAGGGTCCCCTCAAGGCAACGGGACTGTCACTTCCTTGAGGACGGCGGCCACCTCAAATCGGGTGAAAATCCCCTGTAACTGGCCCGCTTCGGTGCCGTCAGTGGAAATCAGCAGCGCGGGCGGAGCAGTCGGGTTCAGCATCCGCTGGGCCGCCCTGAGCGCCGGGACCGTGGGCTTCACGAACGCGGCTTGCTCGTGCTCTTCAGCATGCTCAATAAGTTTCGCGACGGTGACGTCCTCAGCCAGAAGAATCCCGTCCTCGGCTATCGAAGCACTGAGCCATCGAGCCATCGCATTCGTCGTGAACAGCCCAACATATTCGTCGCCCTCGTAGATCGGCATCTGCGAGATGTCTAGCTCGACCACCGTGGCCGCGACCTCTGCCAGCGTGCTGTCCCGGGAGAGGCGGATCGGGTTCACAACCATGAAGTCCTTGATCGGCGGCTGGCGCTGGATCAGCTGCGCGATCCGCTCCATCTGCTCGACCGCGTGCGGCCTGGGAATCGCGATCGGCTCTCCGTCACGGGAGGGGTTGTGGGCAATAACGTTGCGGAGCTCAGCTAATCTACGGAGGACAGCTTGGTTGCGCTCGACGACCTGATTTCTCCTGGCCTTCTCGTGTCGAAGTACGGCACCAAAGCCGTGAAAGGACTCCTCATACTGGTGGGAGAGATGGTCGAGAGCGCTCTCGTAGGCCGCGATGAATCGCTCGGCCGGCGGCCGAGTATGCTGAGTGTCTGTCATAATGCAACTCTAGACGTCAGCTCTGACGAATAGACCGGCCGCCCGAAGCGAAGGTCGAGGAGCCACATCGGGGTCCATAGTCCTCCCGTGGCCTGGGACGCTCCCCACGACGAAATGTCCATCGCCGCAGATGGCGCACGTTTCGTCGTCGTCATCCGGTCTGAGGCGAACGTGGGGGCAAGTTCGTTGTCGTCGGCCGGGTCTCCGGCAACTAGACATCGTTAGGTCGCCATCTCCCACCGGGTGTGCGGGCGGCGGGCGTGCCAGCTGACGTTCCGTTGGCCGATCCCTCTGATCGGGCAGATGACGTCCGGGTGATCGGGTGCCGGCGGACATCACCCGCGTCGGGTCTGCCTCCGACACTCCCGCGCGTCGCCCACAGCTCCGTTACCCCCCTGTGGGCAGTCCCGTCAAATCTGTGGATGGACGGTGGGAAGGTGTCCGGCACCTGTGGATAACCCGTGATCCACAACATCTAGTAGGTCACCGTGTCCACAGGGACTAGGGGTAGTGGTCCCAGGACCAGAGGATCCCACCAAATTACGTCGTTGTGATTTAGGATCGAAGGCGTGGGCACGGTGCCCTAGGAAGGAGGTAGAGAGCCATGGCTAAGGGGAAGAGCAAGGGAACCAGCGCCAGGTCTGCGATCAGCGGTCGCTACGTCACGAAGAAGCATGCCGCCCGCAGCCCGCGCACCACGGTCGTTGAGCGCCGCAAGTGAGCGCCAGCGCTAGCACTACGGGAAGGAGGTGAGAACGATGAAGAGGCCCAAGATCACCATCCAGGTCACGCGCACCGTGCGCGTGCCTGGTCGCCCCACGGTCAGGAAGACCGTGAGGCGGACCGTCTAGTCCGGGCGACTAGGTGAGGCCTCGTCTTAGAGGCTTGGGAGCGGGTCGCGTTGCCGCGCGGCCCGCTTCCGTTTCTCCAAGTTAGTACGTTCCACGAACGTTGTCAGCGACACGCCTCACATCCGACGCGGGGCACTCACGGGCGCCCGTTGACCAGCGTTAGACCGCCAGTACCGAGCGCAAGAGACTAGAGATTACGGCGACGCATCGCCCGTGGCGCAACCGCTCGTGGTGTTGACGCCGAGGCGGTCGGTCAACCACCGAGACCGATCCTCTCGAAGGCGACGCTGCCGCCCGGCCCTGCCCGCCAGCAACTGAGTCAGCAGTGCTGCGGCAAGTGTCACGGTCACACCGAGGGAAGCGACCAGCAGACGCGCTGTGGTGTCGTCCATCCCGACATCTCGCGGCTCCATCCTCGATTGATTGCGCTCGGGACGAGAACCCCGTGGGCGTGCTGAACGTCCCACAAGACCAACCCGCATCGGACGGACCGTGCCTGACCTGCGCCAACACCCCCGCTCGGCTCCGACAGTCCCGGAAGACCTGCCCGGTCAAGTGCCCGGTGAGGGCGCGTCGTGCGACACACGGCGGCCTACTCAACCGCTCAGCGCCGCGGTGCCTCCCCCGTCAGGCCAGCGCGATGAGCTCGGAGTACTGCTCGCTCCACAGGTCCTCGTCGCCGTCGGGCAGGAGGAGCACCCGCTCGGGCTCGAGCGCCTCGACGGCGCCCTCGTCGTGGGTGACGAGGACGACGGCGCCGGTGAAGGTCCGCAGCGCGCCGAGGATCTCCTCGCGCGAGGCCGGGTCGAGGTTGTTCGTCGGCTCGTCGAGGAGCAGCACGTTCGCCGAGGAGACGACGAGCACGGCCAGCGCGAGGCGGGTCTTCTCTCCGCCGGACAGCACCTTGGCGGGCTTGTCCGCGTCGTCGCCGGAGAAGAGGAAGGACCCGAGGACCGAGCGCACCTGGGTGTCGGTGAGGTCCGGCGCGGCAGTCCGGAGGTTCTCCACCACCGTGCGCTCGACGTCGAGGGTTTCGTGCTCCTGGGCGTAGTAGCCGATCTTCAGCCCGTGCCCGGGCACGACCTCGCCGGTGTCCGGCTCCTCGACACCGCCGAGGATCCGCAGCAGCGTCGTCTTGCCGGCACCGTTGAGCCCGAGGACGACGACCTTGGAGCCGCGGTCGATGGCGAGGTCGACGTCGGTGAACACCTCGAGGGAACCGTAGGACTTGGACAGCCCCTCGGCCGTCAGCGGCACCTTGCCGCACGGCGCCGGGTCCGGGAAGCGGAGGTTGGCGACCTTGTCGGCGCGGCGGGTGTCCTCGAGGCCGGCGACCATGCGCTCGGCGCGGCGGATCATGTTCTGCGCGGCAACGGCCTTGGTGGCCTTGGCGCGCATCTTCTCCGCCTGGGCCATCAGCGTGGACGCCTTCTTCTCGGCGTTCTGCCGCTCCCGACGACGACGGCGCTCGTCCTGCTCCCGCTGCTTGAGGTAGGCGTCCCAGCCGAGGTTGTAGACGTCCAGCTCACCGCGGTTCGCGTCGAGGTGGAAGACGGTGTTGATGGTGTCGCGGAGCAGCTCGACGTCGTGGCTGATCACGATGAGCCCGCCGGAGAACGAGGCGAGGTAGTCGCGCAGCCAGACGATCGAGTCGTGGTCGAGGTGGTTGGTCGGCTCGTCGAGCAGCAGTGTCTGCGCCCCGGAGAACAGGATGCGCGCGAGCTCCACCCGGCGGCGCTGGCCGCCGGAGAGCGTGTGCAGCGGCTGGTCCAAGACCCGCGTCGGCAGGCCGAGGTTCGAGGTGAACCGCGCGGCCTCGGACTCGGCCGCCCACCCGCCCTGGGCGGTGAACTCGGCGTCGAGGCGCACGTAGCGCTCCATCGCCTTGGCCTGCGCGTCCCCGGTCCTGCTCGCCATGTCCGCCTCCGAGCGGCGGATGCGGCGCAGGATGCCGTCGATGCCGCGGGCGGACAGCACCCGGTCACGCGCCAGGACGTCGAGGTCACCGGTGCGCGGGTCCTGCGGGAGGTAGCCGATCTCGCCGGTCCGCGTGATGGTCCCGGTGTGCTGGACGACGCCGGAGGTCGCCTCCTCGCCCGCGAGCAGCTTGGTCAGGGTGGTCTTCCCCGCACCGTTGCGGCCCACGAGTCCGATCCGCATGCCGGCGTCGACGCGGAAGGTCGCCTCGTGGAGCAGCTCCCGTGCGCCGATGCGCATCGAGACGTCGTGGGCGGTGATCACAGGCAGACCTCAAAGCGTGGTGGTGGGTGGGATGCAGCGCAGCACTCGCTGCGACGGCGGCGTCCAGTCTACGGCGGGGCGCATCCTCTTTTGCGGTGAGTGTCACCACCCCGGTCGGGAGCGGGTGCGGTCAGTGCTCCAGGTCGCGCTCGAGCACCGGGGCGAGCCGGAACGGGATGAGCTCCCCCATGGCCAGCGACGTCTCGGTGCGGATGACGCCGTCGCAGGCCAGCACGAGCCGGTTGACCCGGTACAGGTCGTCGGTGTCCGTGCACACGCAGCGCACGAGGATGTCTCCGGGGCCGCTGAGCCCGTGCGCCTGGACCACCTCCGGGATCTCACGCAGCTGCGCCACGACGTGCTCCAGCCGCGGCTGGTCCACCTGCGTGAGCATGAAGACGGTCAGCGGGTACCCCAGCGAGGCCGCGTGCAGCCGGCGGTCGAACCCCTGGAGGGCGGGCCCGGCCTCCAGCGCCGTCAGCCGCGCCTGCACGGTGTTGCGGGCCAGCCCGAGCTCGTCCGCGATCGCGACGATCGTCGAGCGGGGGTTGGCGGTCATCGCCAGCAGGATCCGCCGGTCGGTGTCGTCCACGCTGCGCATGGTGCCCAATCATATCCACGCCGCCACGCCTTTGCTGAGCATAATGTTCGACGAACGCCGCGTTCATTGCGCCTCCTGCGCTACCGGAGTACCGTCGAAACCGGCCACACCCGCGCCACTCGGGCGCTCACGAGGCGCCTTTCGAACATGGAGGTTCGAGGATGTCGACGACCATGTCACCCCCCGAGCAGCCGCTGGTCGACGGTCTCGCGGAACCACTGCAGGTCCTCGACCCGACCGGCTCCCGGCACCCCTGTCCGCCCCTCGACGAGCACCTCGGCGACGTCGACGAGAACCTGCTCACCGACCTGTACATCGACATGGCGGTGATCCGGCGCATCGACCACGAGGCCGTCGCCCTGCAACGCCAGGGCGAGCTCGGGCTCTGGCCACCGCTGCTGGGCCAGGAGGCGGCGCAGATCGGGCTCGGCCGCGCGCTGGCCCCCACCGACTTCATCTTCTCCTCCTACCGGGAGCACGGCCTGGCCTGGTGCCGCGGCGTGATACCCAGCGAGCTACTCAGCGTGTGGCGCGGCACCACCTTCTCCGGCTGGGACCCGCACGAGCGGCACATGGCCACCCCGCAGATCATCATCGGCGCACAGGCGCTGCACGCCACCGGCTACGCGATGGCGACGGCAGCGCAGGGCGGGCAGGAGATCGCCGTCGCCTGCTTCGGGGACGGCGCCACCAGCGAGGGGGACGTCAACGAGGCGATGGTCTTCGCCGCCACGTTCGACGCGCCGGTCGTCTTCTTCTGCCAGAACAACCAGTACGCCATCTCCGAGCCCGTCACGGTGCAGACGACGGTGCCGATCGCCCTGCGGCCGACCGGCTTCGGGATCCCGGCGCTGCGGGTGGACGGCAACGACGTCCTGGCCGTCCGGGCGGCGAGCCTGCTCGCTGCCCGGCGTGCGCGAGCCGGCGGCGGCCCCACCTTCATCGAGGCGGTCACCTACCGGATGGGCGCCCACACGACGAGCGACGACCCCACGCGCTACCGCGACGACGCCGAGCTGGAGCGCTGGCAGCGGCGCTGCCCGGTCCGGCGCCTGGAGCGTCACCTCGAGCAGCTCGGTGCACCGGTCGCCTCGATCCGCGAGGAGGCGACCGTGCGCGCCGACGCCGTCGCGGCCGAGCTGCGGCAGGCGGTCACCACGATGGCCCCCCCAGAGCCGCAGACGCTCTTCGACCACGTCTACACCGGCGAGCACCCGACCATCAGCCGGCAGCGCGCGGCCCAGGAGGCCTTCGCGGCGTCGCTGGCCGAGGAGCAGCCGTGAGCCTCACGCTGGCCGGTGCCCTGAACGCCGCGCTCGACGACGCGCTGGCGGCGGACGAGAAGGTCGTCCTCATCGGTGAGGACATCGGCACGCTCGGCGGGGTCTTCCGGGTCACCGACGGCCTGCAGGCGACGTACGGCCGGTCGCGGGTGATCGACTCACCGCTGGCCGAGTCCGCGATCATCGGCACCGCGGTCGGGATGGCCTACCGGGGCATGCGGCCGGTGTGCGAGATCCAGTTCGACGGGTTCGTCTACCCCGGCTTCGACCAGCTCGTCACCCAGGTCGCCCGGCTGCACTACCGCACCCGGGGTGCGGTACGGATGCCGCTGACCGTCCGCATCCCCTACGGCGGCGGCATCGGCGCCGTCGAGCACCACTCGGAGTCCCCCGAGGCCTACTTCGCCCACACCGCCGGCCTGCGGGTCGTCACGGCGGCGAGCCCCCAGGAGGCCTACTCGACCATGCGGGCGGCCATTGCCAGCGACGACCCGGTGGTCTTCCTCGAGCCCAAGCGCCGGTACTGGACCAAGGGCGAGGTGGACCGGTCCGTCCGCGCCGACCTCAGCACGGCGCGCGTCGTGGCACCCGGGCGCGACGTCACCCTGGTGGCCTACGGCCCGATGGTGGCAACCGCGCTCGACGCCGCGATCGCCGCGAGCGACGAGGGCATCAGCGTCGAGGTCATCGACCTGCGGGCGATCTCCCCCCTCGACCGGGACACCGTCGCGGCGAGCGTGCGGCGCACCGGCCGGCTCGTCGTCGTGCACGAGGCGCAGGCCAGCTGCTCGGTCTCCACGGAGGTCATCACCGCCGTCGTCGAGGAGTGCTTCGCCCACCTCGAGGCGGCCCCCGAGCGGGTCACCGGGTACGACACCCCCTACCCGCCGGCCGGCCTGGAGGACACCTTCCTCCCCGACCTCGACCGGATCCTCGACGCCGTAGACCACACCCTGGGCCGCCGGAACTCGCTGGGGGCGGCGTCATGACCACGTTCCGGCTGCCGGACCTCGGTGAGGGCCTCACCGAGTCCGAGATCATCACCTGGCACGTCGCCGAGGGCGAGGAAGTGGAGCTCAACCAGATCCTCGCGGAGGTGGAGACCGCCAAGGCGGTGGTCGACCTCCCCAGCCCGTACGCGGGGCGCATCCTCGAGCTCCACGCCCAGGAGGGCGACGTCGTCCCGGTCGGGGCACCACTCGTCGAGTTCGACGTCGTCGCAGGGTCCGCCGACAGCCCGGCCGCCCCCGCCCCCGCGGAGGCGCCGTCGTCGTCCACCCGGGAGCCCGCCGCCGCCCCCGACCACGCCAAGGCGGCGTCGTCGTCCACCCCGGAGCCCACCGCCGCTCCCGCCCCCGCCGCGGCGCCGTCGTCGTCCGCCCCGGAGCCCACCGCCGCTCCCGCCCCCGCCGCGGCGCCGTCGTCGTCGACCACGGCCGAAACACCCACGCAGCGGCACGCCGTGCTCGTCGGTTACGGGCCGCAGGCGGCGGGTGATGCCCGCCCGCGTCGTCGGGCACGCGCCTTCGCGACGGTCCCCTACCGGCGGCACGGCACGACCGGCCCCGGGGAGACCACCCCCCGGGCGATGCCGCCGGTCCGGATGCTGGCCCGCCACCTCGGCGTGGACCTGAGTACCGTGCCCGGGTCGGGACCGGACGGCCTCATCCGGCGCACCGACGTCGAGGCGGTCGCGGGAGGCACGTCGGCTGCCCGGGAGACCGGCCCCGACCGTGGCTCCACGTACGTCCCGCTCACCGGCCTGCGCAAGCACACGGCCCGGGCGATGACCGACTCGGCCTTCACCGCGCCGCACGCCGCGGTGTTCTCCACGGTCGACGTCACCGAGACGCTGGCGCTGGCCCGGCGCGCGGCAACCGCTGCGACCGCCCCGACGTTCCTGTCGCTGGCCTGCCGGGCCGTCGTCCTCGCCGCGCGACGGACGCCGCAGGCGAACGCTCGCCTCGATGCCGACGAGGGGCGGATCGAGCTGTTCGGCCACCTGCACCTCGGGGTGGCCGTCGCCACCGACCGCGGACTGGTGGTGGCCACCGTCCCCGACGCGGACACCCTGGACGCCGGCACCCTCGCCGAGCAGATCGCCGACCGGGCGGCCCGCGCCCGGGAGGGGACACTCGCCCCGACCGAGCTCAGCGGCTCCACCCTGACCGTGACCAACGTCGGGGTGTTCGGCGTCGACGGCGGGGTGCCGATCCTCAACCCCGGCCAGAGCGTCATCGTGGCCCTGGGCACGGTCCGCACCCGGCCGTGGGAGCACCGGGGCGAGGTCGCGCTGCGGGAGGTCGTCACCGTGACGGTGTCCTTCGACCACCGGGTCCTCGACGGCGCGGAGGCCGCGGCGTTCCTCTCCGACGTCACCGACGTCCTGTCCGACCCGGCGATCGCGCTGGTGAGGTAGCGGTGCTCGGGACCACGGCCGCTGCCGGCGACGCCGCTGCGATGACCGCCCTCGTCCAGGACCTGCGCTCCCGGCTCGCCGCCGTCGCCGCCGGAGGTCCGGCCGCCAGCCGCGAGAAGCACCTCGCCCGCGGCAAGCTGCTCCCCCGCGACCGGATCGACCGGCTCATCGACGAGGGCACCCCGTTCCTCGAGCTCTCGCCGCTCGCCGCCACCGGCATGTACGACGACGAGGCCCCGGCAGCGGGGATCGTCACCGGGATCGGGCTCATCCACGGACGGCACTGCCTCGTCCTGGCCAACGACGCCACCGTCAAGGGCGGCACCTACTTCCCGATGACGGTGAAGAAGCACCTGCGGGCCCAGGAGGTGGCGGAGCAGAACCGGCTGCCGTGCGTCTACCTCGTCGACTCCGGCGGCGCGTTCCTGCCGATGCAGGACGAGGTCTTCCCCGACCGCGACCACTTCGGGCGCATCTTCTACAACCAGGCACGGATGAGCGCCGCGGGGATCGCGCAGATCGCCGCCGTCATGGGCTCCTCCACCGCCGGCGGGGCGTACGTGCCGGCGCTGAGCGACCAGACCGTCATCGTGCGCGAGCAGGGCACCATCTTCCTCGGCGGACCCCCGCTGGTGAAGGCCGCGACCGGCGAGGTGGTCACCGCCGAGGAGCTCGGCGGCGGGCAGCTGCACACCGAGGTCTCCGGCGTCGCGGACCACCTGGCCGACGACGACGAGCACGCGCTGGAGATCGTCCGGGACATCGTGGCGACGCTGCCGCGCCCGGAGCCGATCTGGGCGCGGGCGGAGGTCCGCGAGCCGGTGGCCGACCCCGGGTCGATCGGCACCGTGGTCCCGGGGGACCTCGCGACGGCGTACGACGTCCACGAGGTCATCGACCGGCTGGTGGACGGCAGCGAGCTCGCCGAGTTCAAGCCGACCTACGGCACCACCCTCGTCACCGGGTTCGCCCGCATCCACGGGCACCAGGTGGGCGTCGTCGCCAACAACGGCGTCCTGTTCAGCGAGTCGGCGCTCAAGGGGGCGCACTTCGTCCAGCTGTGCGACCAGCGCGGGATCCCGCTCGTGTTCCTCCAGAACATCGCCGGTTTCATGGTCGGCTCGGAGTACGAGCGCGGGGGGATCGCCAAGGACGGCGCCAAGATGGTCACCGCTGTCGCGTGTGCCCGCGTGCCCAAGCTCACCGTCGTCATCGGCGGCTCCTTCGGCGCCGGCACCTACTCGATGTGCGGGCGCGCCTTCTCCCCACGATTCCTGTGGCTGTGGCCGAACGCCCGGGTGTCCGTCATGGGCGGGTCGCAGGCCGCCTCCGTGCTCGCCACCGTCAAGCGCGACCAGATCGAGGCCGCCGGCGGCACGTGGAGCGAGGAGGACGAGGCGGCGTTCACGGCCCCGATCAAGGCCCGGTACGAGGCCCAGGGCAACCCGTACTACTCCACCGCCCGGCTGTGGGACGACGGTGTGATCCCACCGGAGGACACCCGCACCGTCCTGGGCCTGGCCCTGGACGTCGTGTCCCGCGCCCCGCTCCCCGACCCGCGCTTCGGCGTCTTCCGGATGTGACGGCGATGTTCACCTCCGTGCTCGTCGCCAACCGCGCTGAGATCGCGCTGCGGGTCATCCGCACGCTGGACACCCTCGGCATCGCCTCGGTCGCGGTCCACACCGACGAGGACGCCCGGGCGCCGCACGTCACGGCCGCCGGGGCGGCAGTCCGCATCCCCTCCTACCTCGACGGCGCGGCGATCGTCGCGGCAGCGCGGCGGGCAGGAGCCCAGGCGGTGCACCCCGGGTACGGCTTCCTCGCCGAACGGGCCTCCTTCGCCCGCGCGTGCGCCGACGCCGGCGTGGTCTTCATCGGTCCGAGCCCCGAGGCGATCGAGACCATGGGCGACAAGATCGCCGCCCGTGCCGCGGTCGCTGCCCGCGGGGTGGCGACGGTCCCCGGGCTGGCCGAGTCAGGCCTGGACGACGCCGCCCTGCTGGCCGGCGCCCGCGACGTGGGCTTCCCGTTGCTCGTCAAGCCGTCCGCCGGAGGTGGGGGCAAGGGCATGCACCGGGTGGACGATCCCGCGGACCTGCCCGCAGCGCTGGCCACCGCACGGCGGGAGGCGGCCGCCGCCTTCGGCGACGACACCCTGTTCCTCGAGCGCTTCGTCAGCTCTCCACGGCACATCGAGGTGCAGGTCCTCGCCGACGCCCACGGGACCACCGTGCACCTGGGCGAGCGGGAGTGCTCCCTGCAGCGCCGGCACCAGAAGGTGGTCGAGGAGGCCCCCAGCCCGCTGCTCACCGCGGAGCAGCGCGAGCACCTCGGCCGGGCCGCGATCGCCACCGCCCGCGCGGTCGACTACGTCGGTGCCGGCACGGTGGAGTTCATCGTCTCCGCCGACGCACCCGCGGAGCCGTACTTCATGGAGATGAACACCCGGCTGCAGGTCGAGCACCCGGTCACCGAGGCGGTCACCGGGATCGACCTGGTCGCGGCGCAGGTGCGGATCGCCGCCGGCGAGCCGCTCGGTCTGGGCCAGGACCAGGTACGGACCGTCGGGCACGCCGTCGAGGCACGGGTCTACGCCGAGGACCCCGACGCGGGGTTCGTGCCGACCGGCGGGACGGTGCTCGGGCTCTCGCTGCCCACCGGGGTGCGCGTGGACCACGCGCTGCGCGACGGCACGCACGTGTCCAGCGCCTACGACCCGCTGCTGGCCAAGGTCGTCGCCCACGCCCCCACCCGGGCCGAGGCGCTGGCCCGGCTCGACCGGGCACTGGCGGACACGCACGTCCTCGGGGTCGTCACCAACACCGCGTTCCTGCGCAGGCTGCTCGCCGACGACGACGTCGCCGCAGGACGGATGGACACCGGCCTCATCGACCGGCACCGGGAGCGCCTCACGCGTCCCCCGGTCACGGCGCGCGAGTACGCCGTTGCCGCGCTCGTGCGGTGGCACGACGTCCACCAGCGGGCGACGACGGACCTGTGGCACACCCCCTCGGGCTGGCGGCTGGGCGGCCCCGCACCGTTCGTCGTCCGGTTCGGCGGGCCGGCGGGCGATCCTGTGGTCGTCCGCCTCACCGGGTCGCCCGACCACGCCGAGGCACGGGTCGACGGCGCGTGCTTCTCCCTCTCCCTGCACCCCGACGCCGTGACGGTCGACGGACTCCGAGAGCCGCTGCGCCGGCACAGCTCGGACCGCTCCGTCTGGATCGGCACCGACGACGGGGACCGGGAGCTCGTGACCCACGTCGCCGCCCGGTCCTCCGGGGACGACGGACGGGCCCCCACGCTCGACTCGCCCATGCCCGGCACCGTCGTCGCCGTCCTGGTCGACGACGGCGGCCACGTGCTGGCGGGCGACGCGGTGCTGGCGGTGGAGGCGATGAAGATGGAGCACGTGCTGCGCGCGCCCAGCGCCGGGTCCCTCCGCCTGCACGTCACCACCGGGCAGACGGTGCGGCGCGGGGAGCAGCTGGCGCAGGTGCTGCCGACGACGGGAGTGGACGGTGTCTGAGCACAAGCCCCGGGTCGTCCAGCGCGGCCTGTACGCCGACGAGCTCCAGACCGGTGTGGTCTACGCGCACCGCCCCGGGCGCACCGTCACCGAGGCGGACAACGTGGTGTTCTCGACCATGACGATGAACCCGCAGGCGCTGCACCTGGACGCCGCCTGGAGCGAGGCGTCGGAGTTCGGCGAGCGGCTGGTCAACTCGATGTTCACGCTCGCCACGATCGTCGGCGCCTCGGTGAGCCAGCTCAGCCAGGGCACCCTGGTGGCGAACCTCGGCTTCAGCGAGGTCACCTTCCCGCGCCCGCTGCGCATCGGCGACACGCTGTACAGCGAGACGGAGGTGCTCTCAGTCCGCCGCTCGCAGTCCCGGCCGGGCCAGGCGGTGGTCACCCTGGTCCACACCGGCCGCAACCAGCACGACGATGTCGTCGCGCGCGCCGTGCGGACCACGCTGATGTACCGGCAGGCACCGTGAGCGCCGTCGTCGAGCCGTTCCCACTCGGGCCGGCGCTGCTCTTCTGTCCCGGCGACCGGCCGGACCGGTTCGCCAAGGCGGCCGCCCGAGCCGACGCCGTCATCCTCGACCTCGAGGACGCCGTCGGCCCGGCGCACAAGCAGTCGGCCAGGGACGCGGTGGTGGATGCGCTCGGCACGGCCGGGAGCAGCTCGGCGGGCGCGGCCGGTGCGGGCGGCTCCGCCGCGATCGACGCTGCCGCTGCCGGTGCCACAGGCGCGGGCGCCGCCCTCGACCCGGCCCGCACGATCGTGCGCGTCAACGCTCCCGGCACGGAGGACGTCGCCGCCGACGTCGCCGCTCTTGCGGGCACCGAGGTGCGGTGGGTGATGCTGCCCAAGGCCGAGCACAGCGAGGACGTCGACCGTCTCGTCGCCGACCTGCCCGCGGCCGGCGTCGTCGTCCTGTGCGAGACCGCTCGCGGGGTGCTCGCCGCGGCGGACCTGGCCGCCCACCCGGCGGTGGTGGCGCTCATGTGGGGCGGGGAGGACCTCGTCGCCTCGCTCGGCGGGGCCTCGTCCCGGCGGCCCGACGGTGGCTACCGTGACGTCGTCCGGCACGCGCGGTCCGCCGTCCTGCTCGCCGCCCGCGCGCACGGCCGCGCCGCGGTCGACGCGATCCACGCCGACCTCGCCGACTCCGCCGGACTGCGCGCCGAGGCGGAGGACGCCGCCGCCAGCGGCTTCACCGCCACCGCCTGCATCCATCCCGCGCAGGTCCCGGTCATCCGGTCCGCCTACTCCCCCACCGAGGAGGAGGCCGACTGGTCCAGCCGGGTGCTGGCCGCCGCGGCAGCGGCCGGTGGCGGGGTGTTCGAGCTCGACGGCCGGATGGTCGACGAGCCGATCCTGCGCCATGCGCGCCGCCTGGCGTCCCGTTCGACCACCGAGGAGACCCCGTGAGCATGAGCACGATCACCCCCGTTGCCGGCACCGAGCTGCTCTCCCCCGAGCACCAGGAGCTGGCCGCGCGGGTCCGCGACTTCGCCGACGAGGTCGTCGCCCCCGCCAGCTACGCCTACGACACCGAGCGCCGGCTGCCGCTGGAGATCATCGCCGCGATGGGCGAGATGGGCCTGTTCGGGCTGCCGATCCCCGTCGAGCTCGGTGGGCAGGGCAGCGACTACCTCTCGCTGTGCGTGGCCGTCGAGCAGCTGGCGCGGGTCGACCAGTCGATCGCGGTCACCCTCGAGGCCGGTCTGGGCCTGGGGGCCATGCCGATCCTGCGTTTCGGCACCCGGGAGCAGCAGGAGCGGTACCTGCCCGCCCTCGCCCGGGGTGAGGCGCTGGCCGCCTTCGGGCTGACCGAGGCGGAGGCCGGATCCGACGCCGGAGCCACCCGGACGACCGCCGACCTCGTCGACCGCCACTGGGTGATCAACGGGTCCAAGCAGTTCATCACCAACTCCGGCACCCCGATCACCTCACTCGTCACCGTCACCGCCGTCACCGGTAGGCGCACCGGCCGCGACGGGAGGGACGCCCCGGAGCTCTCGACGATCATCGTCCCCAGCGGGACGCCAGGACTCACGGTGCTGCCGGCCTACGACAAGGTCGGCTGGCACACCTCCGACACCCACCCACTCCTCCTCACCGACGTCCGGGTCCCCGAGGAGAACCTCCTCGGCGAGCAGGGACGCGGGTTCGCCAACTTCCTCTCGATCCTGGACGAGGGACGGGTGGCCTTCGCCGCGCTGTGCGTCGGCGCCGCCCAGGGCTGCCTCGAGCAGGCCGTCGCGTACGCCACCCGCCGCATCGTCTTCGGCCGCCGACTCGGCGACAACCAGCACACCGCCTTCACGATCGCCCGCATGCAGGCCCGGGTGGCCGCCGCCCGCTCGTTGATGCACGAGGCCGCCCGCCGGATCGACGCCGGGATGCCCTTCACCCGCGAGGCCTCACTCGCCAAGCTCGTCGGCAGTGAGGCAGCCGTCGCAAACGCCCACGACGCCTGCCAGATCTGGGGCGGCAACGGCTTCCTCAACGAGAACGTCGTCGCCCGGCACTACCGCGACTCCAAGGTCCTCGAGCTCGGCGAGGGCTCCACCGAGGTGCAGCTCGCCATCATCGCCAAGCACCTCGGCTTCACCCACGCCTTCAGCACCTGACCGCCCCCTCCCCCGCCGACAGCAGGATTGTTTCCACGCACGCACCCCACACCCCCGCCGACAGCAGGATTGTTTCGACGCGCACGCACCCCACACCCCCGCCGACAGCAGGGTTGTTCGCGCGCGCGGACGCTTCCCCCGCCGACAGCGGGATTGTTTCCACACGCGCGCACCCCACACCTGCCGACAGCAGGATTGTGTCCACCCGCGACGCCACACCCGCCGACGGCCGGACTGTCCGCGCGCCGCTTGTCAGGGCGTCTGGACGGCGAAGGTGTCGCAGGCCTGGAGCGTGCCCTGCTCGTAGCCGGTCACGAACCAGTTCATCCGCTGCTCGGCGGAGCCGTGAGTCCACGAGTGGGGCGAGACTTCCTGGCCCGCGGATTCCTGGATGCGGTCGTCGCCGACGGCGGCCGCGGCGTCGAGGGCGGTGCGTACCTCGGCCGCGGTGGGCTGCTGGAGGAAGGTCTCTCCTGAGTCCGGGTCGACGGTTGTTGCGGCGTCGCCGATGAACATGCCCGCGTAGCAGTCGGCCTGGAGCTCCAGCCGGACGGCGTCACCGCTCGGGCCGGTGTCGGTGCGGTCCGCGCCCTCCATGGTGCCCAGGGAGTGCTGCGCGTGGTGGCCCCACTCGTGCGCGACGATGTACATCTGCGCGAGCGGGGCGTTCTGCGCGCCGAGCTGCGTCTCGAGCTGGTCGAAGAAGCCGAGGTCGAGGTAGACCGAGGAGTCCGGCGGGCAGTAGAAGGGGCCGACTGCGGCCGTCGCGGACCCGCAGCCCGTGGCGACGGAGTCCTGGAAGATCTCGAAGCCCGGCATGACGTAGTCCTGGGAGGTCTGCTCGGCCATGACGCCGTCCCAGTGGACGTCGAGCGCATCGGCGGTCAGCACCATCCGGCACTCGGTGTGCTCGTTGGCGTCGGCGCCGGTCTGGCAGTGGCTGAGGTCGATACCGGGCTCGGCTCCCTGGCCGGTCGTGTCACCACCGCCGCCGAGCAGGCTCGCGGGGTTCTGCCCCGTCAGGAGCATGACGACGACGACGAGGACGAGTCCGCCACCGCCGAGCCCACCGCCGATGGCGAGTCCGCGTCCGCCTCCACGTGAGGTACGGACCCGGCCCGAGTCCGCGCGGACACCCTCGTTGAACGTCATGCTCGCGAGCGTAGCGCCGGCAGCGGCCTGCCTCTCGGCGAGGGAGCGTGCATACAATCCGGCTCTCGTGGGAAGGTGCGGAAGCAGCTGCCGCGTCCGCGGACTCATCGGGTGCTGGCTGTGGCCCAGGCGATGACGCGGTCGATGGAGTCGCGGGTGAGCCCGATCGCCGGGTCGATGGTGATCAGCAGGGTCGGCACGCCGCGGCCCGTGGCCCAGCGGTGGGCTTCGGGTGTGTGCAGGTCGTCGATCCACGCCACCGGCCGCTGCTGCGCGTAGGCAGCAATGGCCGGCACCTTCTCCTTGGGCTCGAAGGGCGGTGGCGGCATGCGCACCACCAGCAACGGGGCCATCTGCAGCAGGGGGACGAGGAGCGTGTTGGCGTCGTCGTTCCAGCTGCTGGCCCATGCGACGTCCAGGACGCTGCTGGCCTTGGTGATCCACACCCCGTGCTCGGGGTTCACGCGGACCGGCTCCTCACCGGGGAACATGTGGTGGTCCGCATAGCTCGACGGCGGGTGAGACGCACCGTACGGGTTGAGGACGCCGTCGACATCGAGCATGAGCAAGGGGCGGTCCACTCCCCAATCGTGCCCGAGCCGGGCCGCGGGGTCGTCGGTCGGGCCGCCGCAGATCGACGGCGGGCGATCTCTCATGTGGGCTGATGACTCACCGGACACGGAGGTCTACGGTGCATACCCGAAGGAGGAGCCATGGACGACGCTGTTCGCGGGGCGCCCGTCGGCGACCGGGTCGAGATCCGTCCGCTAAACCGACCGGGTGACCTGGGTTGGGTCGTGATGGCCCACGGCGAGCTCTACGCCGAGGAGTTCGGCTGGGACACCGCCTTCGAGGTCCTCGTGGCGGGCATCGTCGCTGCCTACGCCGAGGGCCGCGCCCCCCGCCGGGAGGCTGCGTGGATCGCGGAGCTCGACGGGCGGCGGGTCGGGTGCGTGTTCTGCGTCGCCGCCGACGACGAGACGGCCAAGCTCCGCCTCCTTCTCGTCGACCCCGCTGCCCGGGGACACCGCGTCGGGACCCGGCTGGTCGACACGTGCATCGACTTCGCCCGGGCGCGCGGCTACCGCCGGATGACGCTCTGGACCAATGACGTCCTCGTGTCGGCGCGCCGCATCTACGAGGCCGCCGGCTTCACGCTGTCCGCCGTGCAGCGGCACGACCGGTTCGGCGTCGAGCTCGTGGGTCAGGACTGGGTTCGGGACCTGTAGCCGAGACGCGGCCCGCCGGCAGCGGCCGGCCCCCGGAAAGCAGTCCCGACACAACTCCGCTCTCGGCGAGATGGGGGCCGGCAACATCTCCGCTCTCGGCGAGATGGGGGCCAGCAACAACTCCGCTCTCGGCGAGAGCGGGGCTGACAACAACTCCGCTCTCGGCGCGAGGGGGCGGCAACGACTCCGCTCTCGGCGGGAGAGGGGCTACCGCCTCTCGCCGAGGGGTCAGACGTTGAACTCTTCGAACCAACCCTCACCTGCAGGTTCGCCGTTAGCCGGGGGGCTGTGGGGGAACCATGGGGGAATCGGGCCGTGTGCGCTCCCCCGCCAAGACGGAGGTGGCGAGACCCTGACGCTAACGTCGTGGTCTCGGTGGGCAGCGCACCCACCATTGACCACTCTACCGAGCCCTGAGTTCTCCGAAGCCCGCGCCGTCCATCTAGGGTCGCCGCGCGGGTCAGGGGTCAGCGCCCGGATGAGTCATCAACGCTGGCCCCGCGGGGGTCGTGGACTTGTACCTGAGGATGAGATCGCCCAGGAGCTCGACGGCCCGGGAGACCGATAGTACGACTCGCTGATGCCGAAGTCGGCAGCGGTCTGCTTCCGGTGGACGCCCGGCTCACCGTTCCTCGCGACACGAACGACGTCGTCGCGGAATTCCTTGGGGTACGGCTTCGGCACCGTGCACATCCTTCCGGTGGCACCGTTCGGCATCACAGATCAGATGTCACCTATCCGTGCAGCAGACCCTCCGGATAGATCGCGGGGCAGACGGCTTACCTGTTACAGCTGGCCGACGTCGACGGCTCCCTGTTCCTGGAGCCAGGTGAGGGGGTTCACCGTGGAGAGCTGGTCGTCGGTGTGGACCTCAAGATGCAGGTGCGGGCCGGTGGAGTTCCCGTTGTTACCCACCCCCGCGATCACCTGGCCCGCTTCGACGGCTTGCCCGGGCTCGACGTAGAGGCCAGAGGCGTACATGTGGTTGTACCAGGTGTACACCATCTGATCCTCGATCTCGTGCTCGATGATGATGAGCATGCTCGACCGGCCCGCGCGTCCCTGCCCGACATAGGTCACGACGCCGTCGGCGACGGCGTGGATAGGGGTACCCAGGGGCGCTGCCAGGTCGACGCCGTAATGGAACTGCGCGCCCCCGCCGAACGGGTTCTGCCGCGCGCCATACCTCGAGGTGATCCGGTAATTGCCTTCGGCCAACGGCATGACAACCCGTTGGCGTGCAGGCACTAGCGCCGCGGCCATGCCATTGGCGGTGGGGCTGCCGTCTGCCGCTAGGAGTGACCGCTCTGCGGCGCGCGAGGCTCGGACCGCCGCCGCCATCTCTCGCTCGGCGGGCCGATCGAGTATTGCCGAAGTAGCACTGGCCGACTCCAGCGCGAAACGGTCCGCTGCACCGTGAAGAGCATCCAGGGCACTTATCTCCGCAGGCACAACGACGGTATCGGGGATGACCACCTCGGCCTGGGGGGATGACACGCTCACTGGAGCAGCCACGAATGCCACAGCACCCAAAGCCGAGGCAAGTGACGTCAGCGCACCGCGCCGCCGAACGGGCCGGCGACGAGTACGCAGGTCCTTCCTGCGTACTCGCTGTGGCGGCTCGGACCTCACGGCCTGCGCACGACTCGTGTCGGAACCGCGGTGCAGGTCCCGCCTGCGCGGATGCTCGACCGCCACTGCGGCGCCTGCCGCCCCTCCAGTCACCTGCTGGCTCGCCTGGCGCAACTCACGACGAGTAGGACGCAGTCCCTGCGCTGGCATGTGAGGCACGCTCAAGAAGCTCCTTCTGCGGACACAGCACGGCCGCAGAAGGCCGGGCAAGATCTCACGGGCGGTTCAGTCTGAGCACCACGTTACGTTCGGTTCAGCGCCCGAAGTGACAACCTCCCGATCTCTTCATTGAACCTTCACTTCGGTGTCGTAGTCCGCCCACGCCGCAAACCTGGTGACACCGCAACTGATTCTCGCCACCGAGACGAAGGAGCCACGCGACAGGAACCGAAAACGAGCGTCACACACGGTGGCGGGCGCTGGATGCGCGAGTCGTCGCCCGCTACCGGGACCGCTGGTCCATCACCACCACCGACCCTCTTGGGCCACAGGTGGAGGAAGGTCTCAGGGGGACGATTACAGCGCCGCAGGCGCGGCGCTAACCACGATGCGGGCCGCCACACGTGACGGGCGAGTCCTCGTCACGGCGTCGGATCATAAGCATGAACCCGAGCTCGCTTCTGCGGAGCGCCTCGCCCAAGCTCGCGAGAGGCTCTCCCCGGCGACAGCAGCAGGGCCGTTAACGTCGGCGGGACCACCCGCCCACCCGCGGTGCCCCCAGCCGCGGCGGTCGCCAGCTGTAACCCACCGATGGCTCGTCGGGACCGCCTGGCTGGCCCTTGAAGCGCGGGATGAGCAGCCATCAGGCTTGCGACTTTCCCGGGTTTGTGGACAGATTCGCAGTGGTTTTTAGGTCGCTTCGCGCGTAGTTTCGGCATGAAATCCAATGTGGTTGCCACGCACGCCGACGCCACCAGGCTCGACATCCACGACCTGGTGCGGATACTCAACGAGAACGTGGGCACCTCGGTCGTGCAGGCGATGACCGGCACCAAAGACCGGGGCCAGCCCGCCAGGTGGCCCGCCCCGACGGCCCCGAGCCGCGTCTGAAGACCGTCAACCAGCTGCGACTGGGCTACCGCGTCTGGCACCTTATGGCGCAGGCGGAAGGGCCTGACGTCGCCCTGACCTGGCTGGTAGGCGCCAACCCGCGCCTCGGGGAGACGACCCCCGTTTCCGCGGTGCGCGACCTCAAGAGCGCCGAGGTCATCGGCGCCGCCTTGGCCTTCATCGACGGCTCCCCGGCGGCGTGAGCACCGCTCCACGTGCCCGGGTTTGTCCCCGCACCGGGGCTCTATCTCGTTCCGCACGCCGGACAGGACGGGTGGCGCGTCGCCCAGGAGCGTTACACCCGCTCGGGCGAGATCCTGGCCGTGCGCGTCAACGAGCACGTCGGACCGCTCCCTGCGGAGCTGCCCGACCGGCGCGGCCGCGCTTCGACACCATCGGGCGCACCGTCTATTTCGCCGAGCGGGCCACCACCGCGTTTCTCTAGGACTTCCGGGCCGCCCGAGTCGCCCTGCAGGCCCGACGCTGACGCCATCGGCATGAGCGTGGAGGACTACATCACCGCGGTCCGCGATCAGGCCGTAGCCAACGGCCGCGAACACCCGTGGGCGTCAGCTCGGCGGGAGTGTGGCGCTCGTCGCGCTCCACGCCTCTCGCCGTTCGAGCTGCGGTAGCAGTTCGGGGATGGGGACGTGCGGACGACTTCTGGGAGGCAGCCGCGCAGGCCCTGGCTCCCGCGTGGTAGTCCCTCGGTTTTCAGCGGCTCGGTGGGCACCTCTTCGCGCTCGACCCGGCCACGACCCCGCGCTGGACCACGCGATGGCCGCCTTGGGCGCGCAGCTCAACGCTGCATAACCCCAGCGCGCCGGCTGCCTTGCTCTCGGAGCGGTATCCGGCTCCCATCACCAGGTCATCCACCACGGTAACGGCGTAATAGCGGCGTTACCTGCCCCCGGGCAGTGCGATTGGAGGCTGGCTTTCGCTAATGAAAACGTGATTGACGTCGATAGAAGCAGTAGGCGACGAACGGAGCATCGATGGACGGGATCCTCGCCATCTCTCAGCGCATGGCACAGATCGAGGCGACCCTCAGCCTGATCTCGGTCCCGCGCGTACGGCCAGGCGCAGGCTCTGGCACGGCCATTCTCCGAGGTCCTTGCCAGCGCCGTCGCCGACACTGCCCCGACTTCGGCTGCCGGCACCTCCAACCTTGGAGGGTCTCGGTTCCAGGTCAACGCTGACGGCGTGCCGGTCGATCTCGCGGCCTACGGCAACGGCCGCATCCCCCGTGAGGCTCTCGAACCGGTGGGCGCCACCGGCCACCGACTCTGGGCGCCCACCGCCCAGTCGTTCGAGAGGCTCCTGTCGGCAGCTGCGGCCGAGGGCGTAGCCATCGGCGTCACCGACTCCTACCGCTCCTACGACGTGCAGGTCGACGTCGTGCGGCGCAAGGACCTGTACTCGCAGGGCGGCCTGGGCGCCAAGCCGGGCACTAGCCAGCACGGCTGGGGAATGGCCGTGGACCTGGACCTGGACGCATCAGCGCAGGCATGGATGCGCACAAACGCCGCACGGTTCGGGTTCGTCGAGGACACCCCGCGCGAGCCCTGGCACTGGGCGTTCCAACCCTCCTGACGCTGGGACATGCACCCGGGCGCGAGAGCAGCCGTGATGCTCACGCCCTGTCGCGTCTGGTGTCCAGGGCAACTCGCGCGTCGAGTAGCTGCCCTGGCAGGCGCTTGTGCCGCGAGCCTGGTACCGATGGCCACGCCGGCTGTGAGAATGAGGGACATGACTTCGGCCCCTACTGATGTGAACCTGCCCCGCGTGCTCGTCGTCGATGACGAAGCCCCACTGGCCCGACTGGTCGCCGGCTACCTGGAACGGCACGGCTTCGAGGTTCAGGTCACCGGGGACGGCAGCGACGCGATCGCCCGGGCCCGGCAGTGGCACCCGGGCGTGATCGTCCTCGACCTGGGGCTTCCCGGCGCCGACGGCATCGAGGTCTGCCGCACCGTGCGCACGTTCTCCGACTGCTACATCATCATGCTCACCGCCCGCGTGGAGGAGGTCGACAAGCTCATCGGGCTCTCGGTCGGCGCCGATGACTACGTCACCAAGCCCTTCAGCCCACGCGAGCTCGTCGCCCGGGTGCGGGCCATGCTGCGCCGCCCACGCCAGGACACCGGGCCGCACGGCGCCGGCGCGTCGTTCGGGCCCTTGAGCATCGACCTCTTGGGCCGCGAGGCGTTCGTCGACGGGGAGCCCGTGGCGCTGACCCGCACCGAGTTCGACGTCCTCGCGGCCCTGGCGTCCCGCCCCAACATGGCCTTCTCCCGCCGTCAGCTCATCGAGACGGTGTGGGGACCGGGCTGGGTGGGTGATGAGCACCTCGTCGACGTCCACATCGCCCACCTGCGGCGCAAACTCGGTGACGACGCCTCCGCGCCCAAGTTCGTCAGGACAGTGCGCGGCGTGGGGTATCGGATGGGCGCCGGGCAGTGAGTCCCGCACCGCGCCGCCGGTGGGGCCTCGGCGCCCGGCTTCTCGCGGCGATCGTCGCCGTCATCCTCGTCGCGGCTGGCACCGCGTGGGCGGTCGCCTCGGCCATCGGCCCGGAGATCTTCCACGACCACATGCTCATGGCCCAGCCCTCCGACTCCTCGGTCATCACCCACGCCGAGGAGGCCTTCACCACGGCCTGGACACTCTCGCTGTCCCTGGCGCTGCTCGCCGCCCTCCTCACCTCGGTCGTCGTGAGCGTCTTCCTCACCCGGCGCATCGCCAGGTCACTCGAGCGGGTGCGGCAGGCCGCCGCCCAGGTCGCCAGCGGTGACTACGCCGCCCGCGTCCCCGAGATCCACATGGGCACCGAGTTCGA
>NZ_JAYDZY010000004.1:0-251785 GCF_035607575.1 Georgenia sp. H159 | reverse complement strand
GGCTCCCGTCGCGGTGGCTCCCGCGCCGTCGGCTCCCGTCGCGGTGGCTCCCGCGCCGTCGGCTCCCGTCGCGGTGGCTCCCGCGCCGTCGGCTCCCGTCGCGGTGGGAACTGCGCCGCCGGCTCCGGCCGCCGCGCCGGTCACGGCAGGTGCCGCAGAGCCCGCGCCCGCCGTCGCGTCACCGCCCGGCCCGGAGCCCGCGCCCGCCGTCGCATCACCACCAGAACCGGAGCCCCCGTCCGGCCCGCGCACCCCGTCGGGCCACACGCCGACGTGGTCGGTCTCCAGGGCGAGCCGCACGCGCTCGCGCAGGTCAAGCGCGGTGACGAAGTCCTCCGGCAGCTGCAGTCGTCCGGTCCTGTCCAGCACCGCGAACTCCTCGGCGACGTGCAGCTCCGCGCCGGAGTCGTCACGCTCGGTACGGCGGAGTACCTCGGTGGAGGTCCGCCCGTCACGGATCTGCACGGTGCGCCGGACGTGCTCGGACACGGTCGGGTCGTGCGTGACGATGAGGACGGTGACGCCGAGCCGCTCGGAGGCGCCGCGCAGCGCCTCCAGGACCTCGGCGCTCGTCTCGTCGTCGAGCTCGCCGGTGGGCTCGTCGGCGAGCAGCACCCGGGGTGAGTTCGCGAGCGCCACGGCGATCGCGGTGCGTTGCTGCTCGCCACCGCTCAGCTGCGCCGGCCTGCGGTCGCGGCAGTGCTCGATCCCCAGCAACTCGAGCAGCTCCTCGACCCGCTCCGTCCTCGCCGCCGCGCCGGAGAGCACCAGGGGCACGGCGATGTTCTCCGCGGCCGTGAGGTACGGCAGCAGGTTGCGGGAGGTCTGCTGCCACACGAAGCCGACGGTGTGCCGTTGGTACCGGACGCGGTCGGCGCGACCGAGGGTCCCGATGTCCGTGCCGGCGACGACGGCGCTCCCGCCCGTCGGCTTGTCGAGCCCGGACAGGATGGTCAGCAGCGTCGATTTCCCGGAGCCCGACGCGCCGACGATGGCGACGACGTCACCTCGCTCGACCCGCAGGTCCAGTCCCTGCAGGGCCTGGACCTCCACACCCTCGGTGGAGAAGATCCGCACCAGGCCGTGGCACAGGATGTCCGGCTCGGTTGTCGTCGTCATACGCGCCTCATCAGTGTCTCCGGGCCCGGAGGCTGTCGGCCGGGCGCGGCCGCCCGCCGGGTCGCACGGGCCGGCTCGGCAGTTGCCGCCGCCATCGTCTCATCGCGGACGGCGCGCGCGGACCGGTCCGCGGCCCGAATGTGGCGACCGCGGGTCAGCGCGGGCACCGTGCGCCGGACGGACCGGGAGGCACGGACGGGCCTACGCCGTCTTCTGCCGCGTCGCCCCGTGCACGGCGAGGTCGAACTCACGGGTCAGCTCCGCGTTGTCCCGGAACGTCAGTCGGCTGACCACGACGGCGACGAGGAGGTTGAGGAGGAAGCCGGGCACGATCTCGTACAGCTCCGCCCCGAAGATCTCCGGCCCGGCGTTGCTCCACAGGAACACCGTCACCGCACCGGTGACCATCCCGGCCAGCGCGCCCCAGTTGGTGAGCCGGCGCCAGAACAGGCTGAGCAGGATGGCGGGGCCGAAGGACGCGCCGAACCCGGCCCACGCGAAGGCGACCAGACCGAGGATGGTGTCCTGCGGATCGACCGCCAGGACCGTGGCGATGACCGCCACCAGCAGCACGGCCACCCGGCCGAGGACGACCAGCTGGCGGGGCGAGGCGTCCTTGCGGACGATCCGGTAGAGGTCCTCGACGAAGGCCGAGGAGCAGACGATGAGCTGGCTCGACACGGTGCTCATGATCGCGGCGAGCACGGCGGCGAAGATGATCCCCACGATGAGCGGGTGGAGCAGCGCCTGGGACAGCGCGAGCACGACCTGCTCGGCGTCGGCCAGGTCCGTCCCGCTGCGGTGGAAGTAGGCGATGCCGAGCAGGCCGCTCACCACCGCCCCCACGAGCGAGATGACCATCCAGCTGATCCCGATCCGGCGGGCCTTCCCGGCGGCCAGGGCGTTCCGCATCGCCATGAACCGCACGATGATGTGGGGCTGTCCGAAGTAGCCCAGGCCCCACGCCAGCGCGGAGACCACGCCGACCACGGAGGCGCCGCTGAGTCCCGCGCCCGCGAGCGGTGAGAGCCGCGCGGCGTCCACCTCCCGGATCGCGTCGAGCGACTCGCCGACGCCGCCGATCGCGATGAGCACAACCACCGGGATGAGGAGCAGGGCGAGCATCATCATGACGCCCTGGACGACGTCGGTGAGGGAGGCACCGAGGAACCCTCCGATCAGCGTGTAGCTGAGCGTGACACCGGCGACGACGAGCACCCCGACGAGGTAGGAGGTGTCGAAGGCGAGCTCGAAGAACACACCACCGGCCACCATCATCGACGAGACGTAGAAGGTGAAGAACACCAGGACGATGACGCCGGAGGCGACGCGCAGCGACCGCGAGGTGTCGTGCAGGCGGTTCTCGAAGAAGCTCGGGATGGTGATCGAGTTCTTGGCCGCCTCCGTGTAGGACCGCAGCCGGGGCGCGACGAGCCGCCAGTTGAGGTACGCCCCGAACGTCAGGCCGACGGCGATCCACGCCTCGATGAGCCCGCTGAGGTAGATGGCCCCGGGGAGGCCCATCATCAGCCAGCCGGACATGTCCGAGGCGCCGGCGCTCAGCGCCGCGGTCCCCGGGGACAGCTTGCGCCCGGCGAGCATGTAGTCCTCGTGCCCGGCGGTGCGCCGGTAGGCGTAGTAGCCGATCGCCAGCATGACGGCGAAGTAGGCGACCAGGGCGGCAATCTGGTAGGTGCGGTCGGACATCGGTGTCTCCTCGGCCGGGGATGCGGCTCCCCCAGTGTGACACGCGGCACACCCGGCACCCCGGGCGGCGACCGCGTCCCGCGCGGCGCGGTCAGGTCTCCTCGCCCATCCGTAGCTGCGTGGCGGCGTCGGCCCTGCTGCTCAGCACCGTCGAGACGAGCACGGCGAGCGCCGCCACCGCGACGACCCCGCCCAGCACGGCGGTGACGAGGACCGGGTCCACCACCAGACCGGGCTGCTCCTCCCCACCCGTGAGCGCCCGCACGTCCATGCCGCGGAGCACCACCCACGGCACCAGCACACCCAGGACCCCACCGGCGGCGACCGACACGACCGCGAGCGGTGCGAGCTCCCACGCGACGATCCCGCGAGCCTGCCTCCGGTCCAGCCCCAGTGTGCGTAGCACCGCGAGCAGCCGGTCACGCACGGGCGCCCCGATGAGCTGGGTGAGGACGACGGCGACGACGACGAGCACCATGCTGAGCACGACGGCGACGGTCAGGGCCGCGTTCATCCCGCCGGCCATCGGGGAGGCGAGGAAGTTGCTCGCGTCGCCCGCCGGGTTCTCGGCGAGCGCGACCGGCTCGACCTCGCGGACGCGCTCGAGGACCGCCGTCGGGTCCTCGCCGTCGGCGACGTCGATGAGCAGGATGCGTGGCCGGACCGTGCGTCCGCTGGCGGCGGCGAAGGCCTCGGCGTCGACGACGACGTCACCGGTGACGCCGGCACCGGCGAGCCGGTCGACGGTGCCGACCACCCGCAGGTCCACGCCGTCCCCGACGGCGGCCCGCACGGTGTCACCCACACCGGCGCCGAGGGCGTCGACCGCCACCGCGGAGAGCACGGCGGGCACGGCGCCGTCCGCACCGGAGGACAGCTCCGCCGGGAGCCGGTCGATCCCCACGCCGTCGGCCTGGACGGCGCGCACGGCGTCCGGGTCGACCGCGGCGAGGGCGAGCCGCTCCCCCGAGACGCTGACCGTGCCGGCGTCACCGACGCGCGCCACACCGGCCACCCCCGGCACGGCCGCGACCTCCGCGGTGTGCTCGTCGTCGAAGGCGGGCCCGGACAGGCGCAGGTCCGCGCCGACGGACTGCCAGGCGGTGGCCTGCACCCCGGCGCTGACCGTGGAGCTGAGGACGGTGGAGAACATCGCGACCGAGACGCCGATGACCAGGGCGACGGCCGGCACGAGCCCGCCGGCGGGGTCGCGGACCGCGCGGGCGGACCCGAGGAACGCGGTCACGCCGCGCCGCCGACGCAGCGCACCCGCGGCTGCCCGCACCGGCAGCGGGTAGAGCCGGAGCACGACGACGCAGGTCGCCACCGCGAGGAGCAGCGGCACCGCGGTGAGCAGCAGGTCGGTCTCACCGGTCCCCGGCTCGACCCCCCTCTGGAGCAGGAGCACGACGGCAGCGGCGGTGAGGCCGAGGAGCACGAGCTCGGCGACCCCGCGCCACCGGCCGCGTCCGGCCCCCAGGCCCGTGCGCGCCTCGCGCAGGCCGCGCGGTGAGGTGCTCGCGGCGAGCATCGCGGCGGGGACGACGGCGACGACCCCGGTGAGGACGAGGTCCACCGCCGCGGTCCGCCCCGGCAGGAGCAGCACGGCGAGCGCCGCGCCCGCCGCGGCGGCAGGCACGCCCAGGACCAGCCCCTCGAGCGCCAGCATGGACCGCAGCTGCCACCCCGAGCCGCCGCGCGCGGCCAGCAGGGCGAGCGCGGAGCGTCGCCGGGCGACGAGCAGTCGCGCCGCGAGGAGGAACACCGCGAGCGTCACCCCGAGCGGGCCGGCGGCGACGATGGACAGGACGGTCGAGGTGATGGCCCGCTGCTGCTGGACGCGCTCGAGCACCTGCCCGAGCTCGCTGGCGAAGCGCACCTCTGCCGGCGCGCCGGACGTGTCGTCGCCGTGCGTCCCGAACGGCTGCGGCGCCGTGAAGCGGGTGAGCTGTGCAGCGGCGTCGTCGACCTGGTCGGCGGTGAGCTCGTCGACCTCGACCGGGAACCACATCTGCGTCCGGAGGGCCCCGATGTGGGCGGGGAGACCGGGCGGCAGCCGCCCGTCCCAGGCCGGGTTCACGTACGCGGCGGCCGTCGCCGAGGTCCCGAGGTTGAGGTCGTCGACGACGTGCGGCTCGACGGAGTACAGGTTGTGGTCCCAGTAGTCCGCATCGGGGTCGGTCACCTCGTACACGCCGGTGAGGAGCGCGGGCACGGTGTGGCCGGCGAACCGCCGCTCGGTGCCGACCTCCCACTCCAGCACCTCGGCAGCGCGTGCAGCGAGCACCACCTCGAACGGTCCGCTGGCCGCGATGGCCTCGTCGACGAGGGCGGACTCCTCGTCGAGCGTCAGCCCGGCGCGCTCGGCATCGGTGAGCGCGGCGTACGGGTCGACGGGGGTGGGGACCTCCGGCCAGCGGCCGTCGACGAGCTCGACGTGGTCACGCAGGTGTGGGTCGACGGTCAGCCTGAGCCACTGGCGTCCGATGACCGGGTCGGGCGGGGGCTGGATCTCCGCGTCCGGGCTCTGGAACCAGAACGCGGGGTCACCGAGCAGGCTGCGCAGGGGCTGCGGCTGGGAGGCGCGCAGGTCCTCCAGCGCGGCGTGGATGCCGCCGAGGTTCTGCTCCACCTCCGGCGGGAACGGCGTGGTGCCCGGTTCCGGTGGGGGCAGCTGCGGCACGGCGCTGGGGAGCACGCCGACGACGTCGCGGGACAGCGGGCTGGCAGCGGAGATCTCGTGGGTCGTCTGCCGGTCGTCGACCCCGGCCAGCAGCCGTGGCCACGCGGTGACGACGCCGGCGACGAGCAGGACGAGCAGCACGAGCACCACCGGCACGGCTCGGTGGGCCGTCGCCTGCCGGCGCGCCAGCCGCAGGATCCCGCTCACCGCACCTCCTCCCGGTACTCGGCGTCCAGCGCCTGGGCGCGCACCCGCCCGGCGGCCACCCCGGCGACGACGAGCAGCCCGGTGAGCAGGGCGGCGAGCACGGCGGCCGCGGGCAGCGGGTCGACGGGGCTGCCGAGCGGCAGGGGTGAGGGCTGGGTCGCGGCGGCGCGGGCGAGGGTGGGGACGAGGAGGGCGGAGGCACCCCAGCCGGCGAGCACGCCGAGAGCCGCGCCGAGCACGCCGACGCCCAGCAGCTCGGCGACCCTCGCGCGCGTCTGCCCGATCGGCGGCAGCCCGAGGGCACGCAGCACCATGACCTCGCCGCGTCGCTCACGGGCGAGCGCCAGGCTGACGGCCGCGACGCCGGTGAGCGCGAGCAGCACCGCCCCGGCCGCGACGATCCAGAAGGTCTGGCGGACCGAGGCCGCCGGGTCGGTGAGCCCCTCGCCCGCCACCTCGACCTCGGACGCGGGGCCGCCGAGCTCGGCGGCCGCGGCCGCGACCACGGAGGCCTCCGCACCGTCGTCGAGCGTAAGCCACACCTGTCCCGGCAGGAGCGGGTTCGGCCGCTCGCTGAGCACGTGACGACCGAGCGTCGCGAGGTCGACCAGGACGGCGTGCTCCTCCAGGCCTCCGGGGACCGCGTCGACGACGTCGCTGACCGTGAGGTCGAGCGCAGCGCCGGTGAGCGTGACGGTCGCGGGGTCACCCACGCCGAGGTCCGCCGCTGCGGCCAGCTCGGCGGAGATGACCGCCGGGACGGCGTCCTCACCTCCTGCGGGCATGAGCCGGGCCGCGACCTCGGGGGCGGTCACGCCGCTGACCTCCGCCTCGAGGCCGAGCTGCCCGAGCGCCCCGGCCGGGCCGGCCGGCTCACCGAGCGCTCCGGTCGGCTCCCACGGCGCGCCGTCGAGGGGGACGTCCTGGCCGTCGGCCGTGAGCGTGACGACCTCGTAGGACGCCTCGCCGCCGGACTCCGGGCCGGCGACCTCGACGTCGAGCGCCACGAGGCGGTACTCCCCCTCCGGCGGCAGCACGGCCTCCAGCGTGTGCTCCGTTGCCTCCGGCCCGACGACGCCGTCGGTGCCGTCCGGGTCGGCCGCCAGCGAGTCGAGACCGAGCATGCTCAGTGCACCGTCGGTGTCGGCGACCCACAGCGCGGCCTCGAACGCGAAGACCTCCGCCTGGGCGTCGGCACGCAGGTCCGCGAGGACCGCGTCGGCCTCCTCCTCGGTGAGGTTCTCGCGCGACACGAGGTAGTCGCGGTGGGCCTCCTCCCGGGCCTGCGCCGTCGCCCGCGCGTCGGCCGTGTAGCCGAGACGGGCCCGGACGGTGAGCTCCAGTGTCCGCGCACCCGTGGGCAGCGGGAGCCCGACCTCGGCGGGAGCCAGGTCCGCGACGGCGTCGGCGACGGGGAGCCCGTCCGGCGCGCGTACGACCTCCCCCGCCCGCCGGCTGTTCAGCGCGGTGACCGCGACGGGCAGCTCACCGAAGGTGCCGCTGCCGCGGAGCACGCTCCCGGCCCCGGCCACCCCGTCCAGCTCCCGGTAGGGGGCGGCCGAGACGGACTGCGGCAGCGCCTGCCGGGACGTCGCGCCCACCGGGACGCCGACCCGCACGTCGGTCCCGGTGCCCAGCGCGGCGACGTGCTCGCGCTGCACGGCGGTGGCTCCGGCGAACGACGACGCGACGGTCGTGGCCCCGACGGCAAGCACGACGAGCACGAGCGGCACGGCGTAGGCACGCACCCGCCGGGAGACCTGACGCGCGGCCAGCACCCCGACGAGTCCGCGCTCCCGCTCCCGGACCCGCGCGACGGACCTCGTGAGGGGCCCGAGCAGGGCGAGGGCCACCACGGCCAGCGCGGCGAGGACCGCCCCGAGCGAGACGACGGCGAGGACGTCGGCCTGGGTGGCGCCGTCGTCGGCGGTGATGAGCGGGCTCCCGTGCCGCAGCAGCTGCCAGGCGGAGAGGACCGCGGCGGCCGCGGTGACGACGACGGTGCCGACGGCCGCGGCACCCTGGAGACGCCCGGAGCGGTCGGCGACCATGCGCCGCGCGACCCCGCGTGCGTGGAGGCCGGCGACGACGGTGCCGGTGACGACGGTGAGGACGGCGACGACGGCACCGGTCGTGACCATGATCTGGCGCTGCGCGTCACCACCGTCGAGCCTGCCCACGACGACGACGGCCAGCAGTGTTCCCAGTGCCGCCCCGGCGACGGCGACGACGGCGAGCTCGGCCGCCGTCCAGACGGTCACCTGGCGGGCGGCCGAGCCGCGGGCGACGAGGATCTCGGTCTCGCGGGCGCGGGTCTGCCCGAGCAGCCGCACGACCTGCACGAGTGCGACGAGGGAGATGACGCCGAGCAGCGCGACGGGGACGAGGCCGACCGCGGCCGCCGTGCTCGTCGCCTCCTCGAGGGCGGAGACGGTGGCGGCCAGGTCCCCGCTGACCGTCAGCCCACGGACGGCGACGGCGTCGTCGTCGCCCAGCGCGAAGTCGATCGCCGCGAGCCCCTCGGCGAGGCCCGGCAGGTCGCCGACGGTGAGCGCTGCGGGGTCGGGGTAGACGGTCCACCGCACGAAGGGGGCATCGACGACCTCGCGGACCACTGCGCCGCCGGTGAGGAGCGGACCCACCGCGGAGCCGTCCGCCCCCGCCGTCACCATGGGGTCGGAGAACCAGTCCCGCTCGTCGGTCACCTGCCAGCGGCCGGACACCGTCAGGACGGTCCCGTCCACGACGACGTCGGTCCCCGTCGTCAGCCCGGCACCGGACGGGACGAGCACCTCACCCGGACCCGGGAGCTCACCCTCGACGACGAGGTCCGCCGTCTCGTCGGGCACCTCGGCGAGGACGACGCGTACGTCCTCCTCCCCGGCCACGGCACCGACCGGCTCGGTCCACAGGGTGCGGGAGACGGTGAGCGCGTCCCCGCCGAGCAGGTCGGCCACCGTGTCGCGGACCGCAGCGTCCTGCGCCTCCGGGTCCGCCGCCAGGCGGGTCTGCACCTGGATGCCGGCCTCCCGGGGCGCGGCCTCCAGGAGCGTGGACCGCACGGTGGCGACCCCGGCCGCGCGGGTGTAACCGATGCTCCCGGCGAGGATCGCGGCTACCGTCGCGCCGAGGACGAGCAGCGTGAGGAGCGTGCCCAGCTGCGCGCGGGCGCGCCGCACGAGCAGCCGTGGCGCCCTCATCCTCGCGTCCCCGGTGCGCCGTTACTCGCGCGTTGAGTCGTCCAGCGGACCCGTCCTCAGCGTGCCCTCGTCGAGCTGCAGCTCGGCGACCTGGTCGCCGAAGGACTGCAGGAGCGCGTGGCGCTCCTCCCGGCGGCGGCGCTGCTCCCCCGGCTCGGGGACGGGCGCCGCGGCGAGCAGCCGCTGCGTGTACTCCTCCTGCGGGTTCTGCAGGACGTCCTCGCGGGTGCCCTCCTCCACGATCTTGCCGTTCTGGAGGACGACCACACGGTGGGCGAGCAGGTCGACGACCGCGAGGTCGTGGGAGACGAACAGGCAGGCGAAGCGGTAGCGCCGCTGCAGCTCGGTGAACATGGCGAGGACGCTCGCCTGGACGGAGACGTCCAGCGCGGAGGTCGGCTCGTCGGCGACGAGCAGCTCCGGCTCGAGCACGAGCGCGCGGGCAACCGAGACTCGCTGCCGCTGACCACCGGACAGCTCGTGCGGATAGCGGTTGTAGACGCTGCGCGGAAGCTCGACGGCCTCGAGGAGCTCGTGGACCTTCTCCTCGCGGGACCTCTTGTCCCCGACCTTGTGGACCACCATCGGCTCGGCGATGATGTCGCCGATCGGCAGGCGCGGGTTGAGCGACGCGGCTGGGTCCTGGAAGATCACGCCGATCCGCTTGCGCAGCGCCTTCGCGTCCTTGCGCCCGAGCGCGTCGAAGTCCTCCCCGAAGAGGCGGATGGTGCCGGACGCCGCGGGGATGAGTCCGAGCGCGCAGCGGCCGATCGTGGACTTGCCGGAGCCGGACTCCCCGACCAGGCCGACCACCTCGCCCTGCTTGACGGAGAAGGAGACGTCGTCGACGGCGCGGAACGGCGGCTTGCCGGCGCGCTGGTACTCGATGACGAGGTTCTCCATGCGCAGCGCGTCCGCCTCGCCCTCGATGACGGTGGGCGCGTCCACCTGGGCGATGCCGAGCTGGTTGCGCCCACGTCCGAGGTGCGGGACGGCGTCGAGCAACCGCTTGGTGTAGGCGTGCTGCGGGTGGTTGAGCACCTCGTCCACCGTGCCGGTCTCGACGAGGTTCCCCTTGAACATCACCGCGACGCGGTCGGCCATGTCCGCCACGACGCCCATGTTGTGGGTGATGAGCAGGATGCCGGTGTCGAGCTTGTCCTTGAGGGAGCGCAGCAGGTCGAGGATGTCGGCCTGGACGGTGACGTCCAGTGCCGTGGTCGGCTCGTCGGCGATGATGACCTTCGGGTCACAGCTGATGGCGATCGCGATGACCACCCGCTGGCGCTGGCCACCGGACAGCTCGTGCGGGTACTGCTTGAGCCGCCGCTCCGGCTCGGGGATGCCGACCATGTGGAGGAGCTCGACGGCCCGCTCGTCAGCGGCCTTGCCGAAGGCGATGCCGTGCAGCTCGAGGGCCTCGGTGAGCTGGGTGCCGATGGTGAGCACCGGGTTGAGGGCCGTCATCGGCTCCTGGAAGACCATGGCGACGTCATTGCCCCGCATGCGGCGCAGGCCACGGTCGTCCAGCCGGTCCACGTCGAGCTCTGCGACGGTGATCCCGCCCGCGGTCCGAGCATTCTTCGGCAGCAGGCCGAGCGCCGTCATCGAGGTGACCGACTTGCCCGAGCCGGACTCGCCGACCAGCGCGACGACCTCCCCGGGGTTGACCGCCAGGGAGATGCCCTTGACGGCGTGGACGGAGCCGAACTCGGTCTTGAAGCGGACGTCGAGGTCGGAGAAGGAGAGGACCGGCCCGCTGGACTGCTCGGAGGTGGTGGTCATCAGTCCTTGTTCCTGTTCTGCCGGGGGTCGAAGGCGTCCCGCAGACCGTCACCGATGAAGTTCACGCTCAGCGCGATGCCGAGGATAAAGATGCCGGGCCACCAGAACAGCCAGGGACGGGACGTGAAGGACGCTTGGTAGGTGCTGATGAGGAGGCCCAGCGAGGTGTCCGGTGCCTTCACACCGAAACCGAGGAAGGACAGCGAGGTCTCGAGCAGGATGGCGCCGGCGATGGCGAGCGTCGCCGACACGATGATCGTGCCGAGTGTGTTGGGCAGGATGTGCTTGACGATGATGCGCCACGGGGAGGTGCCCACGGCGCGCGCCGCGGCGACGAACTCCCGCTCGCGCAGGGAGAGCACCTCGCCGCGGACGAGGCGCGCGAGGCCGGTCCACGTGACGATGCCGAGCATGAGCGCCAGGGTCCAGATCGAGTTGCTCATCTGCCCCAGCACCGCAGCGAGGACGAGGAGCGGGATGACGATGAGGAGGTCGGTGAGGCGCATGAGCACCGACTCGATCCACCCGCGGAAGTAGCCGGCCGCCGCCCCGATCGCCGTGCCGATGAGCGTCGAGACGATGCCGACGACGAAGGCGATGACGAGCGAGCGCTGGGTCCCGCGCATGACAAGGGCGAAGTAGTCCTTGCCGACGTTGTCCTGCCCGAAGGGGTGGTCACCGATCTGCGGTGGCCACAGGCTCAGCGTGGGCCTTCCGCCGTCGACGACGTTGCCGGCAAGCGTGTAGTCGTGCTTCCACCAGCCGGGGAGGGGCCCCCAGCCGATGGACGTGTAGGCCAGGAGCGTAATGAAGATGAGAACACCGAGGGAGACCATGGCGCCGCGGTGGCGGAGAAAGCGCCGGAGGACGAGCTGCCCCTGGGAGTAGGACTTGTCGGTCTTACCCTCAAGGTCTTCCTCGACGGACAGGTTGTCGACGTTCTGCACGGAGCCCGGGTCGGCGCCCTGGAGCCCGGGCTGCGGAACGAGGTGCTCCGGCCGGTTGTTCTTCCTGAACCTTCTCATCGCTGCCTCTGGGTCGCGGGGCGGGTGGGACGGGTGCCTGTGTCTCCCATCGGGCTCACCGCCGGATCCGCGGGTCGAGGAAGGCGTAGGCGATGTCGGCCAGCATGTTCATCACGACGGCGGCGGTGCCGGTGACGAGGAAGAAGGCCATGACGGGTGCGGGATCGACCTGGGTGAGGCCGGTACGGAAGAGCTCCCCCATGCCCTTCCAGCCGAAGACCGTCTCGGTGAGCAGCGCGCCGCCGATGAGGTTGGCGAAGTCGAAGGCGACGATCGTCGTGATCGGGATCAGCGCGTTGCGGAACGCGTGCTTGGTGATGACCACGCGCTCGGACAGGCCCTTGGACCGGGCCGTGCGCACGTAGTCCTGCTCGAGCACCTCGAGCATGGAGGACCGGGTGTAGCGGCTGTAGCTCGCCACCGAGACCAGGGTGAGAAGAATCGTCGGCAGGAGCAGCTGGGTGCCCTTGTCGAGGAACTCCTGCCAGAAGGTGCCGTCGTAGTTCGGGGTCTCGGCGCCGATCGTCGAGATCGGCCGGCCGTTGCGGACCGAGTCGAGGTAGCTGGCCCAGCTCGCCAGCGCCTTGTCGACGACGACGACGAGGCTCATCATCGTCGCGACGCCGACCGAGACCCAGATCGCCATCCGCCGCGAGTACCCGCCCCACAGGGCGCCGCTGACGACGGCGACGACGATCGAGAGACCGAAGAGCGCGAAGAGCGTGCCCCAGGTCGGCTCGTCGAGCTGGTTGCCGAAGACGACGTAGCCGACGACTCCGGCGGCGACGGTGGTCAGGGCCGCGTAAAGGACGTTCTTGTTGCCCAGTCCGGAGCTCAGCATGACGAGGAGGAGGGCCGCGCCGAGCGACGCGAGCGCGACGACGACGACGCCGAGCGCGGGCTGGCGGAACCAGTCGACCGCGTCGAAGTAGAACAGCGCGGCGAAGACGAAGAGGAAGGTGCCACCGCCGGTGAGGAGACGACGCCGGGCGTCACCTCCGAGAGAGCCCGCGATGACGAACGCGAGCCCGGCGGCGATCAGCGCGATCTGCCACAGCGTCATCTGCGGCTCGGCGATCCAGTCGTTGAACCGGATGGCGCCGTACTCCTTGAGGAGCACCGCCGCCCAGAAGATGGGCAGGGAGTACATCATGAAGGCGAAGAACGTGACGATGTAGTCGAAGCCCGAGTACTGGCGGATGGCGGTGAGGATCCCGACGCCGATGCCGATGACGATCGCCAGCAGCGTCGAGAGGATGACGAGGCGCAGGGTGGCCGCGGCGGCGCTGCCGAGCAGGTCGATGACCGGGATCCCGGCGCGGTTGAGGCCGAGGTCGCACGAGCCGACCACGCACTTGCCGACGCCGGCGAGCCATGCGCCGTACCGCTCGTACCACGGGTCGTCCAGCCGCATGTTGGCGATCCGCTGCGCGATGAGGTTGTCGCGGTTGGGTGCGTTCGACTCCCGGAGGTCCGCCAGCGGGTCGCCCGAGTTGATGGTCAGGACGAACATGAGGAGGGAGCCACCGAGCAGGACGAGGAAGGATATTCCCAGCCTGCGCAGGATGAACTTGATCACGAGCTTGCCCTTCGGGTCTTCCAGGTGAGCCCGGTCAGCCTAGTCCTGTCCTTGTGGGACCTCGGACCGGCCGCGGAGGGTCACGACATGGCACCGTACACGCGAGCCGGTGGGGTAGGAGGGGACCCCTCCTACCCCACCGGCTGTGCTGCGCGTGTTTCAGGTGATCGGAGTGAGAATCACCTCAGCGGTGCGGAGATCACTCGGGCAGCATCCACTGCTCGGCGTTCCACGCCACGCCGTTCTGCGTGGCGGTGTGGCGCACGTTCTCCATGCCCGCGGTGTGGGCGACGACGCCCGGGTGGGCGAACAGCGGGATGCCGAAGAGGGTGTTCCACAGCTCCTCCTCGATGATCTTCGTCTGCTCCAGGTGGACCTCCTCGTCGAGCGACGCGGCCAGGGCGGTCCACGCCTCGTCGACGGTCTCGTTGGAGTAGCCACCGTAGTTCTGCGGGGCGCTCGTGGAGTAGATGTTCTGGCCGGAGGCGATCTGGCCGGAGCCGGCCCACGCGAAGAGCGCGACCTCGTAGTCACCGTTCGGCAGGGCGTTGGCGAAGAAGTCCGCCGAGCCGACGTCGATGATGTTGAAGCCGGCCTGGTCACAGCTCGACTTGATGAGCTCGATCTCGGAGGTACGGCGCGGGTTGGGCGCCGAGTAGCCGATGCGGACGTCGATCGGGGTCGTGATGCCGGACTCCTCGACGAGACGCGTGGCCTCCTCGATGTTCACCTCGTCGTAGCGGCCGTCGTAGGAGGCCTCGATGACCTCGTCGTAGTTCGGCTGGAACGGGAAGACCTCGCGGGCGTTCATGACGACGGCCTCGGGGTCGATCGGCGTGATGAGGTTGTCGACGATCTGCTGGCGCGGGACGCAGTAGGCGAAGGCCTCGCGCAGCGCCTGGCCGCCCTCCTCCTCGGAGAACACACCGTTGTTGAAGTTGAAGTCGAGGTGCTCCCAGGTCAGCTCGGCGCCGGTCTGGATCTCGACGGCGTCGCCGAGGGCCTCGAGCTGCGGGAGGGTGTCGACCGTGGCCTGCGGCTCGATGACGTTGAGGTCACCGTTCTGCAGGGCCTGGTTGTGGCCGGAGGCGTCGAGGAAGCGGAACGTGATGTTCTCAGTCGCGGCCGGGGTGCCCCAGTAGTTGGGGTTCGCCTCGATCGTGATCGACTGGCCGGCGGTCCAGCCGCCCTCCATGAACTGGTAGCGGCTGCCGGACGGCGCGATGGCCGGGTCCGGGACCTCACCGGGGCTGGAGAGCCAGCCCTCGTTCCAGAACTCGGCGGCCTGGGTCAGGGTCTCGACGTCCTCGTCGAGGATGGCCTGAACGAGCTCCTCCTCGGTGATGCCGATCTGCTCGGCGACGACGTGCGCCGGGAGCAGGTAGGCGCCGGTGACAAGCTTCCAGTCCGGGTACTTCTCCTGGTACTCGACCGTGAAGGACTTGGCGTCCCAGCTGTCGGCCTGCGGGCCGGTGGGCACGTTGGTCTGGGTGTAGTCCGTGCCGGAGACGTGGTTGAACACCGGGGCGTCGGGGTCCGGGGAGAGCCAGGCCGGGTTCTGCGAGACCCACTCGAAGAGGAAGTCCGCGTAGTCGATGGCGTTGCCGTCGGACCACGCGGCGTCGTCGGCGACGGTGTACTCGATGACGAGCGGGTCGTCGCCCTCGAGGCCGGAGACGGCCTCAGCGGTGCCGAACTCCTCGTTCTCGTAGATGGTGCCGTCGGTGCCGAAGTAGAAGAAGCCTTCGGGACGGATGCGGTCCATGATGACGTTGTTGTACGTGCTGTACGTGTCCGCCGTCAGGGAGTTGTAGCCGGTGAACTCGTCCTGGCCGGTCGAGTAGAAGATGTCTCCCTCGACGGTCTGGACGTCGCCGAGGTCTTCCTTGGCCGTGGTCTCGGCCTCACCAGAACCGTCGGTGGTGTCTTCGGTGGCCGTGTCGTCGCCGGTGTCGCCAGTGTCACCGTCGTCGTCGCTGGGGCTGGTGCACGCCGCAAGGACGAGCGAGCCGGCCGCCAGGACAGCAGCGGCCTGAGCCGTACGCCTGATCTTCAATGTTCCTCCTGGATGCTTTGGACGTGACAGCGGGCGACGCCGGGAGGCCCGGCGGCGTGCCGCGGTACACGCCGAGGTGTCGTCACGGTACACACGGCGGGAGCGCGCTTACGACGTTTGAAACAAGTCGGCAACTGTTTCGTTATGGACTTGAGACAGGCTGTGGGCCAGATCTCACCATGTGGACAAACCGTGAGGTGTCTCACTACTCGGGACGCGCCTCCTGCTTCCCGCCGGCGGCGGCTCCCCGTGCCCGGGCAGGTGCCCGAAACGGTGCAGCGTGCGTGAGACGGCCTGCTCACGCAGCACGCCGAGCAGCTCGCGCCGTCCGGTCGCGAGGACCGGCCCGGCCAGCACGGCGACGCCCGGGGACCACAGCGCGTCGACCAGGGCGCCGGCCGCCGCCCCCTCCCCCACGACCCGCACCCGCTCGACGCCGTCGGTGCGCACAGCGGTGAGGAACTCCGCGTCGGTCTCCCCCCTGATGACGTGACGGGCGAGCCGCCGCAGTCCCGGTGTGGTCGCGCGGGAGTGCAGCGCGCGGAGCGCCGCGCTCGTCACGGGGTCCAGACTCACCCGGGCGTCGGTGCCGGCCGCCTCGGCGGCGAGCAGCACCCGGACGAGCTCGACCGGCGCGGCCCCGGGCACCGTCCGCACGACCAGCGGCGTGGGCCGGTACCGGAAGACGTTCGCCTCTGCGCGCAGGCCGGTGTGGTCGTGCTCGCGGCCGAGCTCGGCGGCCCAGGCGGCAGCGTCGGACCCGACCGCTCGCTCGAGCCAGGTGCGCTCGGCGTCACCGACGAGCGTCGCGTAGTCGGCGAGCGCCGCGCGGACGGCGGGGACCGGCTCGGCGGTCCGCTGCGGGAGCCCGTCGAGGGCCCACGTTCCCAGCTGGGCCACGTAGTTGGGTCCGCCCGCCTTGGCTCCGGGCCCGACGGTCGAGGCCTTCCAGCCCCCGAAGGACTGCCGCTGGACGATGGCCCCGGTGATGTGCCGGTTGACGTAGGCGTTGCCGACCTCGACGTGCCCGAGCCAGTGATCGATCTCCTCCTCGTCGAGGGAGTGGAGCCCGCCGGTGAGCCCGTAGGCGGTGGCGTTCTGCAGCTCGACCGCCTCCTCCAGGGTCTCGGCGCGCATGATGCCGAGGACGGGGCCGAAGCACTCGGTGAGGTGGAAGAAGGAGCCCGGCGCGACGCCGTCCTTGAGCCCCGGTGACCACAGCCGCCCGGTGCCGTCGAGCCGCTGCGGCTCCACGAGCCACCGTTCGCCCGGCTCGAGGGTGGTCAGGGCGCGGAGCAGCTTGCCCGACGGCGGCTCGATGACCGGGCCCATCGACGGGCCGAGGTGGGTGGGCCACCCCACCCGGAGCGAGCTGACGGCGTCGACGAGCTGACGCAGGAGGCGGTCGGACCGGCCGGCGGAGCCGACGAGGATCGCGAGGGAGGACGCCGAGCACTTCTGGCCCGCATGGCCGAAGGCGCTCTTGACGAGGTCCGCGACGGCGAGGTCGTAGTCCGCGGCCGGCGTGACGACCAGCGCGTTCTTGCCGGACGTCTCGGCGAGGACGCGCGGCCCCGCTGGCCGTCCCGAGCGCCAGGAGCAGAAGAGCTCGGCGGTCTCCGCCGCCCCGGTGAGGACGACGGCGTCGACGCCGTCGTGGGCGACGAGCGCCCGGCCCACGTCCCCCTCGTCGGTGCGGACCACCTGGACGACGTCGTCGGGCACGCCCGCCGCGTGAAGGGCGGCGACGCCGGTCTCCGTGCACCCGGGGACCGGCGGGGCAGGCTTGATGACGACGGCGCTGCCCGCGGCCAGCGCGGCGAGCACGCCGCCGATCGGGATCGCCACGGGGAAGTTCCACGGAGGCGTGACGAGGGTGAGGACGTGCGGCGCGAAGCGGGCACCGTCGGTGTGGAGGGAGGCGCCCGGCTCGAGCTCGAGCGCCCGGTCGGCGTAGTAGCGGGCGAAGTCGACCGCCTCGGAGACCTCGGGGTCGGCCTGCTCGACGGTCTTGCCGCCCTCGGCCACCATCCGCGTGATGAGTTCGCCGCGGCGGGCCTCGAGCTCGTCCGCGGCACGGCGCAGGACGGCGGCGCGGTCGGTGGCGGGACGGGTCGCCCACCCGTGCTGCGCGGACCGTCCGCGGGCGACGACGCCGTCCACCGCCTCCGTGGACCGCAGGACGGGGGAGGTCGGTGGTGGGGGCACGGCGCGGGCACGGGCCGCAGCCCAGGCGCGCACCTCGGGCAGCGCGGGGTCGGCGTCGGCCGTGTTGGTGAAGGACTCCCCCGCCGGCTCGCGCTCGTCGGTCCTGCGGCGTGTCGCGGGGACGGTGGTGAGGTCGGTGACCGACGCGCGGAAACGGGCCTCCTGGTCGCCGACGGACGCGCCGTCGTCGTCGGCGAAGAGGGCGTGGAGGAAGTTCTGCGGCTGGGCGTTCTCCTCCAGCCGGCGCACGAGGTAGGAGACGGCGACGTCGAAGTCCTCGGGGGCGACGACGGGCGTGTACAGCAGCACCGAGCCGACGGCCGCCTGGACGGCGCGCGCCTGGGAGGGGGCCATGCCCTGGAGCATCTCGACGTCGAGCATCGGGCCGACCCCGCGACGCTCGGCCAGCAGGTGGGCCAGCGCGACGTCGTAGAGGTTGTGGGACGCGACGCCGAGCCGGACGGCGCCGGCGAGCTCGGGGCGCAGGACCCGCTCGACGAGACGCAGGTAGTTCGCGTCGACGTCCGCCTTGCTCGGGTAGGGCGCCTGCTCCCAGCCGTGGATCTCGGCCTCGACGCGTTCCATCGACAGGTTCGCGCCCTTGACGAGGCGGATCTTGATCCCCGCGTGGCCGGCGGCTGCGCGCTCCCGGGCGAAGGCGATGAGGCGCTCGAGCGCGGCGACGGAGTCGGGGAGGTAGGCCTGGAGCACGATGCCCGCCTCGAGGTCGGCGAACTCGGGCTCGGTGAGCAGCGTCGTGAAGACCTCGAGGGTGAGGTCGAGGTCGCGGTACTCCTCCATGTCGAGGTTGACGAAGGCGTGCGGGCTGCGGGACGCGGCCGTGCGGTAGAGCGGCCGCAGCCGCTGGAGGACGCGCTCGACGGTGCCGGCGGTGTCCCAGGTGGAGATCTGGGACACGAGGGAGGAGACCTTGATCGAGACGTAGTCGACGTCGTCACGCTCGAGGAGCGCCCGGGTGCGCTCGGTACGGGCCTGCGCCTCGGCCTCCCCGAGGACGGCCTCGCCGAGGAGGTTGATGTTGAGGCGGAAGCCCTCGGCCCGTGCCCTGGCGAGGTGGCGGGCGAGGGCGGGGTCGTGCGCGTCGACGACGAGGTGTCCGATGAGCTGCCGCAGCCGCGCGCGGGCGAGCGGCACGACGAGCCGCGGCGCGAGCGGGGCCACCACGGCGCCCGCCCCCAGCAGCAGCCGGTCGACCGGCCCGAGGAACCCGGCGGCACCCGCCGAGATGCGGGACAGCTCGCGGGCGGCGACACGCACGTCCTCCGGCCGCGTGACCCGGTCGACGAAGCGGACGGCGAGGTCTAGGCCCTGGGGGTCGCCGACGAGGTCGGCGAGCTGGGCCGATGCGGCGCGCTCCGCGCGGGTCTGCCCCTCCTCCGTCTCCGCGAGCCACGCCTCGGCGAGGGCGACGGCGTCGTCGACCAGCTCCAGGACGTCCGGCGGCGTCTCCCGCCGCTCCTCGTTGCGGACCTGGGTCGTCATGACGCCTCCTCGGGGATCGCCCGGCACGGTGCGTGCCTGCTCCTGGGACCACCGTGCCACGTCCGGCGCCCGCCGTCGTGGGGTCGCGGGGCCGTCTCAGCGCTTCGCGCGTCGGATGAGCGTCCCTGCGCTCTCAGCCGAGGTCGACGGTGATGACGACGCGCCGGTTCTGCGCGCGCCCCTCCTCGGTCCCGTTGTCGGCGCGGGGGTACTCGTACCCGAGACCGACGGTCGTGACGACCGCGGCCTCCAGGCCGCCCTGCTCGGTCAGCCAGGCGGCGACGGCCTCGGCGCGCCGTTGTGACAGGTCGAGGTTGTGCTCCTCGGTCCCGACGTCGTCGGTGTGGCCCTCGACGCGGATCTTGACCGGCTCGCCCCGCGACGCGATGTCCGCGACGACTGCCTCCAGCGCGGCCTCGGCCTCCGGCACGATCTCGTCCTCGTTGTTCCCGAAGAGGACGTCGCCCTCGCTGGTGTAGTAGACCTCCTGCTCCTTGGTGCTGACCTCGACGTCGTCGCTCCCCTCGAGGTGGTAGCCCTCCAGGGCTGCGCCGGGGATCGACTCACCGGGGACGCTCAACCCCGGCGCGCTGACCCCGGGCACCGAGACGCCGGGCACGGTCTCCCCGTCGACGTGCACGGGGCTGCGGTAGACGGGGTCCTGGTAGCTCGGGTTCTGGTAGCCCGGGTTCCGGTAGAGCGGGTTGCGGTAGACGCCCGAGACGTAGGAGCCCGGGTCGTCGTCGAGCTGGCAGACCTCGTCGACCGCAACGCCCTCGATGACGACCTCGTCGACCGTCTCCGCCGGCAGCACGACGGCCTCGAGCACCGTCCCGTCGGGGAGGGTGACCTCGGGCAGCACCCGTTCGGGGAGCGTGTAGCCCGGGATGTAGGCACCGGAGATCTCCATGGCGGGGAGACACCCGCCGGGCGCCTCGTACTCGATGATGCAGCCGCGTTCGGCGACGCGCTCGGGAATGACGGTCTCCTCGACCACGACCCCCGGCACCGCCTCCCCCTGGAGCTCGACCTCGTCCGTGCGCACCTCGGGGATCTTCTGCGCCTCGATGACGACGTCGTCGAGCATCGTCACCGTCCTGCCGTCGGCGGGTTCACACTCCGGGAACCGGGGACCGGGCGGTGCGGCCGTGGCGACGTCGGTCGGGAGCGCCGTCGGCTCGGGCGACGCGACCGCAGCGGGGGTCTGGTCGCTCGGCGTCGGCGCCTCGTCCCCACCCGAGCACGACGCCACCATGAGTGCCGCACCCATGACGACCGCCACCGGCAGTCTCCGTCCCCGCATCACGTGCCCCTCGACTCGACGGCGCCGGGGACGGGAGGTCACCGGTCAGTCCGCCGCAGACGCTAGGACGAGCTGCGGTTCCTGGACAAATCGGCTCACCGGGCGGCGAAGTCCTCGCGGTGGTCGCGGGCCCAGTGCCGGAAGGTGAGCGCTGGCCGGCCCAGGATCCGGGCGACGTCCGGGGAGACGGGCTCGGGGACCTCGACTCCGCTCGCCCACGCGCGGAGGATCTCGTCGGCGAAGGCCTCGCCGACCTCGGCGGCCAGCTCGCGGCGCGCCTCGTCGACCGGCTGCTCCTCCCAGACCGCGGTCCGGCCGATCTCCTCGGCGATGACCCGGACCTGCTCGACCTGGCTGATCGACTCCGGACCGGTGACCGCGTACGCGCGCCGCGCGTGACCGTCCTCCACCAGCGCCCGGACGGCGACGGCGGCCACGTCCCGCTCGTGGACGAGGGAGCGGCGCATGGCCCCGAACGGAGCGCGGACGATCCCCCGGTGGACCTGGTCGGCCCAGGCGAGGGTGTTGACGGCCAGGCCACTCACCCGCAGGAAGGTCCACTCGTCGAGGTGCTGCTCGACGGCGCGTTCCACGCCGCCCCAGACGCCACCGTCCCGCGCCTCGGTCGCGGACAGGTAGACCACTCGGCGCAGGTGGCGCGCCAGCTCGGCGACCACCGGGTCCACGCCCTGCGCATCGGTCAGCGGCCACACGAGGTAGGCGGCCGACGCACCGCTCGCGGCGGCCGCGACGTCCGCCGGCCGTGTCACGTCCCCCGCGACGACGTCCACCTCCGCAGGCAGCCCGGCCCGGTCGGGGTCACGCGTCAGGGCGCGCACGCGGTGGCCCCTCCCCAGGAGCTCGGCGACCACGTGGCGGCCGGTGTTCCCGGTGGCGCCGGTGACCAGGATCGGATCGTTCATCGTTGCTCTCCTTCGCTGTTCGGGGCTGGGCTCACGGCCCGGTGCGCACTACGCTGAGGGTTGAACATTGGTTGAAGTCAAGGGGGGCCAGTTCCATGACCGCCGCACTCTCCTCCGCACCCACCCGCACGGTCAGCGAGGTCGCCGCCGAGAGCGGCGTGGCGCCCTCGGCCGTGCGCTTCTACGAGAAGCACGGGGTGGTGGAGGCAGAGCGCACCGCCGGCAACCAGCGACGCTTCGGTGCGGCAGCCGCCTGCCGGATCGAGGTCGCCCGGCTCGCGCAGCGGGTGGGGCTCACGGTGCGCGAGATCGCCGAGCTCTTCTCCGAGCTGCCCCCCGAGCCGGGTCCCGAGGACTGGCAGCACGTGGCCGACCGACTCGTCGCCGAGGCCGAGCACCGCGTCGCACGGCTCAGGTCCCAGCTCGACGCCCTGGGCTCGGACGGGAAGCTCTGCGAGCTCCCGGCCGAGTGACGGCGCTGGCGCAGGGTCTCCCCGCGCCGAGCCCACGGGCAGCCGCTAGCGTGCCGAGATGGGCCCCGTCACCCGCGCCGCAGACACGCTGATCCGCCTCTACCAGGAGCGCCTGTCGCCCCGGAAGGGGTGGACGTGCGCGCACCTCGTCGCGCACGGCGGCCAGTCGTGCTCCGCGGCGGTCCGCGGACTCGTCGCCAGCCGGGGCATCGCCCGCAGCGTGGTGCCCACGGTCGCCCGCTTCGTCGCGTGCTACCAGGCGGCGAGCCTGCTCGCGTCCACGGACGTGCAGGGGGTGTGCTGCTGCGGCGGCATCCCGATCCCGTTCCGCTTCCGGCGCTGACCGGCGGCGGACGCAGCCCCGGCCGCCCTCAGCCGGCGGCCTCGTACGCCGAGGCGAGCCACCGGCGGACCTCGTCGTCGACCTGGGCGGCGTCGCGCAGCTCGACGTGGTGCATCCACACCGTCGGCGTCGGGTGGGCGACCTCCTTGAACCGAGGCGACGACAGCTCCCGCGGCAGCGCGAAGGAGAGCACCGCGGGGACGTCCGAGGCGACGTACGTGCCAGGCCGCCACACGTAGGCGAAGCTCCTGCGCCGGCGGAAGGCGATCTGGCTCGTGGAGACCCTGACCTCGACGGGGCCGAGGTCAGCGACGACGTCGGCGACGACGTCGGCGACGGCGAGGTAGATGCGGTACCCGTCCGTCGACCCGGCGAAGAACTCGCGGGCAGTGCCCATCGCACGATTCTCGCACCGGACCGCGGTGGCGGCCCCCGTCACCCCCGGTCGGCGTGACGCCGGCAGCGGGCCTCGTAGGACTCCGCGCCCCCGACGTGCGCGGTGGTCGGGACGCTGGCGTCTCCGACGTCGTCGCCGACGAGCCGGACGTGGAACGCGGCGTCCCGTCCGCAGACCGAGCAGACGGCGGTGAGCTTGGTGACGTCCTCCGCGAGCGCCATGAGGGAGGCGAGCGGCTCGAACGGCCGCCCGTCGAACGTCACGCACAGGCCCGCCACCACCACCGTCGTCCCGGAGAGCACGATCTCGTCGACCAGCGGGACGAGGTCGGTCCCGAAGAACTGGGCCTCGTCGATCGCCAGGAGGTCGAGGTCGCGGCCGGCAACCAGCTGCCGGAGCCCGGCGACGTCGGACACCGCGGACGACGGGATGCTCTGCCCCGCGTGCGAGGCCACCTGACCGGCGCCGTGGCGCAGGTCCCAGGAGTGGTTGACGACCTCGACGGCGAGCCCCGCGATCGTGGCCCGGCGCACCCGCCGCAGCAGCTCCTCGGACTTCCCGGCGAACATCGGCCCGCAGACCACCTGGAGCCGTCCCAGCTTGTCGTCCATGGGCCAACGGTAGGGCCCGCACTGTCCGCGGCGGCGCGATCCCGGGATCCCTGATCAGCCGCCAGGCACGCCGCCGAGCCCCAGCGAGGCCCGCTGCTCGACGATGTGCTGCCGCTCGGCGCCGTCGGGGCACGCTGCGACGGCGTCGTCGTAGGCGGCCGCCGCGAGCGCGAGCTGCCCGTCGCGGCGGAGCAGCTCCGCCCGGACGAGCGCCACCCGGTGATGCCCCGGCAGGCGGTCGGTTGCCGCCCGGAGCACCGCGAGCCCGGCCATCGGGCCGGCCACCTCGCCGACCGCGACGGCCCGGTTCAGCCGGACCACCGGCGAGCCGGTGAGCTCCTCGAGCCGCGCGTAGGTGCGGGCGATCGCCGCCCAGTCGGTGGCGGCGTGGCTGGGTGCGGTGTCGTGGAAGGCGGCGACGAGCGCCTGGAGACGCAGCTCCTCGGCCAGACCGCTGGTCGGGCTCAGGGCGGTGAGCCGCCGCAGGCCGCCGTCGATCTCGTCGCGCCGCCAGCGCGTCCGGTCCTGGCCGGCGAGCAGCGCCGGTCCGCCCGTGGCGGTCACGCGGGCGTCGCGGCGGGCGTGCTGGAGGCGGAGCAGGGACGCCAGCGCCTCGAGCACGGGCTGGCCCGGGAGGAGCTCGGCCGCCAGCTCGGCGAGCCGGACGGCCTCGCCGGACTCCGCGACGCGGACGACGGCGTCCCCTCCGGCGGGCGCGTACCCGGCGGTGAAGGCGAGGTAGATCGCCCGCGCCACGTCGTCCAGCCGCTCCGGCCACACGCCGGGATCCGGGACGACGAACGGGATCCCACTCGTCGTCAGCCTGCGTCTGGCCCGGGTGAGGCGGGCGGCCATCGTGGCCTGCGGGACGAGGAAGAGCCTGGCGATGTCGGCGGTCGGGACGCCGAGGACGAACCGGAGGGCGAGCGCCGGGCGCACCTCCTCGGCGAGTGCGGGATGCGTGGCCATGAAGAGCAGCGGCAGCCGGTCATCGACGTCGCCCCCGGGAACGGACGGGTCCGGGCCGGCGGGCGGCCCGCCGTCGTCGGCGAGGAGACGTGCCTTGGCGCGCGCGGTGCCCTCGCGGCGCAACGCGTCCACCACCCGCCGGTGGGCGACCGTGCGTACCCAGCCGGCCGGGTTCTCCGGGACACCGCCGGTCGGCCACTGCGCGGCAGCCTCGGCGAAGGCGTCCGCGAGCGCGTCCTCGACGAGGTCCGGGCGCCCGAACCGCCGGACCAGCTGTCCGAGCAGCCGGCCCCAGTGGGAGCGCCAGACCTCGTCGAGGACGTCCTGGGCCACGGTCAGTACGGGTCGACGACCGGGGAGAGCTGGATGTCGTACGGCGGCAGCTCGGCGAGCAGCTCGACGAGCACGTCGAGGTCGGGCACCTCCATGAGGTAGAAGCCCCCGAGGCCCTCAACGGCCTCCGCGTACGGCCCCTCGGTCAGCGTCACCTTCCCCGAGCGGGTGGTCATCACCGTGCTGCCCGCACTGTCGCCGAGCGCCCCACCGGCGAGGATATCCACCCCCTCACGGGCCTGGCAGGCGTCGTCGAACGCCACGAACCGCTGCATCGCCGCCCCCTGCTCCTCGGGGCTCAGGGTGCTCCAGGCGGGCATGTCGCCGTCGCCGATCAGCAGGACCAGGTACTTCATCGTGCGCTCCTCTCGTGGGGACGGCGGAGGTGCCGTCGCCATCATGTCGCGCGACGGGGGCGGAAATCGACAGGTCCCGCTGCGGAGGTAGGTTCGGGTGCGTGAGCAGCACTGCCGGGACCGTCCGTTCCCTCCTCGACCTGCGGACGTGGGTGGCCTTCGACGTCGACGACGCCGGGCGCGTCCTCGCCGGGCACGACGAGCTCGGCACCGTCCAGCTCGTGGAGATCGCGCCCGACGGCAGCCGCACCGCACTGACCGCGCTGCCCAGCCGGTGCTCCGGCCGGTACGTGCCGGGCCGCCGTCAGGTGGTCGTCCAGCACGACACCGACGGCGACGAGCTCATGCAGCTCTCGCTCCTCGACCTCGGCACGCTCCCCTCCGGCCCGGTGACTCTGGATGGCCTCACGCCGCTCGTCCGGGACAGGCGGTACATGCACGTCCTGCAGGACGTCACCGCCGACTCCGTCGTCTTCCACACCAACCGGCGCAACGGCGTCGACATGGACGTCGTCGTCCGTGACCTCACCACCGGGGACGAGCGGGTCGTGCACGACGGCGGGGGCTACGTCGTCGGGGCCGCGGTCTCCCACGACGAGGCTTCCATCGCAGTGACCGGCCTCAGCCTGCGGCCAGCGTCCACGCTCGTCCGTGTCTCCGGTCCGGGCGCCGTCGGGGACGGCGCCGTCACAGACCCCGACGAGCACGCCCGGCACACGCAGGTCGCGTGGGCGCCCGAGGACGAGGCGCTGCTCATGGAGTCGAACCACGACCGCGAGTTCACCGGCGTCGCACGGGTGTCCCTGGACGGGCGGGACTGGTCGTGGCTGGTCACCGACGAGGCGCACGACCTGCGGCTGTGGGCCTCCCCCTCCGGCCGCGCGATGGTCGTCGGGACAGTCCGCGACGGCGCGGTCTCCCTCGCCGTGCACGACGGCGACGGCGCGTTCCGCTGCCCGGTCCGGCTCCCCGGGGAGGGGGTGCCGGACGTCGTGTGGGCGGCCGACGAGCAGCGCGTCGTCGTCACCCTGTCCACGCCCACGGACCCCGCGAGCCTCCACCTCGTCGACGCGGCCACGGGGACGTCCACGCCCCTGGCGCGGGTCGAGGTTCCCGACGACGTGCGCGCACTCCTCGTCGCGCCCTCCGTGCACCGGGTCCCCACGCCCGACGGCGAGGAGGTGCCCTGCTTCCGCTACTCCCCCGCCGAGGGTGACACCGCGCTGGACGGCGCGTCGGTGCTGCACATCCACGGCGGGCCGGAGTCGGCGTCCATGCGCTCCTTCAGCCCGGTGGTCCAGGCACTGTGCGCGGCCGGGCTCACGGTCCTCGTCCCGAACGTCCGCGGCTCGACGACCTACGGCAAGCGCTGGTACTCCCTCGACGACGTCCGCCTGCGCCGGGACTCGGTGGCGGACCTCGCCGCAATCCACCGATGGCTGCCCACGCAGGGCCTGGACCCCGAACGCAGTGCGCTGTGGGGCGGGTCCTACGGGGGCTACATGGTGCTGGCCGGGGTGGCGATGCAGCCGGAGCGGTGGGCGGCCGGCGTCGACATCGTGGGGATGAGCTCGCTCGTCACGTTCCTGGAGAACACCTCGCCCTACCGGGTGGCCTACCGGGAGCGGGAGTACGGCAGCCTCACCGCGGACCGCGACTTCCTCGAGTCCGCCTCCCCGATCACCTACCTCGACGACATCGTCGCGCCGCTGTTCGTCATCCACGGCGCCAACGACCCGCGTGTCCCGTTGAGCGAGGCCGAGCAGATCCGCGACGCCCTCCGCGGGAAGGGCGTCGACTGCGAGCTGCGGGTCTACCACGACGAGGGGCACGGCCTGGCCAAGCGGGAGAACCGGCAGGACGCCTACCCGGCGGCGATCGGCTTCCTCCGGCGACACCTGGCGCGCTGAGCTCGGCCTCCCCGGATCGGTGTCTCGGCGGACGTGCCCGAGCCGCCGAGCGCCCGGTCACCCGGCCGGCTCGACCGGCATCCAGATCTCGCAGGTCGCGTGGCTGTCGGTGAGCTCGAGATAACGCAGGATCGAGGGCCCGGGGCGCAGCCGCCACGGGTTCGAGGGGAACCAGTCCGTCGCCGTCGCCGCATAGGTCTGCTGCAGCGCGTCCGGGAAGGGGCCGCTCGAGTGGAAGACCGCCCACGTGCCGGCCTCCACGGGCACGGCGTCGAGGTCGGCCGGGACCGTGGAGCCGTCTCTGAGCGCGACGGCGTGCAGGTAGGTGAGCATCGACCCCTCCTCCACGTCGGGCTCGAGTCCCGCGGTGACGGCCAGGATGCCGGCGGGCTCCGTGTCGCTCAGCGACTTCAGGCGTCCGTGCTCCTCGGGCGCGATCGACGCGATGTGCTCCTGGATGTGCGGGTTCACGCCTCGGTGCACAAGCGGGACCTGCGCCGCGTGACCGGCGAGGACGAAGGCGGGGCGGTCGGTGATGGTGACGTCCATGGGGGTGCTCCCTTCGACGCTCAGGCGGAACCTGAGCATGGGTTGTGTGCTGAGCGGACCGCCATGACGGCGCACCTCCGCCGGGCTGGTGCCGTGCACCGCCCGGAACGCTCGCCCGAACGCCTCGACCGAGCCGTACCCGTGCCGCACCGCGAGGTCCAGCAGGTTCGGCTCGCCGCGCACGAGGTCGGCGGCCGCGAGGGTCATCCGGCGGCGCCGCACGTACTCGGACAGCGGCAGCTGCGCCAGCGCGGAGAACATCCGGCGCAGGTGGTACTCGGTGGAGCCGTGCTCACGGGCGAACCGAGCGACGTCGAGCGGCTCGTCATGACGCTGCTCCACGAGCTCGACCAGGGCGTTGAGGGTTCCGATCATGGGGTCCTCCTTTCACACACCAGCGTGCGCGTCCGGCTCGCGGCTGCACCCGACAATCCTGGCCGGATGCGATCGGCGGATGTCAGGCACGAGTGGCGCCGAGCCCCTCCCGGATCCGCTCGAGGCCGTAACGGAAGGCCTCGTCGACGTCCCCGCCGAGCCGGAACGCCCCGGCGAGCTCCATCTGGAGGAAGCCGGTCGCCCAGGCGGTGAACAGCCGGGCGGCCGCCAGCGCGTCCTCCTCCCCGACGAGGTCCCCAGCGGCCCGCAGGACCGGAGCCGCCGAGCGCTGGAGGGCGTCCTGCTGGGCGTACGGCGTGAAGACGAGGCGGAACGCCTCGGGACGCTCGTGCGCGAACGCGCGGTACGCCGCCGCCAACCGGGTGAGGTCGGGCGAGGCGGCCTGGAGACGGCCGGTCAGCTCCTCGATCGTGGCGGCGACGACGGCGGTGAGGAGCGCGTCCCGGTCGCTGAACCGCTTGTACAGCGACGGGGCGCGGACGCCGACGCGCGTGGCCACGGCCTGCATCGTGAGGCCCCTCGGACCCGCGCTCTCCAGGACCTCCCGCGCGGCCGCGACGACCTTCTCGTTCGTGGTGACCCTGGGCGACGGCATGGGATTCTCCTTCGGCTATTGACGTTAGCCATGATGGCTAACTAGCGTAGCCATCATAACGCCGAGAGGAAGTGCCATGAAGCTCGCACCACACCTGCACCGCCTGGGCAACGACGTCGTCGCCTCCTACCTCCTCGACCTGCCGGAGGGCGTCACGCTCATCGACGCAGGCCTCCCGGGCCACTGGAAGGACCTGCTCCGCGAGCTGGAGTCCATCGGCCGGCCACTCTCCGACGTCCGCGGACTCGTCCTCACCCACGGCGACAGCGACCACATCGGCTTCGCCGAGCGCCTGCGCCGGGAAGCCGGTGTGCCCGTCTTCGTCCACGCCGCGGACGCCCACCGCGCACGCACCGGCGAGAAGCCGAAGACACCGATGGGCCCGGCCCGGTTCGGGCCGACACTGGGCTTCTTCACGTACGCGCTGAGGAAGAACGGCCTGCGCACCCGGTACGTGCGGGACGTCGTCGAGGTCACGGACGGGGACGTGCTCGACCTGCCGGGCAGCCCCGTCGTCATCGGGATGCCGGGCCACTCCCCCGGAAGCATCGCGGTGCACGTGCCCGCCGCCGACGCCGTCTTCGTCGGTGACGGACTCACCACCCGCCACGTACTGACCGGACGCACGGGGGTGCAGCCGGCTCCGTTCACCGACGAGCCGGAGCAGGCCCTGGCCTCCCTCGACCGGCTCGCGGGTGTACCGGCCTCGTGGGTGCTGCCGGGGCACGGCGCCCCCTGGCGCGGTTCACCCGCCGATGTCGCGGCCGCGGTCCGTGCGGCCTGACCTCAGCTCCGGTTCAGCTCCTCGGCGAGCATGACGATGATGCCGCTCGGCCCCCGGAGGTAGGTGAGTCGGTAGGCGTCCTCGTAGGTCGCCACTCCCCGGAGCGGGTGACAGCCGTGTCTCGCCGCCACCGCGAGGGCCTCGTCCAGGTCGTCGACCGAGAAGGCGACTCGGTGCATGCCGATCTCGTTGGGGCGGGTGGGCTCCGTCTCGATGGGCTCGGGGTTGATGTACTCGAAGAGCTCGAGGTGCCCGTGACCGTCGGGCGTCTGGAGCATCGCGATCCTGGCGTGGTTGCCGTCCAGGCCGACCGCGGTCTCGGTCCACTCGCCGCTGACCGTGTCGCGGCCGATCACGGTGAGGCCGAGGTCGGTGAAGAACGCGATCGTCGCGTCGAGGTCGTGCACGGCGATGCCGACGTTCTCGAGCCGGATGGGCATGCCCGGCACGCTAGCGAGCGCACAGGGCCACGACAAGGGCCCGGCGCCGGACGTCCCGGACGGTGGTGGAGGGTCGCGCCTGAGGTCCCGTCCCACGCCCACGGGGCTCGGGCTAAGGTCAGGCACACAGAAGCTTCGGGAAGGACGGCCATGCCCACCATCGCAATCATCGGTGCCGGACCGGGGCTCGGGGCCGCGGTCGCGCGGAAGTTCGGTGCCGAGGGCTTCTCGGTCGCTCTCCTCGCCCGCGACCAGACGAAGCTGGACGAGGTGGCGGCCGGGCTCCAGGACGACGGCGTGGTCGCTCGTGGCTACGCCGCGGACGTCCTGGACCCTCCCTCCCTCGAGGCCGCCCTCCAACGGGCCGCGGACGAGCTCGGGCCGATCACGGTGCTGCAGTACAGCCCGCTGCCTGCCAGGGCCTACCTGCAGCCGGTGCTCGAGATGACGCCCGAGCTGGCGTCAGAGGCGCTGCGGTTCTCGGCCCTGGGCCTTGTCCACGCCGTGCGATCGGTGCTGCCTGCGATGCGGGAGGCGGGCAACGGCAGCATCATCCTCATCAACGGCGGGACGTCGGTGAAGGCCAGGAGCGGCTTCGCAGGCACCTCGATCGCGTTCCCGGCGGAGAGCGCGTACGGCGAGATGCTCCACGACGTCCTCAAGGACGAGGGCATCCGTGTCGTCCAGCTCGTGATCCCGGGCGCCATCCCGAAGCTTCACCTGGAGAACGGGATCGACGACGTGGCCGAGCGCATCTGGGAGCTCCACCGCTCCGACGGTCCGTTCCGGACGATGCTCATCCCGCTGGAGGAAGGCCGCGAGTAGGACACGACATCGTCCCGGCCTCAGGCTGGCCAGATCGGTGATGCGCCCCGGACCGCGGGTGCCCGGGCGGTGGGCGTCTGGTGCTAACGTCCGAGCTGCCCCGGCGAGGGTCGGCCCTGCGCCTGGCTGACGCATGGAGGTGCCGTGTTGAGTACCCGCACAAAGGCTCGTCAGCGACTGCGCCTCGCCCGGGTGGTGGCCGTGCTCTTCGCTCTCATCGCGGCCGTCATCCTGATGGGGCTGATCGACCTTCTCACGCTGCCCGGCTGGGTGAACCAGGACTTCGAGTGGGAGGTGCCGCTCGAGGCGAGCTGGGGGGCGCTCTTCACCTTCTTCCTCGCCGGCGGCTACGTGTGGCTGGCCCTGTATCCGAAGACCCCGTCGCCGGCCTTCGGGCAACTGACGATCTCCGGATCGGCCCTCCTCGTCGCCGCCGTGGCCGGGACCGACTGGCGACCTCTGGCCCTGGCGACGGGCGTGGCGCTCTCCGGGCTTGTCCTGTGGCGGCTGGTCGACAGACCCGTCCCTGCCCTCCCCGGCGGCCGACCGTCGGCGCCCTGGGCGATGTCGACCGTCGCGGTGCTCGGGTTCCCGCTGTGGCTGCCGTACGCCTTGGCGGCGTTCGCACAGTCACGAGCCGGGGTGCTCGGCAGCGTCACCCAGGGAGTCGAGCACTGGCCGGTCCAGGGTGCGGTCGGCGTCGCCCTGATGCTCGGATCCGTCGCGCTGGCCCTCTGGGACGAGGGACGTGCGCTGCTCCGGGTGGCTGTCAGCCTCTCCGCGGTCTACATCGGCATGGCGGAGCTCGCCTATCCCGACAGGGCCGGTGCCATGGGCAGCCTCCTCTGGGGAATCGGCGTCACGCTGTGGGGACTCCTCGTCGCCCTGATTGTCGTGCCCCGACGCGCTCGCGCGGTACCCGCGCCCAGGTCCTAGACCACGTCCGAGAATCGCCTGGCACGACCCGACCGCCGTCCACACGCACCGACCAGCGGGGTGCCCGCGCACTGGGCCCTCCTCCCGATCAGCGTCGGTGTCGGCGATCCCCCACGGCCGGCGGACTCGGTGACCTCACCGCCGGCGCTCTTGCCGGTGACGTCGGTACGCAGGACCCTGTAGACCCCGTCCGGCCGGAGGCACCCATGGGCAAGCTGATCTACGCCGCCAACACCTCGCTCGACGGCTACGTCGAGGACGAGGCCGGCTCCTTCGACTGGTCCGTGCCCGACGAGGAGGTGCACGCGTTCTGGAACGAGCACGAACGGCACATCGGCACCTCGCTCTACGGCCGCCGCATGTACGAGACGATGCGCGTCTGGGAGGACGACGACTGGCTCACCGACGAACCCGCCGTCGTCCGCGAGTACGCAAGCATCTGGGGCGATGCCGACAAGGTCGTCTACTCCACGACGCTCGCCGAGGCCTCCACGGCGCGAACACGGATCGAGCGGACGTTCGACCCTCATGCGGTACGCCGCCTCAAGGAGAGCTCCGGCGCGGACCTGAGCATCGGCGGCGCGACCATCGCGGCCGAGGCGTTCCGCCACGGGCTGGTCGACGAGTGCGTGCTGCTCCTGTGCCCCGTGACCGTGGGCGGCGGCAAGCCGGCGCTACCCCGCGGCGTCCGACTCGACCTCGAGCTGTTGGACCACCGCCGGTTCCGCTACGGCATGATCTCCGTGCGATACGCGGTACGCAGCGCTGCCTGAGGCCGCTCCGGCTCAGACGTTGAAGCGGAACGAAAACTGAGGTTTTCGGCCGTTCTCGACCATCGTTGGCTGGTGCCGAAAATCCTGTCTGACCTGCGGAGACGCCCCCACGGGACTGTTGGGCGTCATCGGCGAGAATCGGCCCCGGCGGGACTTCTTGCGGACTGTTTGCGGACCGCTGGGCTCACGGCGCGACCCGAGCGACGGCCGCTTCGTAGAGCGTCCGGGCGACCTGCTCAGCCTTCTCGGTCGCCGCGGCACCCACCGGCTTGGCCTCGTAGCGGTCCTGGTTCCGAGCGCGTCGTAGGCGGTCGAACTCTCGCGCTGCCCTCTCGGCGGGCGGCTTGTCGAAGACCGCGCGGAGGTAGCGGCCGAGCGCCTCGTGCTGGCGCCGGGCCCGTTGGTCGTTCGAAAGCCGTACGCCGCCAGCAGCGCCTCGCCGACGTCGAGACAGGCGTCGTAGGCGATGCCGTACCTGACGACGACGCTGGTGAGCAGCGGCAGCTGGGGCAGGCGCTCCTCGGCCTGACGTAGGAACGAGGTCGCACGTGCAACGTCGGCAGGCACGCCGTCGAGGCGTCGCGCCTCGACCAAGGCGAGAATCGTCGCCTGCTCGATGCGGGTGAGTGGGGTCAGCGCCATGGCAGCTCGCCGATCATGGCGACCACCGGGCCGCTGCGCACGTTGTCCAGGAACGAGGAGCGCTCACCGAACTCCTCGGGGGTGAGGATCGTCGGGTTCACGGGTCGTTGAACCGCGGCCTCCGCCCGGGCGCACGCCTCGTAGACGGCATCGACGTCGGGCTCAACGAGCACCATGACGTCGATGTCGTGCGGTGCCGGACCGGCATCCCCGAGCATCCGGGCCGCGAAGGAGCCGTACAGGAACGCCGACTCGACCCGGTCGATGCGGGCAAGCTCCTCGGCCAGGATCACCACCGGGCCGGTCGCGACCATGAGGATCTCGCGCAAAGGGCGCACCAGCGGGCTCTCGTGGTTGGCGCGGATTAGCCTTGTGCGGCCCACCTGTCGCTCGCTCAGGATGCCGGCGTCCAGCAGCCGCGCGACCTCGCGGTGCACGGTCGGGTAGGCCAGACCGGCCTGTCTGGCCAGATCGGTGATGCTCAGCTCGTCACCGGTGAGCAACAGGGTGGAGAGCAAGCGCGCCTGACCGTCGGACCGGAAGATCGGCGCCAGGAGCGGCGCTTCAGTTCTCATATAGCTGAGGTTGGCCTCCGTGATATCTACAGTCAACGTGGGCGTCCCCTTCACCCCCAGAAGACAGGGTCGCCACCGCTGTCGATGTAGTCCAGCGCCTTTACGTTTTTTGTAGGTCGCTTGCGCTTGTCCTCGTGGAACTTGAGGTTGCCAGCGCGTCATAGATCGCCCACAGGCCGGTCAACTTCGCGTAGAGCAGCCGCGCGATCAATCGGGAACGGGGTGCTCACCGATGATCTCGGGGACGATCGGTGTAGTCACGGTGGTGGCTAGCCAGCTGGGGCACCTCGGGTTTGACCGTGTGGAGTTCAGCGGCGGCACGACTCGGTTCAACTTTGCGAAGTTCAGCGGTGGCACAGTCGGGTTCGAGCGCGCGAGGTTCAGCGGCAGCGCGCTCTCCTTCTACGGTGCAGAGTTCAGCGGCGGCGATGTCGGGTTCGAGCGTGCGAAGTTCAGTAGCAGCACGATCCGGTTCTACAGTACAAAGTTCAGCCGCGGCACGGTCCGGTTCGACGGTGCGGAGTTCTGTGGCGGAATGGTCGGGTTCGACGGTGGGGACCGGTTCGACGGTGCGGAGTTCAGCGGCGGCGAAGTGGCGTTTGTGGATGCGCAGTTCAACGGGGCCACGGTGCCTGGTCCCTGGGGTGGAGGCCCGCCACCCAGTCGCTGGCCATAGGAGCCGCCCAGTCATGCATGACCGTTTGCCGCTGTGACTTCGGCAGTTCGAGTCAGGCGCCTAGATGCGGTTGCTGCGATGGCAGGCCGACCACGCCACCCCCAGAGAATTGGCTACCGACGGCGCCGAACACGCCCGAAGACGTCACCGAAAACCGCGGCCATACTTCGGAGCGAATCCGCCAGCACCGCGAAAGACCCGGCGAAGACCTCAGCTAACAGTCCTCCTGGCTCGTACGTAAATGCCCGGTACCAGGGCGGCTGCTCGGCCTGCGGTGTGGCTTCAAGCCTCCCCTGCGAACGTGTCCAAGCGACTCCTTGGGCGTCCACGAAGGCAAGGCTCAGGGAAAGGCCCTCAGGCGGAAGGTCTCCTGGGAGCACCACCCTGCCCGTTTCCCCGGGTGCGAGGGTCCCGAGGTCGTGGCGAAGGAGCGATTGTCCGTTGGAAGTGTTCGCGTTGATGGACACGCGCTCGACCGGCAAATCGGACGCGTTCCGCACAAGAAGTAGTCGCAAACCCACCGTGTGCCCCACTTCACCGGGAGGGCGATCTACCTCCTGCCACGCCGCCACTTTACTGGCTTGCTCTTGTAAGCGGAGTTGCTCACTGACTCGGTCCCGGCGGTTCTCTCGTCGGTAAGCGCCAGCGGCGAGTGCACCACCGAGCGTGGCGACCGCGACGGCGAACCAAGAGGGAGCGTTGCCCCAGTCGATATCCTCCCATCCCGGCATAGACTCAGACGATACTGGCTCATCGCAAGCGAGCGTGTGGTCGCGGCCTGGACGCCGCCTCTGCATCGGGCCGCGCCACTGTCGGCGACCGCGCTCGAGGACGCGACGCGGCGCTCCCGCTCGCAAGAGATGATCTGCTCGCGAGCCTCGGCGCGGTCAAAGCCCGCCGCCCACCTTGGCCGACGACGCGTTCGTGCCAACGGTTCTATGGCGCGGCCCACGCTGGTGCTAGCGGGAGAAGATGTAAACGCGAAGGAGGACGCAACGACGGTGCCTGAGTGACGCCGTTGGGATCAGCGGGTACGTTGATCGGCCGCGGATAGACCAGACGTGCGGTTGGCAACGGTCGGACGCCCCCCGGGGGTGCCATCGCCGCCAGCGTATGCGCCGCTATCGACCTTGACGGCGCGCCGCAGTTTGGCCGCAACTACCTATCGCTTGCGAGCCACAGTCGGTACCGTGGCCGCATGAACGGCCGCCTCCCCGGACCGTCCGTGGGGAACTGGTCCTCCGACGAAGAGTCGAAGGGCAACCGGAAACTGTTCACCGCAAAGAAGGCAGCAGCCCGTCGAAAGACCAAGGAAACCAGCAAACGGAAAGCCGGAAAGCCCGCGCGTAAAGAATCGCGAGACGAGACCTCCTAGGCCATGGGCGATATCCTAAAGGCTGTTACGTCAGGCTTTTCCCGGTTCGCATTGAGTTGGCTACTTCCCAGTTCGGCCGCAATCGCCTTGTTCGCAATCTTCTTATATCCTTATTGGCAAAAATTCGCCGGAATGAGACCCTTCCGCGAGGTTATTCGCACCGGCTTTCTAGAAACAACTGTGTTGATTGCATTCCTGGCGCTCCTACTTTCCCTGGTGTTCGCGCTGGCCTCCCTGCCAATCTACAGACTTTTTGAAGGTTATCTTCTGCCCTCCACCATCGCAACAGCATTGAAGCGGCGCAGATTGGCCGAGGTACGCAAACTGAGGCGCCGTGCCGAAATGCTTAACCGGCGAAAGGTCGGCCGCAACGAGTGGGAGGTCATCCAAGAACGGCTAGCCAACTACCCAGCCGCAGACGACAGCCTTTTGCCGACGCGTCTCGGCAACGCTTACAAAGCGATTGAACGATACGGTCACGAACGTTTCGGACTTGACAGTCAGGCGCTCTGGTACGAACTACACGCGGTAGCGAGCGGAAACCTGCGCAAAGACTCAGACGATGCTAGGTCGAGCGTCGACTTTTTTGTCGCGCTCGCGACTTACCTTTTAGTGTTGGCACTGTTGAGCATCGCGACCGCCCTTACATCGCAGGCGCCACATCTACTAGTTGTTGCGGCCATCTTTATATATCTCGCTTGGCTTGCCTATGGCGCCGCAGTCCGGAACATGACCGACCTTCGTTATGCCATTCAAGCGATCGTAAACGTCAATCGTGTTGGACTCATGTCGAGTCTGGGTTATCGGATGCCGCAAAGCCTCGCCGCGGAGCGGAGGATTTGGCGCGCATGGTCGCTGAGCGCAACGGGCAACGGCGATAGTTTGGAGCGTCTGGATAAGTTCCGCGCCGGCCCACCTGCTAGCGATTCCTGAGATGTGCGGTCATTCTTGCGCGTCCCCGATCTCGGCTAGCAGGTCGGGGTCGATCGCCGCCAGCAGTGTGTCAGCGTTCGGAAACTCGCTTTCGCGTAACGGATCTAGATCGTCGAGCAGCCTAGGGAAGAGTCTTTGGACCATGGTGGCTCTTATCAGGCTTTGTGCGCTGTATGGCAGAGGAGCCAAGTATGCTGGTAAGGCGGCCAACTGACGCCCGAGCCTCCGCAACTCATCGGCTGACCTCCTCATTCGCGCGCCCTGCCAACCGAGTGCGGCCGCCATCACGGGCATCGCCAATATTAGTAGCCACGGCTGCCACTGCCCTGGATCCAAATCGGACCCCCACACAATAGCAATAGCGAATGTTGCGCTCAGGAGCGCGAGAGCCAAAAGCACAATGCCGACAATACGGCGCTCTAACAAGACAGCATCCTTAATGCAGGCTGATGCGGCGTCTACAAGTGCAGCTTCAGACTCGTTCATTGCGACATCGCAGCTACTTACCGCGTCGTCTTCCTCCGGCGTGCTTTGCGGGGGCGGAGAGTGCGCATCACCTCTGGGGGTTCCGAGGAGCACGGCTGTGATACGGACCGCTGCATCTCGCGCGCTCGTAAGATTGGATCCGTCCGTGTTGGAGGTCGATATCTCGGTCTCCAGGTCCGAGAGGAGTCTGGCACTAACCGGAAGCAAATCGTCTAAGATGTTGGGATCAGTCGTCTGCAAGCTCGATCTCGCAGCCATGAGGTGCAAGCGGAGGTCCTGAAGCTCCGGACGCGGAGAACCGAGCGATCGGGCATGCAGATCCTCAACGAGCGAGAGGGCAGCGATTATGCGTGCTCGCAGCGTGGGGGCGGCTCGAGACGGATCTTCCATGTCGTGATGCTAGGGCGCAGGATTGGGTGTGCCGAGGCGACATGCCGCAAGTCCCTTAGAGAACGGATCGCCCGCCCGACGGACGGAGATGCGCTTCGCTACCAGGGAGGTCGTCAAACTCCTGTCCCACATAGTGTTGAGCCAATCTCTCGAGTGATAGCCGCTCGAGAGATCATGAGACGGCGCCAAGACATGGCGCCGTTGTGGCTTGCGTCGCTCAATGGCGGGGTCCTGTCGCCGCTCCGTGGCGGGCCTCAGCCTTCGTGTTGACTCACGTTCCGTTAGCCGATTCCCCTGCGGAAAGTGGCTGACCTCTGCTCCGAAGAGGGTGGCGAGGCCCTGCTGTCGGGCCGCGACTGGTCCCCTGGAGAGGGCCGACCGCTAAGTCGCTCGGAGTAGGTTTGCGAGCGAACCGCTAGTAAGTTCTCACTGGAATTCGTTGGCTCTCCACGGCCGCGAAAATTCGGTTTCACCGAATGCTCCAAGTCCCCTCTCAGGGCCTTCCAATCGAGCGGCACGCATGCTACGAATGACGTAGATGGGCCGTCCGGGTCGGGCGGCCCACGCGGCATTTCTGGGGGTTCGTTGGTTGCCGACGGACGTCCGAGGAGGTGGTGGTCCGGGTGCACGGTGGGGTCAAGTTTTACCGCGGCGCGGCGAAGGCCGCCCGCGCATACGTCGAGCGCGATCGGTCCCGGGCGGACGACTACTACCTCGATGAGGGAACTGGCGTCGCCGAGCGATTCACCGCGACGCCAGAGAGTGTCGAGCAGGCGGGTTCGATGAACGGCGAAACCTACGAGCAGTGGGTCGCCGGCGTCGACATCGACACCGGCCGCCCGAAGGGCTGGGTCCGCCAGGACGTGAACGCGCTGCGGTTCGTCGAGGTCACCGTCAACGGACCCAAGACCTGGTCACTGGCCGCTGCGCTCCATCCGGAGATTTCTGCCGCGCTGGACGACGCGCAGGACCGGGCCGCCGCCGAGATCGTCAGTTGGGTCGCCCAGCACGCGACGACGCGGGTCGGGCCGCGTGGGCAGCAGGTGCAGGTCCCGGTCGAGCGGATCGACGCCGCGGTCATCCGGCACTACACCTCCCGTGCCGGTGACCCGCACCGGCACCTTCATCTCCAGATCAACGCCCGCGTCTACGCCGCCGGCGCCTGGCGCGGCCTCCACTCCGTCGGCATCCGCGACAGCATTGAGGCGATCAACGGCATCGGCCACGCCGCGGTCGCGACCAACCCGCAGTTCCGGGCGGTGCTCGCCGCGCACGGATTGACGCTCGATCCGGCGACGAGCGAGATCCGCCAGCTGATCCCGTACGTCGGAGCATTCAGCGCCCGCACCGCGCAGATCCGGCGGAACGTGAACCGGTACGAAGCCGCCTGGCGGAGCACCCATAGTGGCGAGGAGCCAGGGCCCCGGCTGCGCGAGGCGTGGGACCGGCGCGCGTGGGCCGAAGCCCGCCCCGACAAGATCGTCCCGAAGGACGGCCGCGACCTCGTGGCGCGCTGGAACGCCGAGCTCCGTGACCTCGGCTACCGCGACCCGGCCCGGCCCGTTCCGCTCACAGAACCGCGCCCGGGATGGATCGACCGCGACGCCGCAGCCAACCTTGTCGTCTCCATCCTCGGGGCGAAGCGCTCGGCATGGAACACCGCCGACATCCGCGGGACGGCCGAATTCCTCCTCGCACGGACCGGCCTCCTCGCCGATCCGGCCGCGCGAGCCGAGCTCGCCGAGGACATCACCGCCCGCGCCGTCAGGCGATGCGTCACGCTGCTTGACCGGACCGATGTGCCCGAGCACGTCCGTTCGTTCACCTCGCCGCAGGTTCTCGAGGTCGAGGCCGACGTCGTCGCCCGGATGGCGCGCCGGGCGCACCCGGGCCGCACGCTCCGCCTGACCGCGCGCGGCCCGGACCGGCTCGACCCAGCCCAAGCCGCCGTGATCGGTGCCCTGGCTGGCGACGGATCACTCGTGGTGGTCGAAGGCGCCGCCGGTGCGGGGAAGACGACGGCGCTTCGGGCCACGCAGCACCTCCTGTCCCAGCGGGGCTATCGGCTGATGGTCGTGACGCCGACGTTGAAGGCGGCGGAGGTCGCCGCCGCCGAGACCGGCGCCGACGGTCACTCCGCCGCCTGGCTGATCCACCAGCACGGATGGCGCTGGGACGCCGACGGCCACTGGGCCCGCCAGCCGAACCCAGCCCCCGAATCCACCGCCCAACTTCGGGCCGGGGACCTGCTGCTCATCGACGAAGCCGGGATGCTCGACCAGGACACCGCCCGAGCGCTGCTCACCATCGCCGACGAGGCCGGCGCGCGCGTGGCGTTCGTCGGAGACCGGCACCAGATCCCCGCCGTCGGGCGGGGTGGCGTCCTCGACCACGCCGTGGCGTGGGCGCACCCGACCGCTGTCGTCACCCTGGACATCGTGCGCCGATTCGCCGACTCCGAGTACGCCGCGTTGAGTCTGCGCATGCGCACGGGCGACGACGCGGGCCGGGTGTTCGACGCGCTCCACCGCCGCAGACATATCGCGATCCACGCCTCCGACGTCGAACGCACCGCCGCTCTCGCCGACGCCGGCGCGAGCGGCGACCTCGTTATCGCCGACACCCGCGAGCAGGTTGCGGACCTCAACGCGGCCATCCGGCACCAACGCCACCACGAGAACACACGTGTGGAGATCACGACTGCCAGCGGCGACCGGATCGGGATCGGCGACCGCGTCGCGACCCGACGCAACGACCCCGACCTGCAGGTCGCAAACCGCCAGACCTGGACCGTCGCCCGAATCGGCAGGGATGGCAGCCTGCTGCTCCACGGCCGGCGGCGAGACCGAGAGATCCCCGCCGCCTACGCGACCCGGTTCGTCGAGCTCGCATACGCCACCACCGTCCATGGCGCCCAAGGCAGCACCGTCACGAACGCCCACGTCGCCATCGGCGAACACACCGGCGCCGCGTCGGCGTACGTCGCCATGACCCGCGGCCGGCAGACCAACGTCGCTCACCTCGTCGCTGAGAATGTCGAGGATGCCCGCAGCCAGTGGATCGAGATCTTCAGCCGCGACCGCGCCGACCTCGGACCCGCGCAGGCGCGACGGCAGGCACGCGAGGCGCTCAACCGCTACGGCCCTCGACGCCGTCAACCAGGCACGGCCGTCCGCGACCGCGGCCTCAGTCTGTGACGGGAATGCGGTGCCAAGCCTTGCCTTTTCGTGGCCAAACGACGCCCATCTCGGCCGCGATCCGCGCGTTGTACCCAGCGGGGTCGAGCGGTGGATCCTCACGGGAGGCCCCGCCCTTGGCCTCGTCGATCAACGGCTGCCACGCCGCGCGGACCGAATCAGGAAGGTGCATGTTCGGCCAGGCCTCGACCAACAGGGCGCCGTCGACCGTCTCGACGAGTACGTCGTCGGGGGCGTGGCACAGCGCCAGTTCATAGAACTCGATCCGCTCGGCAGGATCCGACAGGTCCCAGATCTCCTTGCCGTCCGCGTATCCCCTGACCGGAAAGAGCTGGACGCGCGAGAAGCACCGGGGCACCGGGACCTGCCAGAGCCTGTTCGGCACCGCAAACAGGTCGAGTACGGGATCCTCCAGGTAGACGAAGTCGACCCGGCGGTTCGTCGTGAGCTCCGCGTCCGCAGCGTCCAGCAACCGCTCGACGACCTCTAGCGTCGGTGACTTCCGGCGCTTCTCGTACTCCGACACCGACGACTGCTGGGTCCTCGCCAACTCCGCCAGCCGGCGCTGAGACAAGCCCGCCGCCCTCCGGGCAGACTCGATCACCGTCATCTTCACCACCGGTCAATGATCGCTGATCATCGATTGGTGCGCCATGCACACCTCCCTATTGAAGCCGGAGACACCGGCCGACGACCCAGCCGGGTCGAGCACCGAGGAGCATGACGATGACCGCCTCACCGACCAACCCCATCGAGAACCGTCCGATCACGAACCCCGGCGACGAGATGCTCACCCTCCAGGAAGCCTGCGCCTTCCTCCGCGTCCCCGAGGGCACCCTGCGCTACTGGCGCCACCTCGGCGCCGGACCACGGAGCTTCAAGATCGGCCGCCACGTCCGCTACTGGCGCAGCGAGCTCGTCCGCTGGCTCACCGAGCAGGCGAGCCGTCCACAAAACCACCGCTGAGGCCGCCTGCCGTTCTCTCGCGGAGTAACCATGGAGTCATCCCGAAAGGAGCATCGTCATGGCGGGGAACATCGCCAAGCGGGAGAACGGCAAGTGGCGGGCGCGGTACCGCGACGAGGCCGGCAAGGAGCACTCGCGGCACTTCGACCGCAAGATCGACGCCCAGCAGTGGCTGGATCAGGTCACCTCGGCGGTCGTCACCGGCACGTACGCCGATCCCCAGGCCGGACGGGTCACGTTCGCCGCGTTCTTCGGCGAATGGTCGGCCCGCCAGGTCTGGGCACCCGGCACCGTGCTCGCGATGTCGTTGGCCGCCAGAACGCCGTTCGCGGGGAAGCCGATGAAGGAGGTCCGCCGATCCGACATTGAGGCCTGGATCAAGCAGATGAACGCCGCGGGTCTCGCCCCCGGCACGATAAAGACTCGGTACGTCAACGTCAGGTCGGTGTTCCGCGCCGCCGTCAAGGACAAGGTGATCGGCTCCGACCCGACCGACGGCGTGCGCCTCCCCCGCCGACGGCGGTCGGACGTCGCCATGTCGATTCCCACTCCCGAGGAGGTGGGACAGCTCATGGCCGTGGCCGAGGGACGGTTCCGGCCCTTCATCGCCCTCTGCGCGTTCGCCGGCCTGCGGCTCGGCGAAGCCGCTGGGGTTCAACTCGGCGACGTGGACTTCTTGCGCAAGACGCTCAAGGTCTCCCGCCAGATCCAGCGCCTCAACGGCGGGGAGATCGACGTACGAGCGCCGAAGTATGGCTCCGAGCGCGTGGTCTACCTGGCCGATGGCCTGGTGAACGTGCTCGCCAAGCACGTCGCCGACTACGGCACCGTCGGGAAGAGTCGCTGGCTCTTCGCCGGCGAGGAGGAAGGCCCTCCGCACCAGAACACCGTCGGCTACTGGTGGCGCAAGACGCTGCGCGACGCCGGGCTGTCCGGCATCAAGCTCCACGACCTGCGCCACTTCTACGCCTCCGGGCTGGTCGCGGCCGGGTGTGACGTCGTGACCGTCCAGCGCTCGCTCGGCCACGCGAAGGCGACGACGACCCTCAACACCTACGCCCATCTCTGGCCGACCGCCGAGGACCGTACCAGGAAGGCAGCCGAGTCGATCATGTCTACGTCCCTCGGGGAGCCTGCCGCCCCCTCAGCAGAGACAGCGGTGAACACGGCCGAGTGAGCCGTGTCGTTGGCCGCAGATGTACCGCCCCGCGCGTCGCCTCGCTCACCGCCGGTTTCGCGCCCGGCACGGCGTGCCGCATGCGCGGATCTGCCAAGTTCCGGACGCCCGCCTATCCGGTTCGCCGCCCCCGGATCTGCCGATGTCCGCTGAGCCGGCGGGCGCGGTCCGCGATGCCTGGACAGTCTTGCGCCGGTGACCTGGCGGACTGCGCTCGTCGCGTACTTGCCGACGTAGGTGACGGTGCAGCCGGCGTGCATCCCAAGCGAGCCTTGACGTCTCGTGGCCCACGAGCAAGTCCGGCCCCGGCGCAACCCCGGCGTGGTTGCGAGCCCGTCAGATGCTGGGATCGAGGAGCCCGAGCGCGAGCGCCGCGAGCAGTGCAGCGACGGTAGCCGAGGCGACGGCGACGACCGCGGCCGCCCACACCAGTCGCTCGACCGCCCGAGCCCTGCGCGTTTGCACACCGACCAACTCGATGTGCCGGCTCTCCTGAACGTTCTCCTGCCGGCGAGCGGCAAGCTGAGACAGACGCCTATCAGCCGCGACGTAGCCAAGGATCCGGCTCAGCATTCCCAACAGCCACGCCACGCCCACTCCTGCGGCCGATCGACCCCGCGAATCCCCGGTATCACGACCAGCGGCGTCAATGGGAGTGCTTGTGCGAACCAGATAAATCCACTCCTCAACGGGTACACCAGCGCTTGACAGGGCCTTCCTAGCTTCACTATGGCGGCTCTCTCGACAGGCTAGAAGTAGTGCCAGAAGCCACACGCCGAGATCCCGGGTGAAGGGGTCCCTGAACCTCTGCCGGAGATCCTCTAGGGACAACTCGCTAGACGTCGGATAGGAAGCCTTACCGGCCGTCGGGTCGGCCATCGTCTCAGCGCGCCGCTGAAGATCGGACGCGGAATCGTCTGTCGTTCTCGACCTCCAGAAGGCCACCTTCGAGCCGAGGCGCGACCACGACGACGGACGGCTCTCCGCGGCGGACTGGGTCTTGGGCGGCGTTGACCCCTCAGTCCCACTCTTAGCGTCCGGCCCAAAGGTAGGCAGCTCGGCCGGCACAGATCCATCCCCGAGTTTCGCCTCATCGGCTGCACGCGCGCTGTTTGCTCCCCCGTCCAGTGCCGGCAGAAGCTCCTCGAAGCTCACACGTGGGACGTACGAATAGGGCTGCCGGGCGAGCAATCCGCGGTCGAGTTGGGCGAGCGCCGCCCTGATCCGGGTCCTATCCACGCCATCCTTAGTGCCTTGCACACCCCGGCGGGCAGCCACTCCTGTCACATGTAATACGTGCCACCCGGACTTGGTCCGAACTGCGTAATCATCGCCTCGCTTCTCCTCGACGATCGCACGGGCGACGACCTTGAGCAGATAAGCATGTTCGTCCGCTCCACGGGACCGCGCAAAAGCCGACACGGCGGCCGAACCAGCTGCCTTGGCGAGGGCCTCGGCGACAGGCACTGCGGCCACGAACTCAATAACCATCGGCGGTTACTCCTCCGGGTGCCGGCTCACCAGCCTGGCGCACTCAAGCTCTCCCCAACCATAGCGCCGCCTTCGGTACGTGACTACGGATCGGCGAGCCGGGCAGCAGCCCGTTCAGCCCCCCACATGCGTGTAGCGCGGGGCCGAGTGGTCATGACCGTGCGACAGGCACTCCGTCGTCCGAGCCTCCTCCCGCCGCTTTACTCTGTCACGCTCGCCCGGATCTGCCGCCGTGAGGGTGCGTTCCCACCTCGACGATCAGCCACGAGCATCCCACTGGGATGAGCTTCTCAGCCCCCGCTCGGCCAAACTGATGTCGTGCACCTCCCCCGCCGCCGTCGGTCGGACGTGGCCATGTCGATCCCCACTCCGGAGGAGGTGGGGACAGCTCATGGCCGTGGCCGAGGAACGGCTCCGGCCCTTCATCGCCCTCTGCGCGTTCGCCGGCCTACGGCTCGGCGAAGCCGCTGGGGTCCAGCTCGGCGACGTGGACTTCTTGCGCAAGACGCTCAAGGTCTCCCGCCAGATCCAGCGCCTCAACGGCGGGGAGATCGACGTACGAGCGCCGAAGTATGGCTCCGAGCGCGTGGTCTACCTGGCCGATGGCCTGGTGAACGTGCTCGCCAAGCACGTCGCCGACTACGGCACCGTCGGGAAGAGTCGCTGGCTCTTCGCCGGCGAGGAGGAAGGCCCTCCGCACCAGAACACCGTCGGCTACTGGTGGCGCAAGACGCTGCGCGACGCCGGGCTGTCCGGCATCAAGCTCCACGACCTGCGCCACTTCTACGCCTCCGGGCTGGTCGCGGCCGGGTGTGACGTCGTGACCGTCCAGCGCTCGCTCGGCCACGCGAAGGCGACGACGACCCTCAACACCTACGCCCATCTCTGGCCGACCGCCGAGGACCGTACCAGGAAGGCAGCGGAGTCGATCATGTCCGCGTCGCTCGGCCAGCCTGCCCCGCCTCCAAACGAATCGGCGGCGAGCACCGGGCGAGTGAGCCCTGGCCTTGATCGCGGATAGACCGCCCTGGGCGTCGCCTCATTCGCCGCCGGTGCGCGCCCAGGGCGGCGTGCCGGACGCACGGATCTGCCGATATGCGTGTCCAGCTGGGCTGGATCGCGCGGCATCCACGCATCGAGCACGACCTTCTAGGCTGACCGGTGATCAGGCAGGTATCGCGAGCGTCGATGCTGGCCGTTGCGTAATGGTACTGCGGGTAGTACCGTCGTGGCGTGCCGTCAGTGGCGAAGATCGTGGCTCAGATGCGAGCCAACCCGAGCAACATCAGGTATGAGGATCTCGCCAAGGTATGCGAGCACTACTTCGGCCCCGGCCCAGGACCAGCGGCGGCTCGCACGCCGTGTTCAAGACCCCTTGGCCCGGCGACCGCGAGTGAATATCCAGAACGACCACGGCAAGGCCAAGCCGTACCAGGTCCGACCGGTCCTGGCAGCGATCGGGAAGAAGGTGGCAGCCCAGTGAGCACCGCGATGCCCGACGTCTCGCACTACACCTACCGCATCAGCTGGTCTCCCGAGGACGAGGAGTTCGTCGCCACCTGCCTTGAGCTACCCTCCCTGTCCTGGCTCGCCCCCACACAGGAGGAGGCCTTGCGCGGCCTGCGCGACCTGGTGAACGACGTCGCCCAAGACCTGCACCGAAGCAGCGAGCCGATCCCCGAGCCTCTGTCCTCACGGGCCTATTCGGGGAAGTTCAACCTCCGGGTCGGCGAGCGACTCCACCGCCAGCTCGCCATCAAGGCAGCCGAAGAACACCTCAGCCTGAACCAGTACGTCGTCCGCAAACTCGGCGACGCATCCTGAGCTAACACATCCTGTGTTGCCGCGCACCGGGCGGTGCGGACGCCGTCGTAACGGCCGCGTACTTCGTTCGAGTCGGCGACTCGTCGCGAGCTCGAGCTGGGAGCAATGCTTAGAGGATGGTCTCTACGGGCGCTGCAGATGACCGGCTTCTGGGTGTCGCGGTGAACATCATCGCGCTCGTTGTCGGGTTCGTGATCAACCGCGCGCCGCAAGTCGCCGGTCCGACCCTCGCCCGTGTGGACGCGCGCTCGCTGCCGCGAGGGCGGCTACGCTCGCCCGGACCTGCCGCGCTGAGGGCGGCTACGCCCACATCAGTGCCGTTGTCAGGACGCCACTGAGCATGGGTGACCGCCTGCCGGGCACACACGGCACGGTGGCGTAAGGGGCGTCGAGGGCATTTCCGGCGCACCGGCGTTGTTGTCCGGTCATGGTCGACGACGCCGCGGATCCTGACGTCGAGCCCGACGACACGGGACTGCTCGACGCGTACTCGGCTGCGGTCGTGCGCGTCGCGGAGACGGTCCTGCCCAGTGTGGCCAGTCTGCTGGTGCGGACGACGCGGGGCTCCGGGGCCGGCAGCGCCAGCGTGCTGACCCCAGACGGGTACCTACTCACCAGCGCGCACGTCGTGGAGGGCGCCGAGACGGTCCAGGCCACCTTCACCGACGGCACCGAGGCGACCTCCGACGTCGTTGGACGTGACTCGCTGTCGGACCTCGCGGTGCTGCTGACGCGCGGCGGCGCGCCGAATCCCGTGACCCTCGGCGACGCGTCCCGACTGCGCGTCGGGCAGCTCGTCGTCGCACTCGGCAGCCCGCTGGGGCTGGCGGGCACAGTCACCGCCGGCGTCGTCTCTGCGCTCGGACGATCGCTGCCCACCCGCTCCGGGCGCGTCGTCGACGAGGTCATCCAGACCGACGCCGCCCTCAACCCCGGCAACAGCGGGGGCGTCCTGGCCGACAGCACTGGGCGCATGGTCGGGGTGAGTACTGCGGTCGCTGGCGTCGGCCTCGGCCTGGCGGTGCCGATCAACGGCACTACGCGGGCGATCATCGACACGCTGATGACCCACGGACGCGTCCGGCGCGCAGCCCTCGGCATCGTCGGTGCGCAGGCGCCGTTGCCTCCCGACCTCGCCCGGTCGCTCGGACGGCGGACCGGTCTACAGGTCGTGGACGTGATTCCCGGCAGCGCCGCCGCGGAGGCGGGCCTGCGGCGGGGCGACGTCGTGGTGGCGATCGCCGGGGAGCGCATCGCCACCACGACGGCGATCCAGCGCCTCATGGTGGAGGGCGCGATCGGCCGCCCGCTGGAGATCACCGTCTGGCGCAACGGCGCACTCGTCGACGTCATCGCCCTGCCCCGCGAGCTGGCCGGCGCCTGACGGGCAGATTCTCTTGCGGACTGTGTGCGGACTGGGAGCATCCAGCACCGCTCTGACCTGCGCAAACGCGCTGATTCACACGTTGAAGCGGAACTCCACCACGTCGCCGTCCTGCATGACGTACTCCTTGCCCTCCATGCGCACCTGGCCGCGCGCCTTGGCCTCGGCCATCGAGCCGGCGTCCACGAGCGCGTCGAAGGAGACGATCTCGGCCTTGATGAAGCCGCGCTGGAAGTCGGTGTGGATGACACCGGCCGCCTCCGGGGCGGTCGCGCCCTTGGGGATCGTCCAGGCGCGGGCCTCCTTCGGCCCGGCGGTGAGGTAGGTCTGCAGGCCCAGGGTCTCGAAGCCGACGCGCGCCAGCTTGTCCAGGCCCGCCTCGTCCTGCCCCGCGTCCGCGAGCATCTCGGCGGCCTCGTCGGGCTCGAGCTCGACGAGCTCGGACTCGAACTTCGCGTCGAGGAAGATCGCCTCGGCCGGTGCGGCGAGCGCGCGCAGCTCTGCCTGCATGGCCTCGTCGGCCAGGCCCTCGTCGTCGGTGTTGAAGACGTAGATGAAGGGCTTGGCGGACAGCAGCTGGAAGGAGGCGACGTGCTCGGGGTCCAGCCCGGCCTTGTCGGCTCCGGCGGAGATGGCGGTGCCCTCCTCGAGCAGCGCGAGGGCCGCCTTGGCCGTGTCGAGGACGGCGGCGTCCACCTTCTTGCCGCGCACCTCCTTCTCCAGGCGCGGGACCGCCTTCTCCAGCGTCTGCAGGTCGGCGAGGACCAGCTCGGTGACGATCGTCTCGATGTCGTCGGCCGGGGACACCTTGCCCTCGACGTGGACGACGTCCGGGTCACTGAACGCGCGCGTCACCAGGCAGATGGCCTCCGCCTCGCGAATGTTGGCGAGGAACTGATTGCCCAGCCCCTCCCCCTCCGAGGCACCCCGGACGATCCCGGCGATGTCGACGAAGGACACCGTCGCGGGCAGGATCTTCTGCGAGCCGAAGATCTCGGCGAGCTTCTCCAGCCGCGGGTCGGGCAGCGGGACGACGCCGATGTTCGGCTCGATCGTCGCGAAGGGGTAGTTCGCGGCGAGCACCGTCGCGCGAGTCAGGGCGTTGAAGAGGGTCGACTTGCCGACGTTCGGCAGTCCCGCGATTCCGATGGTAAGAGCCACAGGCGTCGAGTCTACGTGGCACACCGCCCAACCCGCCCCGCCCGTGCGCCCCTTCACACCACCATGCGCCCCGTGACTCCGCCTCCGGCCGGCTCAGGGCCCGACGACGGTCACGGCCGCCTCGCGCCGGGGGTCGGTCGCCCCGGCCAGCGCACCGGTCTCCGGGTCGACCTCCAGCGCGTTGACCGACCCGAAGGAGTACGTCGAGCCCGGCACGACCTCGACGGCGTACCCCCGCGCCGCGAGCCCGTCGCGCACGTCACCGGGCAATGACTCCTCCACCCGCATCGTGCGCCCCTCCAGGTGGAAGCGTGGGGCGGCCACCGCCTCCTCCAGGGACTGGCCGTGCCACGCCCACCGTGCGTACACCCCGGTGAGGATGTTCGGGATGAGGCGGCCACCGGGTGAGCCGATGACGAGGACCACCCGTGCGTCGTCGTCGATGACGACGAGCGGCATGGACCAGCTGACCGAGCGCTTGCCGGGGGCCGGCCGGTTCGCGGCGGACTCGATGGCGGAGAAGCGCGAGAGCTGGTCGTTGAGGAAGAAGCCGGCGCGGTAGGTCCCCGAGCCGAACCAGTGCGTCAGGGTGTTGGTCATCGACACGGCCGTGCCGCTGGCGTCGACGACGCTGATGTGCGTGGTGTTCGGCGTACCCTCGTAGCGGGTGGACGTCGTCGTGGCGGCCGCAGAGGTCTGGGGGACGTCGGCGGCGAGCGCCGCGTTCCGGTCGGGGTCGGTGAGCTCGGCGACCGGAACGTCGACGAAGGCGGGGTCACCGAGCACGGTGCTCGTTGACTCGTCGGCCACCTCCCAGGCGCGCGAGACGCGCTCGATGAGCTCCACGGACCCCGGCGCCGCCTCCCCCGCGCCCAGCGCCTCGGCCACCTGGAGCATCTGCACCATCGGCGCCCCCGGCAGCGGCGGCATCGGCGCGAGGACCTCGTGGTCCCCGACGACGCCGCGCACCGGCTCGCCGCTCACCACCTCGTACCCCGCCAGGGACCCGGCGTCGATGCCGGGAACCCCGACGAGCGCGGCCGCGAGCGTCCCCGTGTAGAACGACTCCGGACCCTCGTCGGCCAGCGTCCGCATCGTCGCGGCAAGCTCCTCCTGGACGAGGACGTCCCCCTCGGCGAGCGCCTGACCCCCGGAGCGGAACTGCGGGAGCTCGGCGACGATCCCCGGGCCGACGTCCTCCCGCAGGCGGGCGGCGAGCATGCCCGAGGCCGGGTCGCCGTCGGCCGCCAGCTCGATGGCCGGGGCGAGCACCTCGGCCCACTCCGTCTGCCCGTGGGCGTCGTGCAGGGCCGCCATCCCGGCCACGAAGCCGGGGATGCCGGTGCCCGACGGCGGGATGACACCGTCGACGGGCACCACCTCCCGGTAGTCGTAGGCGACCGCCTGTCCGCCGTCGCCGCCCGGGACGACGATCGCGGCGCCGCCCCCGCCGATGCCCGAGGCGTAGGGCTCGACCACGGCGACGGCGAAGGCCGCCGCGATCGCGGCGTCGACGGCGTTCCCACCGTCCTGCAGCACGCGGATCCCGGCGTCGACGGCGGCGGGGTCCCCGGCCGCGACCCCGTAGGAGGCGGGGCTCGACGTGGGCGAGGGCGTGGGGGACGGCGAGGGGGGCGCCGTCGTCGTGGGTGCCGCGGACGACGGCGAGGGCTGCGGCTGCTGCGGTCCGGAGCTGGTGCAGGCAGCGAGCGACGCGGCGACGACGACGGCGACGGTGAGGCGGACCGGTCGGGTGGGAGCGGGCACGAGTTGCCTCCTTGGGTCGGATACCTACGGTAGGAGCAGATTGGCGGGGCGCATCCTGCCGGCACGACGATCGGAGGCGACGTGGCCGACGCCGCCGACGCCATGGCCAGGACCGGGACGGCGGGCCACGGTCCGCGCGCCGCCCGCGTGCTCGGCATCGACGCCGCACGTGCGCTGGCGATCATCGGGATGGTGACGGTCAACGTCGGACCCGTCGAGTCGACCGAGCCGGGCGCCTGGTTCTACCTGCTCGCCCACGGCCGCGCCTCGATCCTGTTCGTGCTGCTCGCCGGCATCGGGTTCTCCCTCATGACGCGGCGCGTGCGCGAGGCGCGGGAAGGGCTGCGGCCGCTGTGGGCGGCACTGGCCTGGCGCTGCGCGGTGCTGCTCCTCGCCGGGCTCGCGCTGCAGCGCCTCGGCCACGAGGTCAACGTCATCCTCGCCGTCTACGCGCTGCTGTTCGTCGTCGCCGGGGCACTCGTGCGGGCCGGGGACGGGCTCCTCCTCGTGGTCGCGGGCCTCGGGGCGACGGTCGGCCCGGCCCTGTGGCTCGGCCTGCAGGTGCGGGCCGACGCGCCGTTCTCCGGCCGTCCCCCGCAGCTCGGCGACCCGCCCGCCGAGGTCCTCCCCTCCCTCCTCCTCACCGGCCCCTACCCGCTGGTCACGTGGGTGGCACCGTTCGCGCTCGGGATGTGGCTGGGCCGCCGCGACCTCACCGACCCGGCCCTGCAGCGCCGCCTGGCGGTGCTCGCCGGCGCCGTCGCGGTGGCGGCCCCGCTACTGGCTCGGCTCGCGGCACGGCTACGTGGCGGGCGCGTGGGCGACCTCTCCTGGGAGCTCCTCCTCACCGATGCCCCGCACGGGCAGATGCCGCTGTGGATTCTCGGGGCCACCGGCACGTCGGTCCTCCTCCTCGTGGTCTGCCTGGCCCTCGAGCGCCGGTGGGGGGACCGTCCGCTGCGGCCGCTCGCCCTGCTCGGCCAGCTCTCCCTCACGTTCTACGTCGCTCACCTCGTGGCCCTGGCCTGGGTGCGCCCGCTGCCACACACCCTCCTCCAGGGAGCGGCGATCAGCGCGGTCATGGTCGTGGTGGCAGCCGTCGCCGCCGTGCTGTGGCGACGCCGCTTCCGGCGCGGCCCCCTCGAGGTGCTCGTCAGGGCACCGTGGACGTGGCGGGCGTGAGGCGCGGTCGGTGCGGGAGCGCGCTCCCGGCTACCGCACCCGCACGGGCTGTGCCACGGTGAGGGCACGCCGTCCGCTCCAAGGAGGACCCATGCCCGACCTCGACGCCCTCACCAGCTCCCACCTCCAGGCCGCGCGGGCCGACGAGCACGGACGCAGTGCCGAGCTGCTCGTGCACGACGGCGTCCTGCGTCAGTCGATCCTCGCCCTGCGCGGCGGCACCGAGCTCGCGGAGCACAACTCGCCGCACGCCGCGAGCCTCCAGGTGCTCGTCGGCCGCGTCCGCGTGACCGGTGAGGACGAGCCCGTGCTCGCGGCCGGCCAGCTGCACACGCTGACCCACCAGCGCCACGCCGTCGCCGCCCTGGAGGACTCCGTCTTCCTCCTCACGACCGTCACCGGGCTGCCCGGCGAGCCGCCGCAGTCCCCCTGACCGGGAGCCCGGGCGCGACTGCGATGATGGGGCGGTGGAGCCCGCCATCGTCTTCCGCGCGCCGACCAGCCGCGTCTACGCCGTCGCCACGTGGGTGGTCGCCGCCGTCGTGCTGGGCGCCTTCGTGGCGAACGGCGGCCCGAACGAGGTGCTCGCCTACGGCGCCCTGCCGGTGCTGCTCGCGGTACTCGGCTGGACGGCGTTCTGGCGGCCCCACGTGCGCGTGGAGCGGGCGGGCGTTCGGGTCGTCAACGTGCTGAGCACGACGTGGGCGCCGTGGGCCGCGGTCACCGGGACGCGCACGCGGTGGGGCCTGGAGCTCCTCACCCACTCCGGCACGGTGGGCGCCTGGGGCCTCCCGGCGCGCAGCGCGATCGGGCGGTGGGTCCGGACGACGCGGGACGAGCCCGTGGTGACGTCGCTGCGCCGGCTGGACTCCGACGTCGCCGGCGGTGGCGAGCCCGGCACCGCGGCCGAGCTCATCGAGGAGCACCGGACCGGACACCTGCAGGCCGGGAGCACGGGCGTCGACCGCCGGCTGGACATGCTGCCGGCCGGGCTGCTGCTGGTCGTGACGGGCCTCGCGATGGTCACTCTGCTGCTCTGACCCAGCCGCGCCGCGGCGCTGCGCCCACCGATGTCGGTGGCCGCTGACACCCTGGGGCCATGGACACGACGACGGCGATCATCCTGGCCGTGGCAACCCTCGCCCTGGGTCTCGGTGCCGGGCTGCTGCTCGGGCGGGTCCGCGCGGAGGCGGGAGTCTCCGCCGCCAGGCAGGAGACGGCGTCGGCGCGGGCCCGGGCGGAGGCGCTGGCGGCCGAGTGCGCCGACCTCAAGGACCGCGCCGCCCGCGACCACGACGTGCTGCGCGCGCTCGCCCCCGTGCGCGCCACGCTCGCGCAGGTCGGGGAGCACGTCGCCGAGCTGGAGCGGGAGCGGACCGAGCAGTTCACCGTGCTCGCCGAGCGGCTGCACGCCGCCCAGCGCAGCGACGCCGAGCTGCGCGCCACCACCGCGAGCCTCGCCGGCGCGCTGCGCTCCGGCACCGCCCGCGGCCAGTGGGGCGAGGTCCAGCTGCGCCGCGTGCTCGAGGCCGCCGGCATGCTCCGGCACGTCGACTTCCTCGAGCAGCCCACGCTCGCCGGCCTGCCCGGCGCGCGCGCGGACGCGACCAACGCCCGGCCCGACGTCGTCGTCCACCTGCCGGAGGGCAAGTTCCTCGTCATCGACGCCAAGGTGCCCTTCGACGCCTACCTCGAGGCGAGCGGCATCACGGCGGTGGACGACCCCGCCGCGTCGGACCGCCGTGAGCGGCTGCTCGCCGCGCACGCCCGCGCCCTGCGCGGCCACGTCGACGCCCTCGCCTCGCGCCGCTACCACGAGCAGCTGAGCGGCAGCCCGGAGCTCGTCGTCATGTTCGTGCCCTCCGAGGGGCTGCTCGCGGCCGCGCTGGAGACCGATCCCGGCCTGCTCGAGCACGCGCTGCGCCTGGGCGTCGCCCCGACCGCGCCGGCCTCGCTGCTCGCGCTGCTCCGCACGACGGCCACGATCTGGTCCTCGGCGACCGTCACCGAGGACGCCAAGCGGCTGCTCGACCTCGGGCGCACCCTGTACGAGCGGCTCGGCACGGTGGCCGGCCACGTCGGCCAGCTCGGGCGCACCCTGGAGAGCGCCGTGCAGCACTACAACCGGCTCGTCGGGTCGGTGGAGTCGCGGCTGCTCGTCACCGCCCGCGGCTTCGACGGCCTCGACCACGGCGCCCTGGAGGTGAGCGAGCTCGACGGCGACCGCGGGCAGGTGCGGCGGTTCACGGCCGCCGAGCTCACGGCCGACCGCATCGCCTGAGGCAGCACGGCTCGACCGCCGCGGCCCCGAAGGGATCGCCGTCGGGCCGAGCGGGTGTGGGAGCCCGCCAGGAGGAGACGGGTCAGGACCGTCGGCCGTGAGTGAGCAGCTGCTCACGCACGACGCGGCGCAGCACCTTGCCCAGCTGCGAGCGCGGGAGGTCCTCGAGGATGGCCACCGCGCGCGGCATGGCGTAGTGGGACATCCGGTCCTCGGCCCAGCGGCGGACGGCGGCGATGTCGACGCTGGCGCCGGGCTCCAGGACGAGGGCGGCGACGACGCGTTCCCCGCGCGACCCGTCCGGCACGCCGACGACGGCGACGTCACGCACACCGGGCATCGCGCGGACGGCGTCCTCCACCTGGGAGGGGTAGACGTTGAACCCGCCGGAGATGATGAGCTCCTTGCGACGGTCGGCGAGCGTGACGAAACCGTCCGCGTCCCGCCGGACGAGGTCGCCGGTGCGCAGCCATCCGCCGTCGAGCATGACCTCGGCCGTGGCGTCGGGGTCCTGCCAGTAGCCCGCGAAGACCTGCGGGCCGCGGATGAGCAGCTCGCCGACCTCGCCGTCGGGGACGTCGGTGGCGGGCTCCTCGGGGTCGACGACGCGGATCTCGGTGGCCGGGAACGGCAGGCCCAGCGCACCCGGGCGGCGCTCGGGGCTCAGCGGGTTGCCCAGGGCCACCGGCGAGGTCTCGGTCATGCCGTAGCCCTCGATGATGAGGCCGCCGGTGACCCGCTCCCAGTGGGCGGCGACCTCCGGGTCGAGCGCCATGGCGCCGGAGATCGCGAAGCGGACCGCGGTGAGGTCCGCGCCACGCTCCTCCGCGGCGGAGGCGAGCCTGTCGAACATCGGCGGCACCCCGCCGAAGAAGGTCACCGGGCGGCGCTTGACGGCCGCGAGCACCATGTCGACGTCGAAGCGGGGGAAGACCATCTGCGTGGCACCCAGCCGCACGGCCGTGGTGAGGGACAGGGTGAGCCCGAAGGCGTGGAAGAAGGGCAGGACGGCGGAGAAGACCTCCTCGCCGTACCGCAGGCCGGCGACCCAGGCCGAGTTCTGCGCGACGTTGGCCACCAGGTTGCGGTGGGTGAGCACCACCGCCTTCGGGGTGCCGGTCGTGCCGCCGGTGTGGAGCAGCACGGCCGTGTCGAGCGGTCCGGGACCGGCGTGGTCGGCGGCCAGCGGCGAGCTACGGCGCAGCGCACGCTCCCAGCTCACCACGCCCGCCGGGACCGGGCCGCGCATGACCTCCCGCTGCGCGCGCGCCGCCGGGAGGGGCAGGCGCAGCAGCATGCGTGACCGCCGTGGGAGGGCGGCGGTGAGGTCGACCGCCAGGACGGTGCGGCCGCCGAGGTCCCCACCCGGGGCGACCTTGTCGAGCGACTTCTCCCAGGCGACGACGACCCGTGCGCCGTGCGCCTCGAGCTGCGCGCGCAGCTCTGCCGACGAGGCGAGCGGGTTGTGCTCGGCGACGACCGCGCCCAGCCGCAGCGCGCCGTAGAAGGCGACGACGTGCTGGGGGCAGTTGGGCAGCACGAGCGCCACGCGGTCCCCGGCGCGCACCCCCGCGGCGGCCAGCACTGCGGCCGCGCGGCTCACCTGGTCGGCGAGCTCGCGGTAGGTCGTCGTCGCGCCGAGGAAGTCGAGGGCGACGTTGTCCGGGACGTTCGCGACGGCGTCGTCGAGAAGGTCGGGAACGGTCCAGTCGGGGACGGTGAAGGTGTCGGTCATCTGCGCTACTTCGATCGGGGACACCACGTGCTGGCGCCGTGGTCACCGTAACCTACGGATGCGTAGGTTGCCCGACGAGGAAGCCGCCCCGAGGCTCCCTGGCCCGTGCCCCGCGTCGCGAGCTGGATCGTATGCGCGCGGAGCGTCCGCGCCTCGACACAACCCCGCTCTCGGCGGAGGTGGGGTGGGGGGCCCCGGGCCTCGACACAATCCCGCTCTCGGCGGGGGTGGGGGCTGGGGGCCGCGTTCGGTCAGCTGGCGTCGACGGGGAGGGCGCGGCGGCCGCCGCGGCGGGGGCGGTCCGGGGAGCCGCCGGCGGCCTTGAGGTCGGCACGCAGGTTCTTCGGCAGCGAGAAGATGATGTCCTCGGTGGCCGTGCGCACCTCCTCCACCTCGCCGTAGCCGCGCCCGCCGAGCCACGTGATGACGTCGCGCACGAGGATCTCGGGCACCGAGGCCCCGGAGGTCAGCCCGACCGTCGTCGCCCCGGCGAGCCACGCCTCGTCGATCTCGTCGGCCTTGTCCACCCGGTAGGCGGCGCCCGCGCCGGCCTCGAGCGCGACCTCGACCAGCCGGACGGAGTTGGAGGAGTTCGCCGAGCCGACGACGATGACGACGTCGGCCGACGGCGCGAGCTTCTTCACCGCGACCTGGCGGTTCTGCGTCGCGTAGCAGATGTCGTCGCTGGGCGGGTCCTGGAGCATCGGGAAGCGCTCGCGCAGGCGGCGCACCGTCTCCATCACCTCGTCGACGGACAGTGTGGTCTGCGAGAGCCAGGAGACCTTGGACGGGTCGCGGACGACGACGTTGTCGACGTCGTCCGGGGAGTTGACCACCTGGATGTGGTCCGGGGCCTCGCCCTGGGTGCCCTCGACCTCCTCGTGGCCGGTGTGGCCGATGAGGAGGATGTCCCTGTCCTCCCGCGCGAAGCGCACGGCCTCCTTGTGGACCTTGGTGACGAGCGGGCAGGTCGCGTCGATCGTCTCGAGGCTGCGCGCGGCGGCCTCGGCGTGCACCGCGGGTGCCACGCCGTGCGCGGAGAACACCACCCGGGCACCCTCGGGCACCTCGTCGGTCTCCTCGACGAAGATCGCGCCCCGCTCGGTCAGCGTCTCGACGACGAACTTGTTGTGGACGATCTCCTTGCGCACGTAGACCGGTGCGCCGTAGTGCTCCAGCGCCTTCTCGACGGCGTCGACGGCGCGGTCCACACCGGCGCAGTAGCCGCGTGGTGCGGCGAGGAGGATGCGGCGCCCGGGAACGGCCTCGACGCCCGGCGTGTGCGCGGGCACGTCGTCGGGGAAGGCGGAGGCGCCGGCGAGCGACTGGACCTTGGGGCGGTCCAGCGCCTGGGCGCCCTGGGCAGCAGCAGAAGGCACGGTAGTCACGACCCCAGGCTACGTCGCCGTTCCGGGAACGTCTCCCCTCGGTGGCATGCTGTGAGCGATGCGACCCGATCCCGCCGAGCACGTCCCGGCCACCCGCGCCGCGTGCCACCTCGTCTCCCCGGCCGTCGGCGCAGTCTCGGCACCCGTCCCCGGGGCGTGCCCGTGACCGACGCACCCCTGCCCGAGCGCGCCGCCCAGACGACCGCCGAGCACCCGTGGCCGGTGCGGCTGCTGTCGACGAAGATCGCCGAGTACGTCGCACGGATGTCCCCCGTGTGGGTCGAGGGCCAGATCGTCCAGCTCAACCGCCGCCCGGGGGCCGGGATGGCCTTCCTCACGCTGCGGGACGCCGACGTCGACATGTCCCTCGCGGTGAAGATCTTCGCCCGGGACCTGCCGGAGGTCGCCGAGGGGGCGCGCGTCGTCGTCCAGGCCAAGCCCGACTTCTACCTGAAGAACGGCTCGCTGTCTCTGCACGCCCGCCAGATCCGCGCCGTCGGCCTGGGCGAGCTGCTCGCCCGGATCGAGCACCTCAAGGGCGTGCTGGCCGCGGAGGGCCTGTTCGCCCCGGAGCGCAAGGTCCCGCTGCCCTTCCTGCCCGCGTGCGTCGGGCTGGTCTGCGGGCGGGAGTCCAAGGCCGAGCACGACGTCGTCGTCAACGCCCGCGCCCGGTGGCCCGGGGTGCGGTTCGAGATCCGTGAGGTCGCCGTCCAGGGCGTGGGGACCGTCGCCCAGGTGAGCGAGGCCATCGCGGAGCTCGACGCGAACCCGGACGTCGAGGTCATCGTCGTCGCCCGCGGTGGCGGCTCGGTCGAGGACCTCCTGCCCTTCTCCAACGAGCAGCTCGTGCGGGCGGCGGCCGCCTGCCGCACGCCCCTCGTCTCGGCCATCGGGCACGAGACCGACACGCCCCTGCTGGACCTCGTCGCCGACTACCGCGCCTCCACGCCCACCGCGGCCGCCAAGCGGATCGTGCCCGACGTCGCGGAGGAGCGCCGCGGCATCCTGGTCGCCTGTCAGCGGCTGCGGGCGACGGTCGCCGGGCGGCTCCACAGCGAGCAGACCATGCTCGAGGGTCTGCGGTCCCGCCCCGTCCTCGCCGAGCCGACGACGATGGTCGCCACGCGCGAGGAGGACGTCGCCCGGCTCGTCGGCTCGCTCCGGCAGGCGACGACGACGCGGCTCGAGCGCAGCTCCGCCGCTCTGGAGTCGGTGCGCGGCCACCTGCGTGCCCTGTCCCCGCTGGCGACCCTCGAACGCGGCTACGCCGTCCTGCGGACGCAGGACGGCGCGGTGGTGCGGGACGCCGCCGACGTCGCGGAGGGCGACCTGCTCGACGCCCGTGTGGCGCAGGGGCGGCTGGACGTGGAGGTGCGCCGCACGCGACCGCAGCCCTGAGCCGGTGGCCCAGGGCTGCGGTGACGCGGCTCAGCCGACCCGGGCCTCCTCGGTCGCCCGGGCCTCCTCGTCCGCCCGGGCCTCGCGCACCTCGGTGAGGGAGGTGCCGTAGTAGGCGGCGGCCATGAGGTCCTTCATGTCCTCGAGCATCGGCATCCGCGGGTTCGCGGGCGCGCACTGGTCCTCGTAGGACCGCATCGCCAGGTCGTCCAGGCCGCCGATGAACGCGGCCTCGCTCACGCCCTGCGCCCGGAAGGAGGAGGGGATCCCCACGGCCGCGCGCAGCTCCTCGACCGCCCGGGCGTAGGACTCCACCCCCTCCTCCGGGGTGCTCGCCGGCAGGCCGAGCGCCTCGGCGATCTGCTGGAAGCGCTCGAGCGCCACGTAGGACTCGTACTTCGGCCAGCTCGTCAGCTTGGTGGGCACGGTGCCGTTGTAGCGGATGACGTGGGGCAGCAGCACGGCGTTGGTCCGGCCGTGCACCAGCCCGAAGGTCGAGCCGACGGTGTGCGCCATCGCGTGGACGATGCCGAGGAAGGCGTTGCCGAAGGCCATCCCGGCGATCGTCCCCGCGTTGTGCATCTTCTCCCGTGCCTCCCTGGCACGCGGGCCGCCGGTCACCGACTCCTCGAGGTTGGCGAAGATGAGCCGGATCGCGTGCAGCGCCATCCCGTCGGTGAAGTCGTTGGCGTACACCGACACGTAGGCCTCGGTCGCGTGCGTGAGGGCGTCGAACCCGGAGTCGGCGGCGAGGGAGGCCGGCATCTCACCGGTGAGGGCGGGGTCGACGATCGCCACCGTGGGCGTCAGCGCGTAGTCCGCCAGCGGGTACTTCACGCCCGTCTGGGGGTCGGTGATGACGGCGAAGGGCGTGACCTCCGCGCCGGTGCCCGACGTCGTCGGGATGCACACGAGCTTGGCCTGGTCTCCCAGGGCGGGGAACTTGAAGGCCCGCTTGCGCACGTCGAAGAACTTCTCGCGGATGTCGGTGAAGACCACCTCGGGGTGCTCGTAGAGCAGCCACATGACCTTGGCGGCGTCCATCGGGGAGCCGCCGCCCAGCGCGATGATCGTGTCCGGCTTGAACTCGCGCATCGCCTCGGCACCGCGTTCCACGGTGGTGATGGACGGCTCCGGCTCGACGTTGTCGATGATCTGCAGGGCGACCTTCTCCGGCCGGCGGGACAGCACGTCGAGGACCTTGTCGACGAAACCCAGGCGCGTCATCGTCGCGTCGGTGACGACCGTGACGCGGCGGACGTCGTGCATGTCCTCGAGGTAGCGGATCGCGTTCGGCTCGAAGTAGGTCTTGGCCGGCACCTTGAACCACTGGAGGTTGTTGTTGCGGCGCCCGATGCGCTTGATGTTCACGAGGTTGGCCGCCGAGACGTTGCCGGACACCGAGTTGGCGCCGTAGCTGCCGCAGCCCAGCGTGAGGGAGGGCATGAAGGAGTTGTAGATGTTGCCGATGCCACCGAGGGACGCCGGGGAGTTCCAGATGACGCGCACGGCCTTGACCCGCGACCCGAACTCCTCGACGGTGGCGGGGTCCTCGGTGTGGATGGCCGCGCTGTGCCCGAGCCCGTCGAGCTCGACCATCTCCTCGGCCAGCCGCATCCCGTGCTCGCGGTCCTCCGCGCGCAGCACGGCCAGCACCGGGCACAGCTTCTCGCGGGTCAGCGGCTCGGCCGGTCCCACCTCGCCGACCTCGGCGAGGATGATCGAGGTGTCGGCGGGCACGCTGAAGCCGGCCTGCTCGGCGATCCACCGGGGGCTGCGGCCGACGACCGCCGCGTTGAGGCGGGCGCCGGAGCACGCTGTCCCCCCGGCCTCGACACCGAAGATGAAGCGCTCGAGCATCGCCTTCTCCGCGGGGGTGGCCCGGTAGGCGTGCAGCCGGGCGAACTCGAGGAGGGCGGCGTCGTAGCGGGTCGCGTCGATGATGACGGCCTGCTCCGAGGCGCACACCATGCCGTTGTCGAAGGCCTTGGACAGCACGACGTCGTTGACGGCGCGCGGCAGGTTGGCGCTCGCCTCGATCCACGCCGGTACGTTGCCCGCGCCGACCCCCAGGGCCGGCTTCCCGCACGAGTACGCGGCCTTGACCATCGCGTTGCCGCCGGTCGCCAGGATCATCGCGACGCCGGGGTGGTGCATGAGCTCGCGCGTCGCCTCGACCGAGGGGTCGGTGACCCACTGGATGCAGTGCTCGGGAGCGCCAGCCGCGACGGCGGCGTCGCGCACGACGCGGGCGGCCGCGACCGAGGACTCCTGGGCCGCGGGGTGGAAGGCGAAGATGATCGGGTTGCGGGTCTTGAGCGTGATGAGCGACTTGAAGATCGCCGTCGACGTCGGGTTGGTCACCGGCGTGATCCCGGCGACGACCCCGACCGGCTCGGCGATCTCCACGATGCCGTTGAGCTCGTCGCGGTTGACGACCCCGACGGTGCGCATGTCCGCCATCGAGTTCGTCACGTGCTCGCAGGCGAAGATGTTCTTCACCGCCTTGTCCTCGAACACGCCGCGACCGGTCTCGGTGACCGCGAGGCGGGCGAGGACGCCGTGCTGGTTGAGTGCCGCCACCGACGCCTTCTTGACGATGTGGTCGACGTCCTCCTGGGTGAAGGAGTCGTAGGCTGCCGCCGCCTGCGCCGCGCGGGCGACGAGCCGGTCGATCTGCGAGTCGTGGGCGGGGCCCGTCGCGGGCCGTGCTGCCTGGGTCGTGTCGATGCTCATCGTGGGCTCCGTGGTCTCGGACTCCTGCTGGCCGGATCACCGTCGACCCACTGCTCACGCTAGGGCTACCCGGCGAATCGGACATGAGGCGAAGGTCCCGCCGCCGCACGCACACCGGGAACGCTCGGCAGTTCTGCCAGACTTGACGCCATGAGCACCCCCGACGTCGCGTCCCTCAGCTACGAGCAGGCACGCGAGGAGCTGCAGACCGTGGTCCGGCGTCTGGAGACCGGCGCCGCGACGCTCGAGGAGTCGATGGAGCTGTGGGAGCGGGGCGAAGCTCTCGCGGCCCGCTGCCAGCAGTGGCTCGACGGCGCCCGTGAGCGCCTCGCGAAGGTCCAGCAGGGCGCGACGGCGACGACCACGGAGGACGAGGGATGAGCGAGCCGCAGACCCGCGCCGGGCAGCCGTCGGACGCGCCGCGGACGCGCCGTACCGTGCGCGGGCACGAGACCGAGCCCGCCGTCCTCGTGGTCGGGGAGAGCCTCATCGACATCGTCGCCCGCGACGGCGACGAGCCGGCCGAGCACGTGGGCGGGAGCCCGGCCAACGTGGCCGTCGGGCTGGCTCGGCTCGGCAACCCGGTCGAGCTGGTCACGTGGTTCGGCCCCGACGCCCGGGGCGAGCGCATCCGGTCGTGGCTCGAGGCCGACGGCGTCGCCGTCAGCGCCGGGTCCGCCGGTGCCGAGCGCACGTCGACCGCCCGCGCGCGCATCGACGCCTCCGGCGCCGCCGAGTACGACTTCGACCTGCTCTACGACGTCCCGGCGGTCACCCCGCTCCGCGAGCCGGCGCTCGTGCACGTCGGGTCGATCAGCGCCATCCACGGGGACGCCGCCGCGAAGGTGCGGACGCTCGTCGAGGAGCTCACCCCGGTGGCCACCGTCAGCTACGACCCCAACGTGCGGCCCGCCGTCATGGTCGACCCGGTCGCCACCCGCCGGGAGGTCGAGGCGCTCGTCGCCCGGGCGGACGTCGTCAAGGTCTCCGACGAGGACGTCGCGTGGCTCGCGCCCGGGGAGGACCTCACCGAGGTGCTCACCGCCTGGGTCGCGCTCGGACCGGCCCTCGTCGTCGTCACGCGCGGCGCGGAGGGCGCGCTGGCGCTCACCGCCGGCGGCGCGGAGGTCACCGTGCCGGCTCCGCGGGTGACCGTCGCCGACACCGTCGGCGCCGGTGACTCGTTCATGTCGGGCATCATCGACGGGCTGGCGCGTGACGGCCTCCTCGGCGCCGGCCGCAGGGAGCTCCTGCGGGCGCTGGACGCGACGACGGTGCGCGCGATCCTCGAGCGGGCGGCGACGATCGCGGCCGTCACCGTCTCCCGGCCGGGAGCCAACCCGCCGACGGTCGCCGAGCTCGAGGCCTTCACCACCCCCTGAGCGGCGTCCGTGGCTCGCTCACCTGACCTCCCCCGCTCTCCTCGTCCACCGGTGTGCTCCGGGTGGAGGTGAGAGGACAGCGGGGGAGGTCAAGGCTGTCGGCGGAGCTCAGATGACCGGGGCGCCGTCCTCGAGGACCTCGGTGACGAGTGCGGCGATGGCCGACCGCTCCGACCGGGTGAGCGTCACGTGGGCGAAGAGCGGGTTGCCCTTGAGCATCTCCACCACCGCTGCGACGCCGTCGTGCCGCCCGACCCGCAGGTTGTCGCGCTGGGCGACGTCGTGGGTGAGGACCACCTTGGAGTTCTGCCCGATCCGCGACAGGACGGTGAGCAGGACGTTGCGCTCGAGCGACTGGGCCTCGTCGACGATGACGAAGGCGTCGTGCAGCGACCGGCCGCGGATGTGGGTGAGCGGCAGCACCTCGAGCATGCCGCGGGCGAGCACCTCGTCGAGCACGTGCCGGTCGACGAGCGCCCCGAGGGTGTCGAAGACCGCCTCGGCCCACGGGTTCATCTTCTCCGCCTCGGTGCCGGGCAGGTAGCCGAGGTCCTGGCCCCCGACGGCGTACAGCGGCCGGAACACCACGACCCTGCGGTGCTCCTGCCGCTCGAGCACGGCCTCGAGGCCGGCGCACAGCGCGAGCGCCGACTTCCCGGTGCCCGCCCGCCCACCGAGGGAGACGATCCCGACCTCCGGGTCGGCGAGCAGGTCGATGGCGACGCGCTGCTCGGCGCTGCGCCCGTGGACCCCGAAGACCTCCCGGTCGCCGCGGACGAGCGTGAGCGTCCCGCCCGTGCCCACCCGGCCGAGCGCCGAGCCGCGCCCGGAGTGGAGGACCACCCCGGTGTGGCACAGCTCCTCGGCGAGCTGCCCCGCCATCGCGAGCCCCGCGGTCTCGATGCGCCCCTCCGCGAAGAGGGTGGCCATCTCCTCGTCGGTGAGGTCCGCCGTCGTCATCCCCGTCCAGCCCGACTCGATGACCTGCTGGGCCCGGTACTCCTCGGCGGCGAGACCGACGGCGGAGGCCTTGACCCGCATCGGCAGGTCCTTGGAGACGACGGCGACCTCGTGGCCCTCGGCAGCGAGGCTCGCGGCGACGGAGAGGATGCGCGTGTCGTTGTCACCCAGCCGCATCCCGGAGGGCAGCACCGCGGGGTCGGAGTGGTTGAGCTCGACGCGCAGCGTCCCGCCGTCCTTCCCGATCGGGACGGCGGTGTCCAGCCGGCCGTGGTGCACGCGCAGGTCGTCGAGCAGCCGCAGGGCGGTGCGTGCGAAGTACCCGAGCTCGGGGTGGTGCCGCTTGCCCTCGAGCTCGGTGATGACGACGACCGGCAGCACGACGTCGTGCTCGGCGAACCGGCCGATCGCGTACGGGTCCGAGAGCAGGACCGAGGTGTCGAGCACGTAGGTGAGTCGCTGGGCGACGGCACCGTCGACACCGGGGAGCCGCGCCTGCTGGAGGTCGGCGAGCGGGTCCGGCCGCTGGGTGAGGATGGTCATGGGGGGCTCCCTCCGGCGCCGGCGCGACGCACGGTGCCGGGCGCGGTGAGTAGGGCGGGTGGCGCACCGGCGGAGGAGCCGGCGGCCCCTCTCGACGACGTGTCCATCGGCGGCCTCCCGGAGGGTGACGATGTGCCACCCGTCACACCTGACGCTAGGGCCGGTGGACGCCTCGGCGTGCGCGACACACCCGAGCGCGTGCACTTCGGGCGAAGAGTTCACCCTGCGGTTACCGCGCAGTCACCGCTCAGCGACCGAGGCGGCGCTCTCGCTGGGTGTAGTCACGCAGGGCGCGCAGGAAGTCGATCCGCCGGAAGTCCGGCCAGTACACCTCACAGAAGTAGTACTCGCTGTGCACGCTCTGCCAGAGCAGGAAGCCGCCCAGGCGCTGCTCACCGGACGTGCGGATGACGAGGTCGGGGTCCGGCTGCCCCTTGGTGTAGAGGTGCTCGGCGATGTCCTCGACGCTCACCGCCTCCGCGGCCTCCTCCAGGCTCATGTCCCGGTCGGCGTAGGAGCGCAGCAGGGAGCGCACGGCGGCGGTGATCTCGTAGCGGCCCCCGTAGCCGACGGCGACGTTCACGCCCATCCCGCTGACGTGGGAGGTGCGCTCGACGGCCCGGGCGAGCCGGTCGGCGACCGCCGGCGGCAGCAGCTCCAGCGCGCCGACGACGCGCAGCCGCCACCGTCCGGAGTCCGCGAGCGCGTCGACGGTCGAGGCGATGATCTCCAGCAGCTCGGCGACCTCGTCGGCGTCCCGGTCCAGGTTGTCGGTCGAGAGCATCCACAGGGTGACGATCTGCACCCCGGCGTCCTCGGACCAGCCGAGCACCTCGGTGATCTTGTCGGCGCCCTTGCGGTGCCCGTGCGAGGCGGGGTTGCCCAGGGCACGGGCCCACCGGCGGTTCCCGTCGAGGATCACCCCGACGTGGCGCGGGGTCGCTTCCCGGTCCAGTCCGCGGGCGAGCCTGCGCTCGTAGAGCCCGTACAGCAGGCGGAGAGGCTGCATGGTTCTGGCGCACTCCTGACGACGAGCGGGTGAGGTCGGGCTCAGGCTACTCGCGACGACGACGTCGGACAGGCACCGTCCGTTACGCTGACGTAGGTTACGCAAGCGTAGGTTACGTCCCGACAGTCCGAAGGAGGCTCCGTGAACGACGGCTCCACCGCGGATCACCGCACGTCGTCGCCGGGTGACGAGGCGAGCGGCTCGCTCGTCGCAGCGGTCAAGCCTCGGCTGCGCGGGTGGATCCACGCAGGCACCGCGCCGCTCGCCGTGGTCGCGGGGATCGTGCTCGTCGTGCTCGCGCCTCCGGGGCCCGCCACGTCCTCCACGGCGGTGTTCGCGGTCGCGGCCGTGCTGCTGTTCGGGTGCAGCGCCGTCTACCACCGCGGCACATGGTCCGCGCCGGTCGCCGCCGTCCTGCGGCGGCTGGACCACGCGAACATCTTCCTGCTCATCGCGGGCACGTACACGCCGCTCGCCGTGCTGCTCCTCCCCCGCGACACCGCGAGCGTGCTGCTCACGGTGGTGTGGCTCGGGGCGCTGGCCGGGATCCTCATGCGCGTCTTCTGGATGGGGGCACCGCGCTGGCTCTACGTGCCGATCTACATGGCGCTCGGGTGGGTGGCGGTGTGGTTCCTGCCGGACTTCGGACGCGCCGGCAGTCCCGTCATCATGTGGTTCGTCATCGCCGGTGGGCTCTGCTACACCCTCGGCGCCCTCGTGTACGGCACGAAGTGGCCCAACCCGAGCCCGCGCTGGTTCGGGTTCCACGAGATCTTCCACGTCGGCACGGTCGGCGGCTACCTGTGCCACTACGTCGCCGTGCTCCTCGCCGCGACGGCGGCCGGCTGAGCCGGCGGCCGTCGCTCAGCGGCCGGGGCCCTCGCCCGGCTCGTCACCCGACGGCACCGACCGCTCGTCGCCGGCCGGGACCGTCCGCTCGTCACCGGGCGCCACCGGCGCGTCGGCCGCGCGACCGTCCTCCGCGGCCGCCCGCTCACGGCGCAGGACCTCCTGGTCGACCCGGCGGACATGCTTGACCAGCGAGCGGAACAGCAGCCACCCGATGAGCGCGAGCACGAAGAAGGTGATGAAGCCGGAGATGCCCGGGGTCACGGTGTAGATCGTCTGGACCGGTCCCGTGGGTGAGGGGCTGGGCTCGGGTGTCTGCCCGGTGGCGACGGCGAGCAGGAGCGGTCCGAGCAGGGTGGAAGGGGTCACCCCACCAGCCTACGCAGGCCGGCGAACAGGTCCTCCTCGGGGGGCTCCACCGGGACCCGCGAGTGGGCCAGCTCGAACTCCTCGACCGGCCAGACCTCACGCTCGACGTCGCGGGGTACTTCGAAGAAGAAGCCCTCCGGGTCGATCTGGGTGGCGTGCGCCCGCAGCGCCTCGTCACGGCGCTCGAAGTACTCCTCGCAGCGCACCCGGGTGGTCACCGTCCGCTGCGGTCGCCGGGCCGCACGCTCGAGCCAGTCGTCGAACGGGGAGACGAGCCCGCGCTCGTGCATCGCCTCGGAGATGGCCCTGATCCGGTCGATGGAGAAGCCGACGTCGTAGTAGAGCTTGGAGACCTCCCACGCCGGCCCCGCGTCGGGGAACTGGTCCGGGTCCGCGGCGGCGTGGTAGGCCGCCACCGAGACCTCGTGGCAGCGGATGTGGTCCGGGTGGGGGTAGCCCCCGAGCTCGTTGTACGTCGTCATCACGTGGGGTCGGAAGGTCCGCACCTCGCGGACGAGCGCCTCCACGCTCACCTCGAGCGGCACGAGCGCGAAGCACCCGTCGGGCAGCGGCGGCAGCGGGTCGCCCTCCGGGAGGCCGGAGTCGACGAAGCCGAGCCACACGTGCTCGATGCCCAGCGCCTCCGCGGCGGCGGCCATCTCCCGGCGGCGGTAGGCCGGCATGTCCGCGAGGATCGCGGCGTCGTGCGCGAGCTTGGGGTTGAGGATGGATCCGCGCTCGCCGCCGGTGCAGGTGACGACGCGTACGCGCTCCCCCTCGCCGACGTACCGCGCCATCGTCGCGGCACCCTTGCTCGACTCGTCGTCGGGGTGCGCGTGCACCGCCATGAGGCGCATCGACTCGCTCACTGTGTCTCCTCCTGCTCGGACCGCCCTCGATTCTCGCCCGCCCGCGGTGCCCGGGCAAAGCCCATAAGTGTGGGACGGGAGACAATGGCGCCGTGACCACGAACGACGACGAGATGCGCGCCGCCCTCGCAGACCGCTACGGGCTCGCTCCCGACGCCGCGACCCGACGCCGCCGCCGGGTGGTGGGCGCGCTGCTCGCCGTCGTCGCCGTTCTCGCCTTCGTCGTCCTCGCGGTCGTGTCGACCGACGAGGGGGTCCGCACGGACGAGGCGTCCTTCGCCGTGGTGGACGAGTCCGCCGTCGAGGTCGGCTTCGTCGTCCACATGGACCCGGGCACGACGGCGGAGTGCACCGTCCTCGCACTCAACGACGCCTTCGCCCAGGTCGGGGTCGCCCGTGTCCCGGTGGGCCCGCACGACGAACGGAGCACCGTCGTCACGGCGCGGGTCGCGACGACCGAGCCCGCGACCGGTGGGCGCGTGTCCGGCTGCCGGGTGACCACACCCTGAGCGGGTGCCGAGGGGAATGGCACGACTGTTCGACTGAATACTTGCTATCCTGACGCCGTCGCACCGCGCGGCGAGCAGTGTTGCGCCGCCCTCGCGGCGTACTGACCAAGACAGCCTCGGCCCGTTCGAGTGGCCGAGGCTCACGATTTTGTTGGAGGAGGAGACGTGGCCGAGACAGCGACCACCTGGCTGACCGCAGAGGCTTACAACCGCCTAAAGTCCGAGCTGGAGCACCTCACCGGCCCCGGCCGCGCCGAGATCACCGAGCGTATCGAGGCCGCCCGCTCCGAGGGAGACCTCAAGGAGAACGGTGGCTACCACGCGGCTCGTGAGGAGCAGGGCAAGCTGGAGGGCCGGATCGTCCAGCTCACCGAGCTGCTGCGCAACGCCCATGTCGGCGAGGCACCGGCGGACGACGGCATCGTCGAGTCCGGCATGGTCGTCACGGCGACCATCGCGGGCGAGAAGGAGGTCTTCCTCCTCGGCTCGCGCGAGGCGGCGCAGGACGTCGACATCGAGGTCTTCTCCGAGAGCTCGCCGCTGGGAGCGGCGATCGTCGGCAAGACGGCCGGCGACTCCGTGTCCTACGTGGCGCCGAACGGCAAGTCCATCGACGTGGAGATCCTCGAGGTCAAGCCCTTCACCGGCTGACACGTCCCTCCGACGGGCGGGGTGCACGCGGCTGCGGCCGGCGCGCACCCCGTTCGCGTCTACTCCACGGACTGGAACACCACGCCGTAGCCCTCGGCGCGCAGCGCCGTGAGCACGTCCCGGCAGTGGGACAGGCCCTTGGTCTCCAGCTCCACCCCGATCTGCACCTCGGCCACGCCCAGGTCCGCGCCGGTGCGGTCGTGCTTGATGCTGACGACGTTGCTGCCCGTCTCGGCGAGCACTCCCAGCAGGCCGGCGAGGGAGCCGGGCTGGTCGGGGACGCGGACCTCCATCTGGAGGTACCGTCCGGCAGCGACCAGGCCGTGCCGCAGGATCCGGTACAGGACGAGGGTGTCGACGTTGCCGCCCGAGAGGATGACGGCGACCGGGCCCTCGAGCCCCTCGGCCCCGTCCAGCAGCGCCGCCACCCCCGCCGCGCCGGACGGCTCGACGACCAGCTTCGCGCGCTCGCTGAGCAGCAGGATGGCCCGGGCAAGGTCCTCCTCGCTCACCGTCCGGACCTCCGCGACGTGGTCACGCACGATCCCCAGCGTCAGGTCGCTGGGTGAGGGGACCGCGATCCCGTCGGCGATGGTGTTGATCCGGGTGAGCGGGACGGGGTGCCCCGCGGCGAGCGACGCCGGGAACGCCGCCGCGCCGGCGGCCTGGACCCCGATGACGCGCACGTCGGCGCCGCGCGCGTGCACCGCGGCGGCCACGCCCGCGAGCAGGCCGCCGCCCCCGGTGGGCACGAGGATCGTGCGGACGCCGGGGACCTGGTCGAGCACCTCCAGCCCGATGGTGGCCTGACCGGTGATGACGTCGCTGTGGTCGAACGGCGGGATGAAGACGCGGCCCGTCTCGGCGGCCTCGTGCTGCGCCGCGGCGAGCGTGCCCGCGAGGTCGCTCCCCGCCTGCCGGACCTCCGCGCCGTAGCCACGCGTCGCCGACAGCTTCGGCAGCGCCGCGTTCTGCGGCATGTAGACGACGGCGGAGATGCCCAGCTCCCGGGCGGCCAGCGCCACCCCCTGCGCGTGGTTGCCGGCGCTGGCGGCGACGACGCCGCGCGCCTTCTCCTCGGCCGTGAGCCGGGACAGGCGCAGGTAGGCGCCCCGGAGCTTGAAGGAGCCGGTGCGCTGCAGGTTCTCGCACTTGAGCACCACCCGGGTGCCGGCGATCCCGCTGAGCGAGGTGCTCTCCTCCACCGGGGTCAGCGTGGTGACGCCACGGAGCCGCTCGGCCGCCTCCTCGATGGCGGCGAGCCCGATCCCTGCCGTCACGTGGCTCCCTGCCCGGAAGGGCGACCGCCCTCGTCGCCGGGCCGGTCGTCGCGGCCGGGGTCGTCGGCGGGGCCGGAGTCGGCGGGCGTGACGGTGGCGGCCTCGAACGCGTCGTCGTCCTCGGGGTCGCCCGTCGAGGCGGCGTAGGAGTCGGCGATCGACCGGAACAGCGTCCCCGGCGGCCCCCCGGGCCGGTACCAGTCGGTCGCGGCCCTGGGGTGCTTGTCGTGGCCGTTGAGGTAGAGGACCACGGTGTTGATGACGGCGGCGATCGGCACGGCGAGCAGCGCGCCGAGGATGCCGGCCACTCCGGTGCCGGCGGTGACGGCGAGGAGGACGGCCACGGGGTGGAGCGAGACGGCGTTGCCCATGAGCCACGGCTGCAGGAGGTTGCCCTCGATCTGCTGCACGAGCAGCACGATCCCCAGCATGATGAGGGCGGTCTGGACGTCCTGGTCGACGACCGCGACGAGGACGGCGACCGAGCCGCTGACGAGCGCGCCGACGATCGGGATGAACGCACCGAGGAAGACGAGGATGGTCAGCGGGAGGACGAGCGGCAGCCCGAGGACCCAGGCACCGATGCCGATACCGAGGGCGTCGACGAACGCGACGAGGATCTGCGTGCGGGCGTAGCCGCCGAGGGTGATCCAGCCGCGGATGCCGGCCTCGTTGATGCGGTCCCGGCCCCGCACGGGGGCGAGCCGGACGAACCAGTGCCAGATGCGGCGCCCCTCCTTGAGGAAGAAGAAGAGGCAGAAGATCGCGATGACGGCGCCGAGCGCGAACTCGGTGACCGTCGTCGTGGCGGCGAGCGCGCCGGACGCGAGGGACCCGGCGTTCGCCTCCAGCTGCCCGACGGCCTCGTCGAGCCACGTCTGCAGCTGCTGCTGCTCGATCCCGAGCGGCCCCTCGGACAGCCAGCTGAGCAGCTCGTCGAAGCCCTGGACGGCCTGGTCGGCGAGGTCGGAGAAGCCGATGATGATCGAGCGCCCCGCGAGCGTGAGCAGCCCGCCCACGAGCGCGATCACCGCGATGAGGGTCGTGGCCGACGCGAGCGACCGCGGGAAGCGCAGCCGCTTGCGCAGCCACGCGGAGACCGGGTCGAGGAGCACGGCCAGCAGCACCGCGATGACGAAGGCGACGACGACCGTCTTGAACACGATGGTGAGGTACCCGACGAGCGCGGTCCCCGCGGCGATGGCCAGGATCCGCCAGGACCAGGCGGCCGCCGAGCGCACGGAGCGGGGCACGGAGAGCTCGGCCGGGTCGCTCTCCGCCGGCCGAGGCGGCCGGACGACCGTGGGCGGAGGCGGGGGGACGTCGGGCGTGGAGGCGCGGCGGGCAGGCGTGAGCCGGGCGATCCACCCGGAGGTGTTCTCTGACATGTCCCCGCAATCGATGTGGTGAGAGAGCCGAGTCACAGCCTAGAGGACGGCACCGGTGCCCGATCGCCGGACCCTTCCAAGGGAATACTCAGGTTCCTGTGGTGTTGTCGTCCACAGCGCCGGCTGCCGTCCCCCCGTGGTAGCCGGCGCCCTTGATCTCCCGGAGGTGCCCTGTGAACTTCTTTCGTCCTACGCCACGCATGGTCGGTGCCGAGGAGGCACTGCGCGGACGCGACGTGCCCGCCTACCGGGTGCCCGAGACCCACGAGGTCCTCGACACCCCGCTGCGCGGGCCGTGGCCCGAGGGCACCGAGGTCCTGTACGTGGCCATGGGCTGCTTCTGGGGAGCCGAGCGGATCTTCTGGCGGCTCGACGGCGTCGTGACGACCGCGGCCGGGTACCTCGGCGGGTTCACCCCCAACCCGACCTACGAGGAGGTGTGCACCGGCCTGACCGGGCACACCGAGGCGGTGCTCGTCGCCTACGACCCTGCCCGCACCGGCCCGGAGGAGCTGCTCAAGGCGTTCTGGGAGAACCACGACCCGACCACCCCGAACCGGCAGGGCAACGACGTCGGCACCCAGTACCGCTCGGGTATCTACTGGACGACGCCGGAGCAGCAGCGGGCCGCCGAGCTCACCAGGGAGGCCTTCGGGCGCGTCCTCGCCGACGCCGGCCACGGACCCGTCTCCACCGAGATCGCCCCCGCGGGCACGTTCTACTACGCCGAGGACTACCACCAGCAGTACCTCCACAAGAACCCCGGGGGCTACTGCAACCACGGACCCAACGGCTACACGTGCCCGGTGGGTCTGCTTCGCCAGGACGAGGTCCCCGCCCAGCAGGACGTGCTGCCGCCGACGTCCTGACAGCGGGCGACGGTGCCGTGACGCACCGGCTCACACCTCGCGGAACCGCCCGAGGGCACCGGCCGCGACCAGCGAGAGGACGAGCAGCGCCGCAAGCACCGCCATGGAGGACGCGGGCCAGGCGCCCTCGACCCACTGCGCCCGGAGCAGCTGCCCGGCGTAGGTCACCGGCAGCCAGTCCCCCACGGTCACGAGCGTGGCCGGCATGACCTCCCTCGGCGGCCCGGCCCCGCCGAGGATGAGGAAGAGGAAGAAGAGCAGCACGCCCAGCCCCTGGGCGGCGCGCGCACTCGGTGCCACCAGCCCCAGGACGACGCCGAGGACGGTGAACGTCAGGCTGACCAGCACCGTCCCGGCAACCAGGGCAGGGGTGGACACCGGCGGCTCGACGCCGAGGACGGTGAGCGCGACCACGGCGAGAACTGCCGCGGAGGCCAGCGACAGGACGACCCCCAGGGCCAGGTGCCCGGCGAGCACGGTGGGCACCGACAGCGCGGAGGCCCGGAACCGCTTGAGCACGCCCTTCTCCCGGTACCCGGCCAGGTGCACGGGGACGAAGAGGATCCCGATCGTCGCGACCGACAGCGCGACGTAGGTGGGGGCGTAGAAGGTGCTGGCCCCCAGTCCCTCGTAGAGCTCGGGCCGGGCCTCGTTGCCGAAGACCCCGTCGAGGACGTACATCATGACGAGCGGGAGCACGAGGACGAAGACGACGGTCATCGGTTCCCGGACGAAGAGGCGGAGCTCGAGGACCATGAGACGCCAGACGTTCCTCATGGCGTCCCCTGCCCCGTCAGCGCGAGGTACACGTCCTCGAGACTGGGCCGGTGCACGGCGAGGTCCTGCGGCTCGATCCCGACCGTGACGAGGTGGTGGGCCACGCGGGCGAGGAGCGGTCCGGTCCCCGTGACGACGACCCGGGCACCGGACCGGTGGACGCCCGTGACGCCCGGGGTCCCTGCGAGACCCGGGAGCTCCCCCCGGTGGGAGAAGGTCACCTCGACCTCCCCGGCGTGACGGTCGACGAGCTCCCCCGGGGAGCCGGTCGCGACGACGCGCCCACCGGAGAGCACGACGAGCCGGTCGCACAGCCGCTCGGCCTCGTCCATGAAGTGCGTGACCAGCAGGACGGTGGCGCCGCGGTCACGCACCCGCTCGACCAGCTCCCACGCCACCCGCCGGGCGGCCGGGTCGAGCCCCGTCGTCATCTCGTCGAGGACCACGACAGGAGGGTCGTTGACGAGCGCCAGCGCGACGAACAGCCGCTGCTGCTGCCCCCCGGAGAGGTCACCGAAGGCCCTGCGACGCAGGTCGGACAGCCCCCACTCACGCATGAGCTCGCCCGGCGAGCGGCTCCCGGGACGCAGGGAGGCGAAGAACTCCAGCGCCTCCCCGACCCGCAACCGGTCGGGCAGCGAGGAGCTCTGCAGCTGACTGCCGACGAGTGCGCGCACCCGTCCCGGGTGGGCGACCGGGTCGACCCCGGCGACCCGGATGGTTCCGCCGTCGGGACGGCGCAGCGCCTGGAGGCACTCGACCGTCGTCGTCTTGCCGGCGCCGTTGTGCCCGAGGACGCCGAGGATCTCACCCCGGGCGACGGAGAAGGAGACGTCGGCGACCGCCGCGACGTCCCCGTACGTCTTGCGCAGGGAGACGACCTCGATGGCTGGTCCTCGCCGACCCGACACGCCGCCAGACTATCGCCGGTCACCGCCGAGCAGGGCGTGCTCGCCGCCCTCGGCACGCGGGACGGGTAGGGCCTACTCCACGCCGACGATGTCGACGACGAAGACGAGGGTGTCCTCGCCACCGATACCCGCCTGCGGCACGCCACGCGGGCCGTAGCCGTGCTCCGGCGGGATCGACAGCAGCACGCGGGAGCCGATGGCCTTGCCCACGAGGCCGTCGTCCCAGCCGCCGATGACCATCCCCATCCCGATGGGGAAGGAGATCGTCTGACCGCGGGCGTAGGAGCTGTCGAAGATCTTCCCGTCCCAGATCTGGCCGTGGTAGTTGACGACGATCGTGTCACCGGCCTCGACCGCCGGGCCGTCGCCCGCCTCGAGCACCGCCACCTGGAGGCCGTCAGGGGCCGGGGTGCCGGGGAAGGTCAGGGTGGGGTCGTCGCCGAAGGAACCGGAGGCGATCGGGAGGTTTGCGCTCATGGTCCACCACCCTACGTGGCGCTGCCGGGCTCGCCCGCCGTGGCGACCGGACCCGACCCGGCGCAGCACCCGCCCTCGCCCACGCGCTCCTCGACCGCCCGCGACATCGCCGTGAGCCCGCGGGTGAGCGCCCGCAGGTCCGCCACGTCGAGCGACTCGAGGATCTCCGCTCCGGGGCCCCACCCCGCGGCCTCGAACTCCGCGACGAACGCCTCTCCGGCGGGACTCAGCGCGGTGAGCCGCACCCGGCGGTCCGCGGGGTCCGCGCGCCGGTCGACCATGCCCCGCTCGACGAGGCGGTCGACGATCCCGGTCACCGTGGGCATCGAGACCTCGAGGTGGCGGGCGAGGTCGTGGCCGCCGAGCGGGCCGTGCTCGTGGAGCAGGGCGACGAGCCTGAGCTGCTGCATCGTCAGCGCCGATGCGAGGATCGGGCCGAGCTGCTGGTGGACGAAGAACTTGGCCACCACCTCACCCGCCGCCCTCGCTTCCTCGATGAGGCGGTGCTGCTCCGCGGGGCGCTCGGTCACGTGTTACCTTACTTTGGGTTTACCTAACAATTAGGCCTGTCCTCAACAACTCCACTATGTCACACGGAGCACCTGTGTCGTCACTCGCCCGGTTCAGTCTCGGCAACCGCGCCCTCGTCGCGCTCGCCACGATCCTTGCCGTCCTCGGCGGGCTGTGGGCGACGTCGACGCTCAAGCAGGAGCTCATCCCGCCGCTCGACCTGCCGATCGTCGGAGCGGTGACGAGCTACCCCGGCGCCTCGCCCGAGGTGGTCGAGCAGCAGGTCACCGACGTCGTCGAGCAGGCCGCCGGCGTCGTGGCAGGCCTGGAGGGTACGTCCTCGACGTCGAGCGCGGGCACGTCCGTCGTCCTGCTCGAGCTCGCCTACGGCACGAACGTGACGAACGCGCAGCAGGAGTTCCAGGCCGCACTCACCCGCCTGGAGCCGGTGCTGCCGGAGTCTGCCGACACCCAGGTCATCAGCGGCGGCATCGACGACCTGCCCGTCGTCCAGCTCGCCGTGGCGACCAGCGGGGAGGAGGAGGCCACCGCCGAGGTGCTGCGCACCGTCGTCGTCCCGGAGCTCGAGCGGCTCGGCGGGGTCCGCGACGTCCAGCTCAGCGGGGTGCGCGACGTCCGGGTGACGATCGACGCCGACCTGCCCGCCCTCGCTCAGGCCGGCCTGGACCCCAGCGCGATCGGCGACACGCTGCAGGCCAACGGTGCCGTCGTCCCCGGCGGCTCGATCACCGAGGGCGAGCGCACCCTGACGGTCCAGACGGGTGAGCGCCTCACCTCGGCCGAGGAGGTCGCCGCCCTCCCGATCCCCACGGGGACCGGCCCGGTCCGGCTCGACGACGTCGCCGAGGTCACCTCCGAGCGCACCGAGCCGACCTCCTTCAGCCGGACGAACGGTGACCCGAGCTTCGGCGTCGCGATCACCAAGACACCGGACGGCAACACGGTCGACGTCTCCCACGCCGTCCAGGAGCTCATCCCGGAGTTCGAGGCAGCCCTCGGCGAGGCCGCCGAGGTCACCGTGGTGTTCGACCAGGCCCCCTTCATCGAGCAGTCCATCGAGGACCTCGCGACGGAGGGCCTATTCGGCCTGGTCTTCGCGGTCGTCGTCATCCTCGTCTTCCTGCGCAGGTGGCGGCCGACAGGGGTCACGGCGCTGTCGATCCCGCTCTCGCTCATCATCGCGCTCATCGGTCTGCGGACGGTCGGCTACACCCTCAACCTCTTCACCCTCGCCGCGCTCACCGTCTCGGTCGGGCGGGTCGTCGACGACTCCATCGTCGTCATCGAGAACATCAGCCGCCACCTGTCCTACGGCAAGGACCGCCGGACCGCCATCCTCGACGCGGTCCGCGAGGTCGCCGGCGCCATCACCTCCGCGACGATCGCGACCGCAGCCGTCTTCGTGCCGATCGGGCTGGTCGGCGGGATGGTGGGCGAGCTGTTCCGGCCCTTCGCGTTCACCGCGGCGCTGGCGCTGCTCGCCTCCCTGCTCGTCGCCCTCACCATCGTCCCCGTGCTGGCGTACTGGTTCGTGCGCGGCCCCCGTCCCGGCGAGGACCCCGACGCCGTCCGCGAGGCGGCCGAGGCCAAGGAGCGCCGCGGCGTGCTCCAGCGCGCCTACGTCGGCACCCTCCGCGGCGCCCTCACCCGGCCGTGGCTCGCCGTCGTCGCGGCGGTCGCCGTGCTCGCGGGCACCGCGGGCCTGGCCACCCAGCTGCAGACCGAGTTCATCGGGGACAGCGGCCAGAACACGCTCTCGGTCACCCAGGCCCTGCCTGCCGGCACGTCGCTGGAGGCCGCGGACGCCGCCGCCCAGGAGGTCGAGGAGGTCGTCGCCGGGCTCGCGGACGTCGAGAGCTATCAGGTCACCGGTGGCTCCGGGGACGCCGCGATGGCCTTCTTCGGCTCGCAGGGCGAGACGACCTTCGCGATCACGCTGGACATCGACGCGGACGCCACCGAGGCGGAGGAGGAGCTGCGCTCACGGCTCGACGGGCTCGAGGACGTCGGTGAGCTCACCGTGGCCACCGGCATGGCCGGGTTCGGCGGCGGCCTCGAGGTGGTCGTCAGCGGCGCCGACGGCGAGTCGGTCGAGACCGCCGCACGAGGCGTCCTGGACGCCGTCGAGGCCATCGACGGGACCACCGACGTCACCTCCAACCTCACCGCGGAGCTGCCCACGCTGCAGGTCGAGGTGGACCGGGCGGCCGCCGCTGCGATCGGCGTGAGCGAGGCCCAGGTCGGCCAGGTCGTGTCCGCCGCACTCCAGGGCAGCACGGTCGCGTCGATCAACACGGAGTACGGCCGCAACGACGTCGTCCTCAACGTCGGCGAGCCGCCGACGACGCGGGAGGAGCTCGAGTCGCTCCAGGTGGCCACTGCGGCCGGCCCGGTGCCGCTCTCGCAGGTGGCCGAGGTCCAGGAGGTCGACCAGCCGATCACCGTCACGCGGGCCGACGGGCTGCGCAGCGCGACGATCAGCGCGACGTCGACCGCCTCGGACCTCGGCCGGGTGACGGCCGACCTCCGGTCCGCGCTCGACTCGCTCGACCTGCCCGACGGCGTGGCCGCCGAGATCGAGGGCGTCAGCGCCGACCAGGAGGAGGCGTTCGCGAACCTCGGCATCGCGCTGCTGCTCTCGCTCGCGATCGTCTACCTCGTCATGGTGGCGACCTTCAACTCCCTGGTCCAGCCACTCATCCTCATGGTCTCGGTCCCCTTCGCCGCGACCGGCGCGGTGCTCATGCTCGTCGTGACCGGCAGCCAGCTCGACGTGCCGGGTCTCATCGGCGCGCTCATGCTCGTCGGTATCGTCGTCACCAACGCGATCGTCCTCATCGACCTCATCAACCAGTACCGACGGCAGGGCATGGACCTGCGCGCGGGCATCGAGGAGGGGGCGCGCCACCGCGTGCGGCCCATCCTCATGACGGCCGCGGCCACCATCGCCGCGCTCGTGCCGATGGCGATCGGGGTGACCGGTGGCGGCGCGTTCGTGTCCCAGCCGCTCGCCCTCGTCGTCATCGGCGGCCTCGTCACCTCCACGCTGCTCACCCTGCTGCTCGTCCCGGTGCTGTACCTGCTCGTCGAGCGCAGGCTGGAGAAGCGCGCCGCCCGGCGCCTGGAGAGGCAGCCCGACCTCGTCGAGGTGTGAGCCGGCGTCGAGAGCGGCCTCGGCGCACCGCGTCAGGGGTGGAGGAGGTCACCGAGCCAGGCGAGCTGGCGTTCGCGCTGGAACTCCGTGCCGCCCTCGTGCTCGTTGTACGGGTAGACCTCCACCTCGGCCGGGCCCCCGTAGTGGTTCGCCGACGCGTAGACGGTCGACGGCGGGCAGACCGGGTCCATGAGCGCCACCGAGTACAGCGCCGGTGCCTGGGCCCGCCTGGCGTGGTTGACGCCGTCGATGTACGACAGCGTCCGGAAGGTCTCCTCCACGCGGCCGCGGTGCGCCGCGAGGTAGGTCCGCACCTCCCCGAATGGCCCGCTCGGCGCGGTCTCGACCCCGCGCCGGATGTGCTGGAGCCAGGGCACATCGGGCATGGCCGCGGCGACGTCGATGAGCCCGGCGACCGCGGTGGTGATCGCACCGCCCTGGCTCACCCCGGTCACGGCGACCCGCGCCGGGTCGACGCCGGGGAGCTCACGCACCGCCTCGACCGCGCGCACACCGTCGGTGTAGACGCGGCGGTAGTAGTGGTCGTGCGGGTCCTCGACGCCGCGGGTCAGGGTGCCGGGTGCGGCCACGCCGGAGCCCACCGGATCGGGGGTGGCACCGTGGCCGTTCGTCGCCGCCGTCCCCTGGCCGCGGGTGTCCATGACGACGTAGGCGTAGCCGGCGGCCGCCCACGTGAGCCGCGAGTGCGCCATCCCCCGGCCACCGCCGTAGCCGAGGTACTCGACGACCGCCGGGAGCGGTCCGTCGTGCCCCGCCGGGCGCAGGTACCAGCCCTTGACGCGGTGCCCGCCGAAGCCGGAGAAGGTGAGGTCGTAGGTCTCGATCACGGTGAGTCGGGCGTCCACCGGCGCGACCTCGACGGACAGGTCGTGCGCGCGCGTCTCGGCCAGCGTGCGGGCCCAGAAGGCGTCGAAGTCGTCCGGCTCGGCGACCTCCGGACGGTAGTCGGGCAGGCGGCTGGCATCGATGTCGAAGAGGGGCACGGGCGACACCTTAGCGACGCCCCCCTCGACGCCGAGAGCCGGACCCTTCGCGAAGGGTCCGGCTCTGGCAACGCTCGGAGCACGCTCCGGGTCGGGACTACTCCCGGAAGATCGCCAGCAGGCGGAGGAACTCCAGGTAGAGCCACACGAGGGTGACGAGCAGGCCGAAGGCCGCGGACCAGGCGTAGCGCGCCGGGGCACCGGCCTCGACACCGCGCTTGATCGCGTCGAAGTCCATGATGAGGCAGATCGCGGCGAGGCCGACGGCGAAGATCCCGATGATCACACCCAGCGGGATGCCCATGATCTCCACGCTCGACCGCAGCCCGAAGGCGGCGTCGTTGCTGCCGAACAGCATGATGCCGAGGTTGACCAGCGAGAACAGCGCGTAGCCGACGAGGGCGATGAGCACGAAGCGGGTGAGCTTCGGGGTCACCCGGACGGCGCCGCTGGTGAACAGCAGCAGGCTGGCGACGAAGGTGGCGCCCGTGGCGAGCACGGCCTGCAGGACGATGCCGGGGTAGAGCGACTCGAAGACCATCGAGATGCCACCGAGGAACAGTCCCTCGGCCGCCGCGTACCCGGCGATGAGTGCCGGGCTCGGCTCCCGCTTGAAGGCGTTGACCAGCCCGAGCACCAGACCCACGACGAGCCCGCCGAAGGTGGCGATGTAGTTGCCGCCCAGCACGAACCAGTTGACGGCGCCCATGGCGACGACCAGCGCGAGCAGCCCACCCGTCTTGATGATGACGTCGTCGTAGGTCAGGCGACCCGTGTGCACGGGGCCGGCCGCCGGCTGCTGGTAGGCGTACTCCAGGCCCTGCACCTGCTGCGGGTCGACCTGCTGCTGGTACGTGGTGGCGGCGCCGGGCGCGTATCCCGGATGGGTGGGGTAGCCCTTCGGCGTCCGCGACTGACGCTCGCCGAAGTGCGGGCTGTTCTCGAAGACTGGATTGCTCACTCATTGCCTCCTGGTCACAGCGCGAGCGGGAGCCCAGCGCTTTCTGCGTCCATCCTATGCGTGAGGACGGCCGCACCTGGTGGAACGTCCGGGGGTGCCTCCGTGTTCCGTCCCCTCTCATCCTCGAGGTGGAGATTCTCAGTCGCGGGAGTGAGGATCCGGGGCCGAGATCTCCGCCTTCGGACCGTCGGCCCGGGCACCACCACGGTCCTACTGTTGAGGTGACAAGGAGGAACTCCATGATCGAAGCCCATGAGCTCACCAAGCGGTACGGCGACAAGACGGCCGTGGACCACGCGAGCTTCACCGTCCAGCCGGGCACCGTCACCGGCTTCCTCGGCCCGAACGGCGCCGGGAAGTCCACGACGATGCGCATGATCGTCGGCCTCGACCGCCCGACGTCGGGCACGGTGACCGTCAACGGCCGTCCCTACGCCGAGCACCGCGCACCACTGCAGGAGGTCGGCGTCCTCCTCGACGCCAAGGCGGTCCACACGGGGCGCTCCGCCTACCAGCACCTGCGTGCGCTGGCCGCCACGCACGGCATCGCCACCGCCCGGGTACGGGAGGTCATCGAGATGACCGGCCTGCAGACGGTGGCGAAGAAGCGGGTCGGTGGGTTCTCCCTCGGCATGGGGCAGCGGCTGGGCATCGCCGCGGCGATGCTCGGTGACCCGCGCACCCTCATCCTCGACGAGCCCGTCAACGGCCTGGACCCCGAGGGCGTGAAGTGGGTGCGCACCATGGTGCGCTACCTCGCCGGCGAGGGACGCACCGTCTTCCTCTCCTCCCACCTCATGAGCGAGATGGCCGTGACCGCGGACCAGCTCCTCGTCATCGGCCGCGGGCGGATCATCGCCGCCGGCCCGGTCCAGGAGATCATCGACGCCACGCGCGGTGTCCAGGTCCGGGTCCGCTCGCCTCGGGCGGGCGAGCTCAGCGAGCTCCTCGCCGGGCCCCAGGTGACGCTGCGGGCGACCGAGCCGGGCCTCATGGAGGTCACCGGGCGGAGCCCCGAGGAGATCGGTGACCTCGCCGCGGGCGCCGGTATCCCGCTCCACGAGCTCACCCCCGTGCGCGCCTCGCTCGAGGACGCGTACATGACGCTGACGCAGGACGAGGTCGAGTACCGCACCGAGGCCGCCGCCGAGCACCTCGGCGGAGGACCGGCCGACGCCGCGACCCGCCCGGAAGGAGCCCTCCGATGACCGCCCAGGCCACCACCGCCCCCCGGACCGTCACCGTCCGCCCGGTGACGTTCCCGCGCACGCTCCGCTCCGAGTGGATCAAGTTCTGGTCGCTGCGTTCCACCTACTGGGCGATCGCCGCGACGGTCGTCGCCATGGTGCTCATGAGCCTGCTCATGGCCGTGGGCATGTCCCAGTCGGCCGAGTCCGGGTTCGACGCCGGGCTGGACAGCACGATGGTCATCGGCCTGTCGTACTCCATGGCGCAGCTCGTCATCGCCGTGCTCGGGGTGCTCATGATCAGCGGTGAGTACTCCACCGGCATGATCCGCTCGACGCTCACCGCGGTGCCCAGGCGGATCCCCGCGCTCGCCGCCAAGGCGATCGTCATCACCGTCGTCGCCTTCGTCGTCGGGGTCGTGGGCGTCGCCCTGTCCTACGTCCTGACGATGCCCATGCTCAGCGACGTGGGAGGGGCCGCCGACCTCGGGGACGCGGACACGCTCCGGATGTTCTGGGGCACCGGGCTGTACCTGGCCGCCGTCGGCCTCTTCGGGCTCGCCGTCGGGGCGCTGGTGCGGCACTCCGCCGGGGCGATCGCCACCGCGGTCGGCTTCCTGCTGCTGCTGCCGATCGTCTTCCAGCTCGCCATGGGCGCCCTGGAGTGGCTGCGCGAGGCCTACCCCTACCTGCCGACCGTGGCAGGGGAGCGGATCGTGGCGCTCGACAGCCCGGGCATGGAGATGGCCACCGCGGGCATGCCCCCGCTCCTCGACCACTGGGCCGGCCTTGGCGTCTTCGCGATCTACATCGCCGTCGCCCTCCTTGCCGCCGCGGTGCTCCTGCGTAGGAGGGACGCCTGAGCATCTCGCGGCCACTGGCGCCGGGGGGGACGTCGCGCGGCGACGACCCCCCGGCGCCTCGTCGCGCCGTCCCGGTCGCACCGCCCGCGGAGAACCGGCCCTCGCGGACGGAGCCGCTCGGTGAGCGCCGGCGGGGGCCCGTCCGCGGGTTCCTGAGCCGTCACCCGGCCGTGGTCGACTGGTTCGTCGCCCTCTGGTACGGCCTGCCCGCCGCGGCCACCATCATCTGGGTCACGCCCTTCCACACCTCCTCCCAGCGCGTCCTCGCGGCCGGCCTCGCGCTCGTCGCCTTCCTCGCGCTGCTCCAGCGACGCCGCCAGCCCGTCGTCGTGCTCACCGTCGTCGCGGCCGGCCTCGTGACGTCGCAGGCCGCCCTGGGCGACACCACCGGCCTCGAGATCGCCGCCGTCCTCGCGCTCTACGCCGTCGCCGCCTACCGGCCCGCACCGACCGCGTGGCTGGCCCTCGCCGGCGTCACCGCCGGCCACGCCGCGGCGGTCGCGCTGTGGCCCTACACCTTCGTCACGGTCGCCCCGGAGCACGGCGCCGAGGTCACGCTCAGCGAGCTGCAGTCCCTCACCATCAGCGTGAGCGTCCTCCTCGCGCTCTCGATGGTCGCCCTCCTGCTCGGCGCCACCGCACGTGGACGGCGCCTCCACATCGCGGCGCTCGAGGAGCGCGCGGCACAGCTCGCCCTCGAGCGCGACCAGCGGGAGCAGGTCGCCCGCAGCGCCGAGCGCAGCCGCATCGCCCGCGAGATGCACGACGTCGTCGCCCACAGCCTGTCCGTGATGATCGCCCTCGCGGACGGGGCCGGCGCCGCCCTCGAGCGGCGCCCGGAGCAGGCCCGCGTCGCGCTCGACGAGCTCGCCAGCACCGGCCGCTCCGCGCTCGCCGACACACGCCGGCTGCTCGGGGTGCTCCGCGAGGACGACGCCGAGGCCGGGGCGCCGCTGTCCCCGCAGCCGACGAACCCCGACCTGTCCGAGCTCGTGTCGCGGTACCAGGCCGCGGGTCTGCCCGTGACCTTCACCGAGACCGGTCCCGCCCTGCCGGACGACACCGGGCTGCAGCTCGCTGTCTTCCGCATCGTCCAGGAGGCGCTGACCAACGTGCTGCGCCACGCGCCCGGCTCGCCCCGGATCGAGGTCACGGTCGACCGGCGCCCGGAGTACGTCGTCATCGAGGTCGACAACGCCGACGGCGCGAGCCCGGCCACGCAGTCCGGCGGGCGGGGCCTGGTCGGCATGCGGGAACGTGCAGCGGTCTACGACGGACACGTCGACGCCGGGCCGACCACCACCGGCTGGCGGGTGCGTGCCGTGCTCAGGTGGGTCGAGGAGGAGGAGCTGTGAGCATCCGGGTGCTGCTGGCCGACGACCAGGCGCTGCTGCGCATGGGCTTTCGCATGGTGCTCGACGCCGAGGAGGACCTCCTCGTCGTCGGCGAGGCCGCCGACGGCCACGCCGCCGTGACGATGACGTCCACACTCCTGCCGGACGTCGTCCTCATGGACGTGCGCATGCCGCGGATGAACGGCATCGAGGCCACCGAGCAGATCGTCGCCGCCCATCCCGCGTGCCGGGTCCTCATCCTCACCACCTTCGACCTCGACGAGTACGCCTTCGCCGGTCTGCGGGCGGGCGCGAGCGGCTTCCTGCTCAAGGACACTCCCCCGGCCGCGCTCGTCGCCGCGATCCGGACGGTCGCGAGCGGGGACGCCGTCGTCTCCCCACGCGTCACCCGGCGGATGCTCGAGCTCTTCGGCACCCGGCTACCCGCGCCGTCGGCGACCACCGACGACGGCGCGCTCGCGACCCTGACGGCCCGCGAGCGCGAGGTGCTCGGGCTCGTGGCCGAGGGACTGTCGAACGGGGAGATCGCGGAACGGCTGGTCGTCTCCGAGGCGACGGTCAAGACCCACGTCGGCAAGGTGCTGGCCAAGCTCGGCCTGCGCGACCGGGTGCAGGCGGTGATCCTCGCCTACGACACCGGCCTGGTGCGGCCCCGGTAGACCGACCGGTGCTACTCCGTCTCGGCCGAGGGCGAGGGCTGCTTCTTCGGGGTGTTCGTGGCAGCGGCGACGAAGGACGCGCGCGGGCTCTGCAGGGAGCCGAGCGCGACCAGCTCGCGGCGGAAGAAGAGCGCCGTCGTCCAGTCGAGGACGATCCGCACCTTGCGATTGAGGGTCGGCATGGCCCACATGTGGTACGTGCGGTGCATGAACCAGGCGACCGGGCCACGCAGCTTGACGTTGCCGACGTTCGCCACGCCCTTGCCCAGGCCGAGCGAGGCCACCGTTCCGATGTTCTTGTGGGCGTACTCCTCCAGCGGCTCGTCACGCAGGGCTCGCGCAAGGTTCCGCGCCAGGTGCTTGGCCTGCCGCACGGCGTGCTGCGCGGTAGGACCGGTCGTGGCGCCGTGCTCGCCCGTGAGGTCCGGCACGGCGGCGCAGTCCCCCGCCACCCACGCGCCCTCGACGGCGCCGTCGTCGTCCGCGACCTGGAGCGTGGGCAGTGCCCGGACCCGTCCGCGCTCGTCCAGCGGCAGGTCGGAGTTGCCGAGCACCGGGTTGGCCTTGACGCCGGCCGTCCACACGACGGTGTCCGCCTCGAACTCCTCACCCGTGGACAGCTTGATGTACCCGTCGACGCAGGACTCGAGGAAGGTGTTGAGGTGGATCTCGATGCCGCGGGCACGCAGCTGCTCGATGGCGTAGCCGCCGAGCTCCTCCCCCACCTCGGGCAGGATGCGCCCGGCACCCTCGACGAGCACGAAGCGCATGTCCTCCCGGCGGATGCCGTCGAACGTCTTGGCCGCGGCGCGGGCCATGTCCTCGATCTCGCCGAGCGCCTCGATCCCGGCGAAGCCACCGCCGACGAAGACGAAGGTGAGCTTGCGCCGCCGCAGCTCGGGGTCCCAGGTGGAGGCGGCGACGTCCATCTTGCCGAGCACCTGGTTGCGCAGGGCGGTGGCCTCCTCGACCCACTTGAAGCCGATGGCGAACTCGGCGAGGCCGGGGATGGGCAGGGTGCGGGCGACCGAGCCGAGCCCGACGACGAGCTCGTCGTAGGCCAGCTCGTAGGGCTCACCCTCCTCGACCGGCTCGACGACGACGCGGCGGTCGGCGTGCCGGATCTCCGCGACGCTCCCGGTGATGAGGGTGCAGCCGCTGAGCTCGCGACGCAGCGGTGCCACGACGTGCCGCGGCTCGAGCGACCCGGCGGCCGCCTCGGGCAGGAACGGCTGGTAGGTCATGTACGAGCGGGGGTCGACGATGGCGATCTCCACCTCGTCGCGCCCCATCCGCTTGCGCAGCCCGAGGGCGGTGTACAGACCGATGTACCCGCCTCCGAGGATGAGGATGCGCCTGGTCCGTCGCGGGCGCGGCAGCTGGGTGGCCGTGTCGGTCGAGGCAGTCATGCGTCGATCGTAGGACGGGCCCGTCCGCTGCGCGCGATGCGGACGCTAGATGAACTCCTCGGAGGAGTCCCCGCTGTCGAGGATCCAGCTGAGTCGCGCCTGCGAGGTCTCATAGTCCGCGGCGAGCTCCTCGAGCCACGACCCCGAGATCTGCCGCGTCAGTGCTGACACATCCATGGTGCACTCCAACCTCCATCGGGCCGCCCGCCCGATGCGTGGTCCGAGTTTGCGCTTTCCCGGGAGATCTGCGCATCCCACTTGGGCGTGGGACGGGCTGGACCAAAGGATGATTCACGCCTCCCTGCGGTGCCCCCAGCGGGACTCGAACCCGCACTGAGCCGATTTTAAGTCGGCTGCCTCTGCCAGTTGGGCCATGGGGGCAGCGCCGGCCCGGCGCCCGATCATCCTAGGACGGCGGCCCCGTGGCCGTGGCCCGGCACCGTGCGAGCACGTCGTCGAGCATCTCCTGCGTGAGCCGGCCGGTGAAGGTGTTCTGCTGGGAGACGTGGTAGGAGCCGATGAGTCGCACCTCCCGGCCGCTCGGCGTGATGACCGGCGCCTCCGCACCGTGGCCGAACGCGGGCCGCGGACGCGGGACCTGCCAGCCCAGGGCCACGAGGGAGGACAGGGTGGCCCGCCACGCGATCCCACCGAGGGCGAGGACCGCCGTCGTCGTCGGCTCCAGGAGCTCGATCTCGCGCTCGAGCCACCCGCTGCACGCTGCCCGCTCGGCGGGCGTCGGTGCGTTGTCGGGCGGGGCGCACCGCACCGCGGGGACCATGCGGGCGCCGGTGAGCTCGAGGCCGTCGTCGGCCGACACGGACGTCGCCTGGTTGGCGTAGCCGGCCCGGTGCAGCGCCGCGAAGATCCAGTCACCGGACCGGTCCCCGGTGAAGAGCCTGCCGGTGCGGTTCGCCCCGTGCGCGGCCGGCGCCAGGCCGACGACGAGGAGGTGCCCACGGTCGTCACCGAAGCCGGCTGCCGGACGCCCCCAGTAGGTCTCGTCGGCGAAGGCGCGCCGCTTGACGTCGGCCACGTGCTCGCGCCACGCGACGAGCCGCGGGCAGGCACGACACACGGTCGACCGGGCGTCGAGGGTGGGCAGGTCACGGCTGCCGGCGGCGAGCCGGCGCGCGCCGGCAGCCGACCGCGCGACCGGGGTCTGCGGCGTGGCTCGGTCCCCGGGCCACCCGCTCCCGGGCAGGACGTGGCTCATCTCCCCATCATGGCCGACCCCGTCAACCGCCCGCCCGGTCGCGTGGTCGGGGGTACGCTCGAACCAGCCTTGGTGTTCTTCTGAGGAGTTCCACGTCAGTCAGCCACCGCGTGGTGGCGTCCAACCGGAAGGGCGACGGGGCATGGCGGACCACGGAGCACCGCTCACCGGCGTCGGTGACTCCCCGTGACGCAGCCGCTACCGCTCGCCGACGAGCTCGCCGCGGTGTTCGCTCGGATGACCGGGCTGCTGCCCACACCCCAGACGGTGCGCACCGCCCTGGAGCTGGTGACGTCCCTGGCCGCGGAGGTGCTCCCCGAGACCGCCGGAGCGGGGGTCAGCCTGCTGGACGCGGAGGGTCGGCGCACCACTGCCGCTGCGACGGACACCGTCGTCGAACGGGCGGACGCCCTGCAGTACGAGCTGGGTGAGGGGCCGTGCCTCACCGCCTGGGAGCAGCACAGCACCGTCCGGGTCGACGACATCACTGCCGACACCCGCTGGCCGACGTGGCAGGCGGCGGTCTCCGGGACCGGCCTGCGCTCGGCCCTCAGCGCCCCCCTGGTCGCCGGTGGCGCCGGACTGGGTGCGATCAAGGTCTACTCGACGAGCGTGGCCGTCTTCACACCGCGGGACGAGCACGTCATGCGGATGTTCGCCGCGCAGGCCGCGACCCTCGTCAGGGACGTGCGCGCCGCGGAGCGGGCGCGGCAGGTCTCCGGCGAGCTGCGGAGCACGGTGCGGCAGCGGGACGTCGTCCAGCTGGCCAAGGGGGTGCTCATGAACCGTGAGCGGGTGAGTGAGGACGACGCGCTCCTGCTGCTCATCGCGCTGGCCCGGGGCCAGCGCACCACCATGTACGCGGCCGCCGAGGGTGTCATCCGGTCCACGCCGCGCAGACGGCACTGAGGAGCGCGACATCGGTACTCAGCACAGCGACAGACAGCTGGATGTCCTGCACCGGGTGATGACCCGGTCGGGGCTCACCCACGAGTCCGTCTGGATGCGGTACTTCGCCCTGGGCGGCACCGCCGGGCCGCTGGAGACCGAGGCGCACATCGCCGGCCTCGTCCCCCTGCCGGCACCGGAGTCCGACGTCCTCGCGCACGCCGTCAACGAGCTGCTCGACGAGCAGACACCGCGCGAGCGGGTGCCGTACAGCCGGGTGGTGCGCGAGCCGACCCCGGAGGGCGGCCTGCTCGGCGCGCTCGTCACGGCGCTTGCGGGGATGCACCTCGCACCGCCGGAGCGGCTGCCGACCGTCGTCGCGCGCGCGGGCACGGCGCTCGGCGCGCAGATCGGCCTCTACCTCATCGACTACGAGCAGCAGTACCTGCGCCCGCTGCCCGGCCCACACGCCAGCACGGAGCCGCTCGGCGTCGACACCTCGCTCGCGGGACGCGCGTTCCGGACGCTGGAGACGCTGTCGACCCAGGCCGGCGGCAGGACCCGCCTGTGGGTGCCGCTCCTCGACGGTGTCGAGCGCCTCGGGGTGCTCGAGGTGGTCCTCGACCCGGCGGACGGCGACGACCCCGTGCTCCGGTCCCAGCTGCGCTGGCTCTCGACGCTCATCGGCCACCTCTACTCGATCACCACCAACTACGGCGACAAGCTCGACGGCGTCCGGCGCCGGCAACGGCGCAGCACCGCCGCCGAGCTCCTCTGGCAGCTGCTGCCGACGACGACGGCCGCCACGGACAGGGTCACCGTCGCCGGCATGGTCGAGCCCTGCTACACCGCTGCCGGCGACGCCTTCGACTACTCCCTGTCCGAGACGACGGCACACCTGGCGATCTTCGACGCGACCGGACACTCCCTGGACTCGAGCCTCGTCGGCGCGATGGCGGTGTCCAGCTACCGCAGCGCCCGCCGTGACGGTGCCACCCTGTTCGACCAGGCCAGAGCGGTCGACGAGATCATCGGCACGGAGTCGGAACGGACGGGGCGCTACGTCACCTCGGTGCTGGCCGAGCTCGACCTGCTCTCCGGGCGGCTGCGCTACATCAGCGCCGGGCACCCCTACCCGCTGGTCGTGCGCCGGGGGAAGGTGGTCAAGTCGCTCGACCGGGGCCAGCGCACGGTGTTCGGCATGCCCTTCCGCGACCTCACCGTCGGGGAGGAGATGCTCGAGCCCGGGGACTGGCTGGTGCTCTACACCGACGGCATCACCGAGGCCCGCGGCGTGGACGGCACCTTCTTCGGCCTCGACCGGATGCAGGACTTCATCGAGAAGGAGATCACCGCCGGCCACGCGCCGCCCGAGATGGTACGCCGCCTGATCCGGCGGGTGCTGGAGCACCAGCGCGAGGTGCTCCAGGACGACGCGACCGTCCTCGTCGCGCGGTGGGGTGACCTCAGCAGGGAGCTCACGCCATGAGGCCCGGCCGACTTTGCACGCCGGCGAGCGACGACGGGCCCGGACGTCAGCGCAGGCTGAGCGCGATGCCGTCGAGGATGTCGTGCTCGCTGGTCCGGACGGTCCGCGGACCGCCCGTGGCGCGGCACACCCGGTCAATGATCTCCGCCCAGATGAGCGCGCCGGCGCCGATGACGTCGACGCGGCCGGGGTGCATGAAGCCCATCGCCGCCCGCTCCTCACGGGTGGCCTGGAGGAGCGCCTCGCAGGAGGCGGTCACGGTCGCGCTGCCGAGCTCGGCGCCGTCGATCCGGGAACGGTCGTACTCGGGCAGGCCGAGCGCGTGCGCCGTCACGGTCGTCACCGACCCCGCCACCCCGACGATCGTGCGGACCTCGTGCAGGGCCACCTCGGTCTCGACCTCGTCGAGCGCCTCACGCACGTCCCTGCGCGCCGCCTTGACCTGCTTGGGGCTGGGCGGGTCGCCGCGCAGGTGGCGTTCCGTCAGCCGCACGCTGCCCAGGTCGATCGACACCCCGGCTCGCGGCACGTCGTCCCCGAGGACGAGCTCGGTCGAGCCGCCCCCGATGTCGACGACGAGCAGCGGCCGGTCCTGCTCGGGGCCGATGACGCTCGCGGCACCGGCGAAGGACAGTGCCGCCTCCTCCTGGCCGCTCACGACCTCCGGCTCGACGCCCAGGAGGGAGCGGACACCGCTGACGAAGACGTGGCGGTTGCCGGCGTCCCTGGTGGCGGACGTGGCGACGAAGCGGGTCGCCTCGACGCCGTGCTCGCGGCACACCTCGGCGTAGCGCCCGACGGCGTCGAGGGTGCGCTCGAGCGCGGCGGGGTCGAGCATCCCGGTGCGGTCGACCCCCTGGCCCAGGCGCACGACCTCCATCTGCCGGACGACGTCGACGAGCGGTCCGCGGCGGGAGACGTCGGCGATGAGCAGCCGGATGGAGTTCGTCCCGCAGTCGATGGCGGCGACCCGGGTCATCGGGCGGCCCCGTCGTCGGTCGTGCAGCTGCACCGGTCGGGTCGCCAGTGGGGGCGCAGGCGTTCCAGCGCCTCGTCACCGAGCGGGTTGACTCCCGGACCGACGGCGAGGGAGTGCGCGACGAGGACGTGCAGGCACTTGACGCGGGTCGGCATCCCCCCGGCGGAGATCCCGTCGATCTCGGGCACCTCGCCGAGCTCGGCCCGCCGCGCCAGGTAGTCCTCGTGCGCGCCGGCGTAGGCGGCCGCGAGCTCCTCGTCCCCGGCCAGCCGCTCGGTCATCTCCCGCATGACGCCGTCCGCCTCGAGCGTGCTCACGGCGCGGACCACCTCCGGTGCGGTGAGGTAGAAGGTCGTGGGGAACGGGGTGCCGTCCTCGAGCCGCGGAGCGGTCCGCACGACGAGCGGACGCCCACAGACGCACCGCGCGGCGATGTCGACGACTCCACGGGGCGGTCGGCCGAGCTGGCCCGCGAGGACGTCAAGGTCGGCGGGGGTCACGGCGGCAGAGGCGGAGTGCGCGTCGGTCACCGGGAGATTGTCCCCCACGACGGGCGGGCGACGAAACGCTCAACCGCCCTCGGGCGCACCGGGCGCCGCCTGCCCGGCCATGGTCACCGACTCCCACAGTGAGAGGTACCACGGGGCGTCCTCCAGGCCGGGCACCCCGGTGTCGGAGAGCTCCGCCTCGACGTCCTCACCGACCACCGTCTCCGGGTCGACGACCCGGAACGTCTGCTCCCCCGGCATGACGTACCCGAGGCGGTCCCGGGCCTGGGCACGCACGAAGGTCTCGTCCTGCCACTGCTCGAGCTCGAACTCGAGGGCGGAGGTGCGCTTCTCGGCAGCCTCGATGTCGGCACCGAGCTGGCGCAGCTGCTCCTGCTGCTCGACGGCGTGACGCAGCGTCGGGGCGAGCACGATGAAGGCGACGAGGACGACGACGAACAGGCCGAGGCCGCGCAGCGTGATGGTCGGGCTGGTCGCCTCCTCCTGCGGCTCGCCCCGCGCCGCCTTGGCGACCGGTGCTGCCGGGGAGGGCCGCGCGGAGCCGGCCTGCCGGCTCGGGCTCGGCGTCCGGCCGGTGCCCGGCCGGGCCGGGGCAGGCGGTCGACCGCGCCGGGCACCGGCCGGGCGTCCGGCGGAGGCCGGACGTCCAGCCTGGGGCCGCGCGGCACCACCGGTGCCGCGCCGACCGGTCGGGCGGCGCGCTGTCATGGCCCCATCGTCCCCCACCGAACCGGCAGCACCCGGTAACGCAACGCACGGGAATCGTCCGTGCGCCGGTGGAGCGACGGCCGCTCGCGCCGTCGCCGCGTCGCCGGACGCAGACCGGCCCGGCCCCCTGAGCGGGTGCCGGGCCGGTCGACGTGACATCAGGCGCGGGGGAAGGCCGAACGACCGGCGTAGACGCCGGCGTCGTCGAGCTCCTCCTCGATGCGCAGGAGCTGGTTGTACTTGTTGACACGCTCGCCGCGGGCGGGCGCGCCGGTCTTGATCTGGCCGGCGTTCACCGCGACCGACAGGTCGGCGATCGTGGTGTCCTCCGTCTCACCGGAGCGGTGGGAGACCATCGCGGTGAAGCCGTTGCGCTGGGCGAGCGACACGGCGTCGAGCGTCTCGGTGAGGGTGCCGATCTGGTTGAGCTTGACGAGCAGCGAGTTGGCGGACCTGAGCTCGATGCCCTTGGCCAGCCGCTCGGGGTTGGTGACGAAGAGGTCGTCCCCGACGATCTGCGTGCTCGCTCCGACGGCGGAGGTCAGCTGGGCCCAGCTGTCCCACTCGTCCTCGCTCAGCGGGTCCTCGATGGACACCAGCGGGTAGTCGTTCACGAGCTGGCCGTAGTAGGCGACCATCTCGTCGGGGGTCGTGGCCCGCCCCTCGAACTGGTAGGCGCCGTCGGAGAAGAACTCCGTGGCGGCGACGTCCAGGGCCAGGGCGATGTCCTCGCCGGGCTTGTAGCCCGCCTTCTCGATCGCCTCGAGGATGAGGTCCAGAGCGGCGCGGTTGCTCTCCAGGTTGGGCGCGAAGCCGCCCTCGTCGCCGAGCCCGGTGGCCAGGCCGCGGCTCTTGAGCACCGACTTCAGCGAGTGGTAGGTCTCCGCGCCCCAGCGCAGTGCCTCGCGGAAGGACGCCGCGCCGACCGGGGCGACCATGAACTCCTGGATGTCGACGTTGGAGTCCGCGTGCGACCCACCGTTGAGGATGTTCATCATCGGGACGGGCAGCACGTGCGCGTTCGGGCCACCGACGTAGCGGAACAGGGACAGGCCGGCGCTCTCGGCGGCGGCGCGGGCCACCGCGAGGGAGACGCCGAGGATGGCGTTGGCGCCCAGCTTGCCCTTGTTCGGGGTGCCGTCCAGGTCGAGGAGCGTCTGGTCGATGATCCGCTGCTCGCTGGCCTCCAGGCCCAGGACCTCGGGGGCGATGGTGTCGACGACGGCGTTCACCGCGTCCTGCACGCCCTTGCCGAGGTAGCGGCCCTTGTCGCCGTCACGACGCTCGACTGCCTCGAAGGCGCCCGTCGACGCGCCCGAGGGGACCTCTGCGCGGGCGACGGTGCCGTCGTCGAGCGCGACCTCGACCTCCACGGTGGGGTTCCCACGCGAGTCGAGAATCTCGCGTGCTCCTACGGCCTCGATGCTGGCCACGGATGTCTCCTTCATTCGACGACTGTGTTGTCGACGTCCACGATAGTCGCGCTGCGTGACACGGCATCGGGACCTCCGTCAGGTGGGACCCTCCCGGCGCCCGGCGAGGGTGCGCACGTGCCCGCGCAGCGCTGCTTCGGCGTCGACCCCGGCGGCCTCGGCACGCAGCACGAGCCGCATGAGCTCCCGGCCGACCAGCGCCTCGGAGTCCTCGTCGGCGACGGCGAGCAGCGCGTCACCGTCGAGGCCCTCGCGGCGCAGCCGACGGGCGACCTTCTGCGCCCGCGCCAGCGCCGGCAGCGCGAGGGGTATCCCGGCGAGCACGTCCTCACCGACCCGCTCACGCTTCTTGATCTCGTGCCAGGCGTCCTCGACGTCAGCGGCCGTGCGCACGTCGGCGGCGTCCGCGAAGACGTGCGGGTGACGCCGGACGAGCTTGTCGAGGAGCACCTGCGCGACGTCGTCGAGGGAGAAGGGGTCCTCGGTGTGCTCCTCCGCGACCCGTGCGTGGAAGACGACCTGGAGCAGCAGGTCACCGAGCTCGCCCCGCAGGGCGTCACGGTCGTCGGCCTCGGCCGCCTCCGCGAGCTCGTAGGCCTCCTCGATCGCGTAGGGAGCCAGCGAGCGGTGGGTCTGCTCGGCGTCCCAGGGGCAGCCTCCGGGCGAGCGCAGCCGGTCCATCGCCGCGACGACGGCGCTCAGCGCCTGGCCGTCACGGCGCTGCGTCACTGGACGGGAACCTGCTCGGACGCGATCCAGGGCAGCGGCTCCTGGACGATCTGCCCGCTGGGGTCGAACTCCCCGTAGCGCGGGCTCACCTCGACGTCGATCTGCGAGATCTGCTCGTTGATCTCCTCGGCGGCGCGGGCGCCGTCGGGGGACGCGGACAGCCCCTGGTTGACGATCGTCATCTTGGCCACCCGGAGGACGCCCTCGCCGTACCCGCCCTCGGGGACGGGCAGACCGGCCATCTCGGCCTGACGGTCGAGGAGCGCGGCAGCCTCGTCGTCGGAGGCCCCGACGCCGTACTCGGCGCCCACCTCGATGAGCGAGGGCGCCACGACGAGCGTGCCGAGCATCATCGCGGCCTCCACCTGCTGCCCGGTGACGGCGGCGAAGTCCTCGACCGCACGCGCCAGCTCGCTCTCGGTGATCCGCTCACCGTCGACGACGGCAGCGGCTCCTGGCTGCGCTCCGCACCCAGCCAGCGCGAACCCGGCCAGCACGGCTGCTGCGGCGATGCCGCGGCTCAGCCTCGTCATTGTCACCGTGTTACCTCCCTGGTCACCGCCGGCGGCGCACCGGCCCGGACCATCGTACGGGAGCCGGTGCACCGCTCGGCACTAGCGGAGGTCGTGGTCGGTGGCCCCACAGCTCTCGCAGAAGAGGTTGCGGGTACGGCTCCAGCTCTCGGCGTCGGGGCAGAAGACCTCGATGCCGTCACGGTCGACGTCGGCCACCTCGGGCGCGGTGCGGGGTCGTTCGGCGAGTGCGGTGCTCATGGTGTCTCCTTCCGTCCGTCCCACTATCGCGCCGACCACTGACATCCCCCCGGCTGCCACGCCGTCGGGGCCTCGGCGCGCCTGCGTGGCGCCCTCCCGGGGCCGCGCGAGGATGCCACGGCAAAGGCCCCTCGGACTATGGATCCGAGGGGCCTTGCGGTCCCGGTGCTCGGCGGCGCAGGACGTGGTCCGCCTGGCCCGGTGGGGCGGGCCGGCCCGGGAGCCGGCGGTCAAGTCCGTGCAGCCTCGCGACGTCCTGCGCGAGCCGGGAGTCCTCCCGGTGCCGCCGTTGTCCCGACCGCATCGTCCTCCCCGGCGTCCGACTGCAGGGCGGTCGGGGAGATCGATGGCCCATGTGTAGTCCGCGCCGTCCCCCCGGCGCAAGGGGCTGAGGGCACCGACCGTTCACCGCACGTTCGTCAACAGTTCGCTCCACAGACCCACGTGCACGTTCTCCACTTACCCACAGGGCTGTGCACAAAATCTGTGGACAAGCAGGAGGGTCCTCAGCTCGTCGCCACCTCGGCGGCGACGGCGACCGAGCCCGTGAGGACGGCGGCGATGAGGTCACCGGCCCACCCGAGGAGGGCGGCGTCGTTCAGCGGCCTCCCGCCGACCTTCGCCGTCGTCGGGAACGGCACGAGGACCGTGCGGATCGCCGGCTTGAGCACCGTGCCCGGGTAGAGCCGCTTGAGGCGCAGCTGGGCGGACTCGGGCAGGTCGACGGGCGCGAAGCGCACGTACCGGCCCTGCGCGGTGACGTCGGTGAGGCCCACGGCCCGGGCGCGCGTCCGGAGGGCGGCCACCGCGAAGAGCCGTTCCACCTGCTCGGGCACCGGACCGTACCGGTCGGTGAGCTCGGAGCGGACGGCGTCGATCGCGGCGTCGTCCTCGGCGGCGGAGATCTTCGCGTAGGCCTCCAGCCGCAGCCGCTCGTGCTCGATGTACTCGTGGGGGATGTGGGCGTCGACCGGCAGCTCGATCTTGACGTCCGCCTTCTCCTGCTCCTTCTCCCCGCGGAACTCCGCGACGGCGTCGGAGACCATCCGCACGTACAGGTCGAAGCCGACACCGGCGATGTGCCCGGACTGCTCGCCGCCCAGCAGGTTGCCGGCACCCCGGATCTCGAGGTCCTTCATCGCCACCCGGATGCCCGACCCGAGCTCGGTGTGGGACGCGATCGTGGCGAGGCGGTCGTGCGCGGTCTCGGTGAGCGGCTTCTCCGGCGGGTAGAGGAAGTAGGAGTACGCCCGCTCGCGGCCCCGGCCCACGCGCCCGCGCAGCTGGTGGAGCTGCGACAGGCCGAAGGCGTCGGCACGGTCGACGATGAGGGTGTTGGCGTTGGAGATGTCCAGGCCGGTCTCCACGATCGTCGTGCACACGAGCACGTCGAACTCCTTGTTCCAGAAGTCCTGGATGACCCGCTCGAGCTGGTGCTCCCCCATCTGTCCGTGCGCGACGGCCACCCGCGCCTCGGGGACCAGCTCGGAGATCCGGGAGGCGGCACGCTGGATGGAGGAGACCCGGTTGTGCACGAAGAAGACCTGTCCCTCGCGCAGCAGCTCCCGGCGGATGGCCGCGGCCACCTGCTTGTCCTCGTAGGGACCGACGTAGGTGAGGATCGGGTGCCGCTCCTCCGGCGGGGTCGCGAGGGTCGACATCTCCCGGATGCCGGTGATCGCCATCTCCAGGGTGCGCGGGATCGGCGTCGCGCTCATCGCCAGGACGTCGACGTTCGTGCGCAGCTGCTTGAGCGTCTCCTTGTGCTCGACGCCGAAGCGCTGCTCCTCGTCGACGATGACGAGCCCGAGGTCCTTGAACCGCACCTCGCCGGTGAGCAGGCGGTGGGTGCCGATGACGACGTCGACCGTGCCGTCCCGCAGGCCGTCACGGACCTCGGTGGCCTCGGCGTCCGTCTGGAACCGGGACAGGGCCCGCACCTGCACCGGGAACCCGGCGTACCGCTCGGAGAAGGTGTCGAAGTGCTGCTGGACGAGCAGCGTCGTCGGGACGAGCACGGCGACCTGCTTGCCGTCCTGGACGGCCTTGAAGGCGGCGCGGACGGCGATCTCCGTCTTGCCGTACCCGACGTCACCGGACAGGAGGCGGTCCATGGGCATCTCGCGCTCCATGTCCGCCTTGACCTCGTCGATGGTGACGAGCTGGTCCGGGGTCTCCACGTACGGGAAGGCGTCCTCGAGCTCACGCTGCCACGGGGTGTCGGACCCGAAGGCGTGGCCCTTGGTCGAGACCCGGGCGGCGTAGAGCCGGATGAGCTCGGCGGCGATCTCCCGGACGGCCTTGCGGGCGCGGCTCTTGGTCTTGGCCCAGTCGCTCCCGCCCATCTTGTTGACGGAGGGCGCCTCGCCGCCCGAGTACTTCGTCACCTGGTCCAGCGAGTCGGTCGGGACGAAGAGCCGGTCGCCGGGCTGGCCGCGCTTGGAGGAGGCGTACTCGATGACGAGGTACTCGCGGGTCGTCGCGTCCTTGCCGCGGCCGACCGTGCGCTGGACGAGCTCGATGAAGCGGCCCACCCCGTGCTGCTCGTGCACCACGTAGTCGCCCGGCCGCAGCGCGAGCGGGTCGACGACGCCGCGCCGCCGCGAGGGCATCTTGCGCATGTCGCGGGTCGAGGTGCCGGCCCGGCCGGTGAGGTCGGACTCGGTGACGACGGCGAGCCTGAGGTCGGGGGCGACGAACCCGCGCGGGACGGCCGCCGTCGTCACGAGCACGACGGCGCTGGGCGGCTCGTCGACGACGTCCTCGACCTGGCGGGCGGGGACGTCGGCGTCGGCGAGCTGCTCGACCATGCGCCGGGCCGGTCCCGGGCCCTGGGTGGTGACCAGCAGGCGCCAGCCGTCGTGGGTCAGTGCGCGCAGGTCCGCGAGGGCGCGCGGCAGGTCGCCGCGGTAGGGCTCGACGTCGCGGGCGCCGACGGCGGACGTCTCGGCTGCGTCGTCGTCGGCGGCCTCCTCGTCGGGGACCTCGGCGGACAGGCTCGTGAGGTCCCACCAGGCCAGGCCCCGTGCCCGCGCGAGCTCGCGCGTGTCCTCGAGGGTGGTGAAGGAGGCCTCCCGCAGCTGGAGCGGGGTCGTGCCGCCGGAGGCGGCGGACGCCCAGGCCGCGGCGAGGAACTCCTCGGTGGTGGCGACGAGGTCGTGCGCGCGACGCCGGATGCGCTCGGGCTCGGACATGAGCACGAGGGCGTCGTCAGGCACGAGCCCGAGGACCGGCTCCATGCCGTCGACGAGCAGCGGGGCGAGGGACTCCATGCCCTCGACGGCGATGCCCTCGCTCAGCCGCTCGAGCATGTCGGTGGCGCCCGGCATCTGCGCGATCAGGGCCTTGGCCCGGGCGCGGACGGCGTCGGTGAGGAGGAGCTCACGGGCCGGCGGCGCCCACAGGCCGCGGTCGGCGACGTCGAGGCTGCGCTGGTCCGCGACGGAGAACCAGCGGATCTCCTCGACCGTGTCCCCCCAGAACTCGATGCGCATCGGGTGGTCCTCGGCCGGCGGGAACACGTCGAGGATCCCGCCGCGGACGGCGTACTGCCCGCGGGACTCGACCATGTCGACGCGCGAGTAGGCCGCGGCGCTCAGCCCGGCCGCGACGTCCTCGAGGTCGCGCTCCTGACCCACCGCAAGCTCGACGGGCTCGAGCTCGCCCAGTCCCGTGATCACCGGCTGCAGCAGGGCACGCACCGGCATGACGAGGACACGGATCGGGCCGGAGCGCCCCACACCGGGGTGGGCGAGTCGCCGGAAGACGGCGATGCGCCGGGCGACGGTGTCGCTGCGCGGGGAGAGCCGCTCGTGCGGGAGGGTCTCCCACGCCGGGAGGACGGCGACGTCGTCGTCGTCGAGGAAGTTGCGCAGCGCCGCGGCGGCGTCGTCGGCCTCGCGGCCCGTCGCGGTGACCACGACGACGGGCCGGCTCGCGCCGTCGTCGTCGCCCGTGATCGCCGAGACGAGGGCGGCACGCACTCCCAGCGGGATGCTCACCGCCCGTTCGCCGCCGTGCTCGGCCGCGGCGACCGCCTGGGCGAAGGCGGGGTCCGCGAGGAGCGGGGGGATGAGTCCGGTGAGTCGCATGGGTCCTCGGCAGGTGGGCAGCACGACGGTCCCGCGTCCTGCGAAGGGGCGGGCAACCATCGATTCTACGACCGCGCGCCGTCACGGCAGCGCGAGGAGCGGGCGTTCCGCCGAGAGCGCAGGTGCCCAGCGGTGACGGGCGCCACGTCCTGCGGCACACTGGGTCCATGGCGCGATACGTCGAGCTTCACCCGCAGGACCCGCAGCCCCGGCGGCTGGCACAGGTCGCCGACGTGCTCCGCGACGGAGGCCTCATCGCCTACCCCACGGACTCCGGCTACGCGCTCGGTGCCCGCATGGGCAGCAAGCAGGCACTGGACCGGATCCGCACCATCCGCCGCCTGGACGACAAGCACCACTTCACCCTCATGTGCGCGACGCTCGCCCAGGCCGGGGCGTTCGTCATCCTCGACAACTCCACGTTCCGGCTGGTCAAGTCGCTGACGCCGGGGCCCTACACGTTCATCGTCAAGGCCACCAAGGAGGTCCCGCGGATGATGCTGCACCCGCGCAAGCTCACCGTGGGGGTGCGGGTGCCGGACCACCGTGTAGCGCTCGCGCTCCTCGCCGAGCTCGACGAGCCGATGCTCACGTCGACGCTCACGCTGCCCGGCACCGAGGAGCCGATGTCCGAGGGCTGGGTCGTCAACGAGGAGATCGGCCAGCTCGTCGACGTCGTCGTCGAGGCGCCGGTGAGCTCGGTCGACCCGACGACCGTCGTCGACCTCACGTCCGGGGCGCCGGAGGTCGTACGGGCCGGGGCCGGCGACACGTCGCGCTTCACGTAGCGCTCAGGCGGTGTGCAGCCTCAGCTGCGCCTTCTCCAGCCCGTTGGTGACGACGTCCTCGACGGCGTCGGCCGCCTCCTCCAGCGTGACGAGGACCTCGGGGCGCTCCGCCGTCGCGAAGTCACGCAGCACGTAGTCCGCCGCGTCCATGCGTCCGGGCGGGCGCCCGATCCCCACCCGCAGCCGGACGTAGTCCTTGGAGCCGACCGAGCCGGAGATCGACCGCAGGCCGTTGTGCCCGCCCTCGCCTCCACCGCGCTTGAGACGCAGCGTGCTGGGCGGGAGGTCGAGCTCGTCGTGGACGACCAGCAGCCGCTCCGGGGTGATCCCGTAGAAGCGGAGCAGCGCGCTCACCGGCTCACCGGACAGGTTCATGTAGGTGCCCGGGATCGCGAGGACCACGCGCGGTCCCGGTGCGCCGCCGGGCAGGACGCCGAGCCGCGCGTCGGCGACGTGGGCCCGCGCCTTGTGGCTCGTGAGGGTCGAGCCCGCCCGCCGGGCGAGGGTGTCGACGACCATGCGACCGACGTTGTGGCGGTTGCCGGCGTACTTCGGGCCGGGGTTGCCGAGCCCGACGACGAGCCAGGTGTCGCTCATGTCCTCTCCCTGCACGAGTGAGCCCACGCCGCGCCCGGGCTGACCGGGCGCGGCGTGGGCTGTCGACGTCAGTCCTCGGTGTCCTCGGAGTCGACACCGGCTGCCGCGCCGGCCTCGGCCGAGGCCTCGTCGGCCGCGAGGTCGTCCGCGGTCGCACGCGGGGTGGAGATGACGACGACGTCGTGCTCCGGGTCGTCGTCGATCGTCGCGTCGTCGGGACGCGGGATGTCCGAGACGCGGACGATGTCGCCGTCCTCCAGGCCCTCGACCGAGACCTCGACGACCTCGGGGATCCGGGTGGCCGGGACGGTGACCGTGAGGTACTGCAGCTCGAGCTGGTGGATCGTGCCGGGCGCGGACTCGCCGACGATGTGCACCGGGACCTCGACGGTGACCTTCTCACCGGCGCGGACGATGACGAGGTCGACGTGGTCGATGGTGCGGCGGACCGGGTCGCGCTGGATGTCCTTGGCCAGCGCGGTCTGCTGCGTGCCCTCGATGTCGAGCGTCAGGAGCGCGTTGGGGTTGTCCTTCAGCGCGAGGAAGGTCGCGTGCGAGGGCAGCGCGAGGTGCTGCGGGGCGGCGCCGTGACCGTAGAGGACGGCCGGGATGAGGTTGGCGCGACGGGTGCGCCGGGCGGCGCCCTTGCCGAACTCGGTACGGATCGTTGCGGTGAGGGTCTGGTTGTCGGCCACGGGGATCTCCTGTTGGGCGTCGGTATGGCGGCAGCGCCTGGGCGCGGGAGGACACGAGGCACCCGCGGGCGCCACCGCGTCGATCACGGAGCCGGTCGTCCGGTCTCCCTCGCCGAGGCAACCTGTCCATACTACCCGACGCAGCAGGCCCGGTGCGAGCCCGGGCGCCCGCCCGGGGACCGTGCGCCCGCCCGGGGACCGTGCGCCCGCTCTGGAACCGTGCGCCCGTCGTACCGTGCGCCCGCTCTGGAACCGTGCGCCCGCTTTACAGCCCGCACGGATGCAACACCGGGCGCACGGTTGCACTCGGTCCGTGCGCCCGGTGTGCCTCTGCACGTCATCGAACGCCCTCGCGGGCCAGCAGCCGCGCAAATTCGTCCGTCTTCAGTGCCTGGGACCAGGTCCAGCGCACCATCCCGTTGCCCAACCGACGCAACCGGTCCTCGCGCTGCTTCTCCTGCCAGAGCGCCTCGTGCGGGTCGCCGCCCGGGGAGAGCTCGCGGCTGAACTTGACCCGGCCGTCGAACTCGCCGATCAGCTTGAGCTCCGGCCACCAGAAGTCGGTGCGGCCGATGAACCCGTCCTCGTCGTAGAACTCCTGCTGGAGCACCGGGAGCGGCAGATCAAGCTCGATCATCCGCGCTCGACTGAGTGACTCCCCGACCGACTCTGCCCTGGCATCCGCGTGTGTCACGACGAGCCGTGCCCGCCCGTGCCCGCCGCTGCGTGAGGTCTTGTCGAGCTCCACCTCCAGCTCCTCCCGCGTAGCAAGGCTGGAGGCGAGGACGTGGTCAGCGGCCGCCAGGCCGGATGCGAAGGACCTCGTGCGCGCAAGGTCGACGGCGGTTCGAGCCGGTGAGGTCACGAGGATGCCGTCGACCTCGACGAAGAGCGGCATGGAGCGAGTGGCGCGCCGGACCACCAGTGCACTGCTGCGGCCGCCCGTCCTGGTCCTCTCAAGAACCTGCACACGGCTCGGCCACGACCCGATCAGAGGTATGCCGAGCAGTACCGCGGCGGACTCGTGCGCGAGCGGGGCCGGCCGCTTGAGCTGCGGAACCGTGCTGCGCACGAGCAGCTCGTACCGCTTCTGCGCGGTCGCAGCCTGCCACTCGGCGACATCGAGATAGGTACCACGTCGGACGCGGTGCAGGCCCGAGACCTTCGAGGGGTGACGCCCGTCAAGGAAGATCGCCGTGCTGGTCTGATCGGCGAACAGGAGGTGCTTCGGGAGTTGCCGGGTCATGGCCGCCACCCTGCCCTTCCGCCGTCCCCAGGGTCCCCGGTCACCCCGGGAACTGGGGACGGCAGGCCGCTTCCAGCCCTTGGGGAGCACCAGCGCCGCCCACACTGCTACTGACCCAGGCCGCAGCCGACCGTGCGCCCGCTTGTGCCACCGTGCGCCCGCTATACCGGGCGCACGGTTCAGCACCGGGCGCACGGTTCAGCAGCGGGCGCACGGTTCAGCAGTGCGCGCCGCTCGCCGGGCGCCCGCCGGGGTCAGGCGTTGCCGTCGAAGAGGCTGGTGACCGAGCCGTCGTCGAAGACCGCGCGGATGGCGCGCGCCAGGAGTGGTGCGATGGGGAGCACGGTGAGCGTGGGGAACCGCTTCTCGGCGCTGATCGGCAACGTGTCGGTGATGACGACCTCGCGCGCGCCGCACTCGCTCAGGCGCTGCGCGGCCGGGTCGGAGAGCACGCCGTGCGTGGCCGCGACGATGACGTCCCGCGCGCCGGCGGCCTTGACCACCTTGACGGCCTCGGCGATCGTGCCGCCGGTGTCGATGAGGTCGTCGACGAGCACGCAGGTGCGGCCCTCGACCTCGCCGACCACCCGGTTCGCCACCGACTGGTTCGGCCGGGAGACGTCCCTGGTCTTGTGGACGAAGGCCAGCGGTCCGCCGCCGAGCTTCTCCGCCCACTTCTCGGCCACGCGGATGCGGCCGGCGTCCGGGGAGACGACGGTGACGTTGCTCGTGTCGACGCGGCTGCGAACGTAGTCCGTGAGGATGGGCATGGCCCACAGGTGGTCGACGGGGCCGTCGAAGAAGCCCTGCACCTGCGCGGCGTGGAGGTCGATCGACATGAGCCGGTCGGCGCCCGCGGTCTTGTACATGTCGGCGATGAACCGGGCGGAGATCGGCTCACGTCCGCGGTGCTTCTTGTCCTGGCGGGCGTACGGGTAGAACGGCGCGATGACCGTGATGCGCTTGGCGGAGGCGCGCTTGAGGGCGTCCACCATGAGCAGCTGCTCCACGAGCCACTGGTTGATCGGGGCGGTGTGCGACTGCAGGACGAAGGCGTCCGAGCCGCGCACGCTCTCCTCGAAGCGGACGTAGATCTCACCGTTGGCGAAGTCGTAGGCCGTCGTGGGGACGAGCTCGGTGCCGAGCTCCTCGGACACCGAGCTGGCCAGGGCCGGGTGCGCCCGTCCGGACACAAGGACGAGTCGCTTCTCGCCGCGTGAGGTGATGCCTGTCATCGCTCGGTGCTGCTCCCGGTCGTGTCGGTGTGGGCTGCGCCGTCCCGCGGGACGGCCTCGCCGTGGTTACCACGGGCCAGCTCGGCCCGAGCCTGTGGGGAGAGCTCGCGCTCGGCGTCGCCCTCGAGGGCCTGCTGCGCGGCCTCGGCGGACGGGGTGCCGGGCCGACGACGCAGCACCCAGCCCTCGATGTTGCGCTGGGTCATGGAGTTGACGGCGAGCGCGCCGGGGGGCACGTCGCGCAGCAGGACGGTCCCGGCGCCGGTGTAGGCGCCGTCACCGACCGTCACCGGCGCGACGAACATGTTGTCCGAGCCGGTGCGCGCCCCGTTGCCGACCTTCGAGCGGTGCTTGCGCACGCCGTCGTAGTTGACGAAGACCGAGGCTGCGCCGATGTTGGTGCCCTCGCCGATCTCGGCGTCACCGACGTAGGACAGGTGCGGGATCTTGGAGCCGGCGCCGATCTGGGCGTCCTTCGTCTCGACGAAGGTCCCGATCTTGCCGCCCTCGCCGAGCACCGTGTCCGGGCGCAGGTAGGCGAAGGGGCCCACGGTCGCGCGGGCGCCGACGTGGGCGCCGACGCCGTGGGTGCGGACGACGGTGGCCTCGGGACCGACGACGACGTCACGCAGCGTCGTGTCCGGACCGATCTCCGCGCCGTCGTCGACGGCCGTGCCGCCGTGCAGCTGGGTGCCGGGGTGGATGGTGACGTCGCGGCCGAGGCGGACGTCGGCGTCGATCCACGTGGTCGCCGGGTCGACGACGGTGACGCCCTCGCGCATCCACTCGGTGACGATGCGCCGGTTGAGCTCGGCCCCGAGCTCGGCGAGCTGGGCACGGTCGTTGACCCCGGTGACGAGCCACTCGTCCTCGACCATGAGGGCCCGCACGCGCTTGCCGTCGCCGTGCGCGAGCGCGACGACGTCGGTGAGGTAGACCTCGCCCTGGGCGTTGGCGTCGTCGACGCGGGCGAGCGCGTCCCGCAGGACAGCGGCGTCGAAGACGTACACCGAGGCGTTGATCTCGTCGATCTCCCGCTGCTCGCCCGTGGCGTCACGCTCCTCGACGACCCCGACGACGTCGCCCCCCTCGTCGCGCACGACGCGCCCGTAGCCGTAGGGGTCGGGCAGGCGCGTGGTCAGCAGGGTGACGGCGTTGCCGTCACTCTCGTGCGCCTCGACGAGCTGACGCAGCGTCGCGGAGTCCAGCAGCGGGACGTCACCGGCCGTGACGACGACCGGCCCCTCGAGGTGGCCACCGGTGCTGGGCAGGGCGGTCCCGGACAGCAGCGCCGCCCCGGCCTGCTCCTTCGCGTCGAGAACGCCGAGCGCGCACTGGACGGCGCGGCCCGTCCCGGGGACGGCGTCCTGGTCGACGACGAGGACCCCGGGCAGCTCCTCCTCGGCGTGCGCGGCGACGGCGTCACGCTCGTGCCGGACGACGACGGCGAGACGTCGGGGGTCCAGCTCGGCACCGGCACGGAGCGCGAAGCCCAGCAGGCTGCGACCGGCGATGCGGTGGAGGACCTTGGGGGTCCGCGACTTCATTCGGGTGCCCTCACCGGCGGCGAGGACGATGACGGCGGCTGGTTGGGCACTCACGCGTGTCGGCTCCCTCGTCGGGTCCAGCTCCGGGCGACCCCCGGGCCTGTGCGGGCACCACTCTATCCCCGACCCGGTGGGGCGGTGCCCGCCGTGCGCGGGCCTCCAGCCGCGGCTCCGCCCCCAGGATTCGAACCCGGACCTCAAGGCACCAAAGGCCTGTGTGCTGCCGTTACACCAGGGCGGACCGCGCCGTCGCGGGCGCGGGCAGCGTCCAGTCTGCCAGGCCCGCCGCCCCGGTCGCGTCCCCTCGCACGGCATGATGGGGGCGTGGCCAGTGACCGATCTCGCACGACCCGCGCCCGGATGACCGCCAGCCAGCGGCGGGAGCAGCTCCTGGCCGTCAGCCGTGAGCTCTTCGCCGCGAAGGGCTTCGAGGGCACGAGCGTGGAGGAGATCGCCTCGCGCGCGAAGGTCTCCAAGCCGGTGGTCTACGAGCACTTCGGCGGCAAGGAGGGGATGTACGCGGTCATCGTGGACAGGGAGCTGCAGCAGCTCCTCGCCGCCCTCAGCGGGGCGCTCGAGACGGGCGGGCACCCCAAGCGCATCGTCGAGCGGACGGCGCTGGCCCTGCTCGAGTACATCGAGCTCAACACCGACGGTTTCCGCATCCTCGTGCGTGACTCCCCCGTGGCACAGGCCACGGGGACGTTCTCCTCGCTCATCGGCGACGTGGCCACCCAGGTGGAGCACCTGCTGGCCGACCAGTTCCGCCGTCGTGGGCTGCCGACGGACACCGCGCCGATCTACGCGCAGATGCTCGTCGGGATGATCGCGCTCACCGGCCAGTGGTGGCTCGAGGCGCGCACGCCCGACCGGGAGACGGTCGCCGCGCACCTGGTCAACCTCGCGTGGAACGGGCTGTCGGCGATGGAGAAGAGCCCTCACCTCACAGGCTCGCGCACCCCGGAGTAGGGCGGGCTCCCGGGTCCTCGGGTGTGCCCTAGACTCGCGGCGGACACTGCCGCAGAAGCACGGAAGAGGCCATGGCGCAACTCGAGTTCGACCATCTCTCCAAGGCGTACGGCTCGCTGCGCGCCCTCACCGACCTGACCTTCGCCGTCGAGGCCGGGGAGATCTTCGGGTTCGTCGGGTCCAACGGCGCCGGCAAGACGACGGCGATGCGCATCGCCCTCGGCGTGCTGTCCGCCGACTCCGGCGAGGTGCGGTGGAAGGGGCGCCCGCTGGACCTCGACATGCGCCGTCGCGTCGGGTACATGCCGGAGGAACGCGGCCTGTACCCGAAGATGAAGGTCGGCGAGCAGCTCGTCTACCTCGCCCGCCTGCACGGCATGGAGCCCGCCGCCGCGACGACAGCGATGGAGCAGTGGACCGAGCGGCTGGGTGTGGCCGCCCGCCGGGGCGACGACGTCGAGAAGCTGTCGCTGGGCAACCAGCAGCGCGTCCAGCTCGCGGCGGCGCTCGTCCACGAGCCGGAGATCCTCGTCCTGGACGAGCCGTTCTCCGGGCTCGACCCCGTCGCCGTCGACGTCATGAGCTCGGTGCTCCGTGAACGCGCCGACGCCGGTGTCCCCGTCATCTTCTCCTCCCACCAGCTCGACCTCGTCGAGCGGCTCTGCGACCGCGTCGGCATCGTCCGCGCCGGGCAGATGGTGGCGCTCGGCTCGAGGGAGGAGCTGCGGCGCACGCCGAACGCCCGCTGGCGCGCCGTCGTCGACGGCGCCTCGCCGGGGTGGGCCCGGGTGGTGCCGGGTGCCCGGGTGCTCCAGGACGACGGGCGCGCCGTCGTCGTCGAGCTCACCGGCCACGCCCCCGGCGTCGAGCAGCCGTTCCTCCAGGCCGCCACCGCCGCCGGGGCCCTGCGGGAGTTCGCGCCCGTGGTGCCCAGCCTCACGGAGCTGTTCCGGGGCGTCGTGAGCGAGGACGGGACCGCCGAGGAGAAGGCAGCATGAGCAAGCAGCACCGGCCCACCGGCGGCATGGGGACCCTCGCCGCGATCTCGCTCGTCGCCCGCCGCGAGGTCAAGGCCCGCTTCTTCACGAAGTCCAACCTCATCTCGCTCGCGGTGATGCTCGTCGTCATCGTCGCCGGCGTCATCGTCCTGGACTACTTCATGAACCGGGACGACGACACCGCGGACTTCACCGTCGGGGTCGAGAGCCCGGTGAGCGAGCTCGAGCCGCTCCTGGTGGCGTCCGGGACGGCACAGGGCATGAGCGTCGACGTCGAGGAGCTGTCCCGCGCCGACGCCGAGACGCGGCTGGCCGACGACCTGGACGCCTTCCTCGCCGGCGACCCGACACGACCGGAGATGCTCGTCGAGGAGCAGGCCGACCAGCAGCTGCTGGCCCTGGTGACCGGCGCGGTGCAGGCGCACGCGCTCGCGGTCGAGATCTCCGACCTCGGCGGCGACCCGCAGGCCGTCAACGAGGCCCTCGCGCAGGCGGTGCCGCAGGTCACGCACGTGTCCCCCGACGAGGCCGACCAGTTCGGCCCGCAGTACCTCGTCTCCATCCTGGCGATCTCCCTGCTGCTCTTCGCCCTCATCGGCAGCGGCTCGCTCATCGCGATGGGCGTCGTGGAAGAGAAGACCTCCCGCGTCGTGGAGATCCTGCTCGCGACCATCCGCCCCTCGCAGCTGCTCGCCGGCAAGATCCTCGGGATCGGGATCGTCGGCCTGGCCCAGGTGGTCATCCTGGGTGGCGGTGCGTTCGCCACGATGGCCGCCACCGGCCTGTTCGCGGGGCTGGAGATCGACCTCGGGTGGACCATGCTCCTGCTGCTGCTGTGGTTCCTCCTCGGCTTCGCGGTCTTCGCCCTGCTCTTCGGCGGCTTCGCGGCGCTCGTCTCGCGTCAGGAGGAGATCGGCGCGGTCACCACCCCGCTCATGTTCCTGCTGTTCATCCCGTACTACCTGGCGATGTTCATGGTCTCCGCCGACCCCGACAGCACGGTGGTCCGGGTGCTCTCGCAGATCCCGTTCTTCTCCCCGTTCATGATGCCCGTGCGCGACGTCTACGGCGGGGTGGAGACGTGGGAGATGCTGCTGGCGATCGCGATCGCCGCGGCCACCATCCCGCTGCTCGTGTGGGTCTCGGCCCGCGTGTACCGCCGCGGCGTCCTCCACACCGGTGGCCGGATGAAGCTCACCGAGGCCCTCCGCGGCTGAGCACGGCGTCCCTCCCCCGTCGCACGGACCCGATTTATCTCGATGTCGAGTAATCTCGGGGGATGGTGTCAGTGAGCGGCGCCCTCGAGGGTCAGGACGAGGTGGACCGGATCGTCGCGGCCTGGGGCCGGGAACGACCGGACCTCGACCCGCGGCCGCTGCACGTCTTCTCCCGGGTCTCCCGGCTCTCCCGCCGCCTCGACCTCGCCCGCCGACGGGCGTTCACCGACCACGAGCTCGAGGGCTGGGAGTTCGACGTGCTGTCCGCGCTGCGCCGGGCCGGGGAGCCCTACGAGCTCACCGCCGGCCGCCTGCTCAACGAGACCCTCGTGTCCTCGGGGACGATGACCAACCGCATCGACCGGATGGTGGCGCACGGCCTCGTCGTCCGGGCCGGGGGCCCGACCGACCGGCGCGTCGTCCTCGTCCGCCTCACCCCGCTGGGCAAGGCGAAGGTCGACGCCGCCATGGCCGACCTCCTGGAGACCGAGCAGCGGCTCCTCGCCGAGCTGGAGCCGGCCGAGGCCGAGCAGCTCACCGACCTGCTGCGCCGGCTGCTCCTGCCGCTCGACCGCTGAGGCCCGGACCGACGGGCGGGCCGGGCCTGGCCGACGTCACGGCCGGGCTGAGTCAGCCGGCGATCTCGGACAGCTCCAGCCACCGCTCCTCGAGCTCGGTGACCTGGTTCTCCAGGCCCCGCAGCTCCTCACCGAGGGCCGCGAGCCCGCCGTAGTCGTTCGGGTCGTGGGCAGCCATCCGGTCGTGGAGCGCGGCGATCTGGGCGGAGAGCTTCTCCATCCTGCGCTCGGTCGCGGACAGCTCCTTGCGGGTGGCACGCAGCTCGGCACCGCTGACCGCCTCCGGCGCCGACGTGGTGGGCGCCGCCTGCTGACCGCCGGACTCCTGGCGCTGCTGCTGGCGCCGCCGCAGCTCGAGGTACTCGTCCACCCCACCGGGCACGTGGCGCAGTCCCCCGTCGATGACGGCGTACTGCTGGTCGGTGACCCGCTCGAGCAGGTAGCGGTCGTGGGACACGACGACGAGTGTGCCCGGCCACGAGTCGAGCAGGTCCTCCATCGCGGCGAGCATGTCGGTGTCGACGTCGTTGGTCGGCTCGTCGAGGATGAGGACGTTGGGCTCCGAGAGCAGGATGAGCAGCAGCTGGAGCCGGCGCTTCTGGCCGCCCGACAGCTCCCCCACCCGGGCCGAGAGGTGCTCGCGGGCGAAGCCGAGCCGTTCGAGCAGCTGCGCGGGCGTCAGCTCCTTGCCGTCGACGACGTAGCTCGCCCTGGTCCGGGCCAGCACCTCCCGCACGCGGTCACCGGAGATCTCCCGCAGGTCGGTGAACTGCTGGTCGAGCATGGCCACGCGGACGGTCTTGCCGCGCTTGACCCGGCCGGAGTCCGGCTCCAGCGTGCCGGCGATGAGCGCGAGGAGGGTCGACTTTCCCGCACCGTTGGCACCGAGGATCCCGGTGCGCTCCCCGGGGGCGATCCGCCACTCGATGTCGCGCAGGACCTGGCGGTCGCCGAAGGCGACGGACACGTCGAGCAGGTCGATGACGTCCTTGCCGAGGCGCGCGGTGGCGAGGCGCGACAGCTCGAGCCGGTCGCGCAGCGGCGGCACGTCGGCGATGAGCTCGTTGGCCGCCTCGATCCGGAACTTCGGCTTGGACGTGCGGGCCGGCGCCCCGCGCCGCAGCCAGGCCAGCTCCTTGCGCATGAGGTTCTGCCGCTTGGCCTCGACGGCCGCCGCCTGCCGGTCGCGCTCCACCCGCTGGAGCACGTAGGCCGCGTAGCCGCCCTCGAAGGCGTCGACGACGCGGTCGTGGACCTCCCACGTCGTCGTCGCCACCTCGTCGAGGAACCAGCGGTCGTGGGTGATGACGAGCAGACCACCGGCACTGGGAGCCCAGCGCCGCCTGAGGTGGTCGGCGAGCCAGGTGATGCCCTCGACGTCGAGATGGTTGGTCGGCTCGTCGAGGGCGACGACGTCCCACTCACCGACGAGCAGCGCGGCGAGCGCGACACGTCGGCGCTGCCCACCGCTGAGCGTGCCGACGGTCGCGTCCCACGGGACGTCGGGCACCAGCCCCCCGATGACGTCGCGGACGCGCGCGTCGCCGGCCCACTCGTGGTCGGCGCGGTCACCGACGACCGTCCACCCCACCGTCCGGTCCGGGTCGAGGGTGTCGCTCTGGTCGAGCACACCCACCCGCACGCCGCCCCGCCAGGTGACCCGTCCGCCGTCGGGCTCGATGCGGCCGGCGAGCATGCCGAGGAGACTGGACTTGCCGTCCCCGTTCCGACCGACGATCCCGATGCGGTCACCCTCGTTGACGCCGAGGCTGACGGAGTCGAAGACGACGCGCGTCGGGTACTCCAGGTGCAGGGCCTCGGCCCCGAGAAGATGTGCCACGGCTCCAGGGTAGGCGGGCCGGGCCCGCGTCCCGGACCGGGAGGGTCAGGCGACGTCGTGCACGTGGCCGAGGACACGCGCGCCGGGCACGGGGCCGGTGGCGACGAGCACCTCGCGTGCGACCTCGGCCTCGCGGACGACGGCGGCGACGGACTCGGCGTGCTCCTCGTCGAGGGCGAGGGCCGCGACCGTCGGCCCGGACCCGGAGAGCACGGCCGCCAGCGCGCCGGCACGGTCGGCTGCCGCGAGGACGTCCCCGAGCTCCGGGCGCAGGTCGACGGCGACGTCCTCGAGGTCGTTGACGAGGTGCCGCGCGAGCTCGTGCGGGTCCCCGCTGCGCAGTGCGGCCATGAGCCCGTCGTCGACGTGGGGCTCCGCGGCGCGGGTGCCGCCGGCGTCGTCGAAGGCGGCGAAGACCCGGGGCGTGGACAGGCCCTCGTCCTGGACGGCGAGCACCCAGTGGTAGCCGCCCTGGGCCATGGCGGAGGTGAGGACGTCACCGCGCCCGGACCCGACGGCGGTGAGCCCGGTGAGTGCGAACGGCACGTCGGCCCCGAGCCGGCGGCCCAGCAGGATGAGCTCCTCGCGGGACAGCCCGGCGTCCCACAGCTGGTCGCAGGCGAGCAGCGCAGCGGCGGCGTCCGCAGAGCCGCCGCCCATGCCGCCGGCCACCGGGACCTGCTTGACGATGTGCAGGTGCGCGCCGTCGGTGATCCCGGTGTGCTCCTGCAGGAGCCGCGCGGCACGCAGCGCGAGGTTCGAGTCGTCGGTCGGGACGCGGTCGGCGTCGCGCCCCTCAACCGTGACGCTCAGCCCGCTCGCGTGGTCGGCGATGAGGTCCTCGTGGAGCGACACGGCCTGGAAGACCGTCGCGAGCGGGTGGTACCCGTCGTCGTCGGGCGCGCCCACCCGCAGCGCGAGGTTGATCTTGCCGGGGGCGCGGACGGCGACGGGTGCGGTGCTCATGCGTCCTCCGGGCGGTGCTCGGCGATGCGCGCGAAGTCGACGATCCCGAGCCGCTCCCCGCGCAGCGTGGGGTCGAGCCCGGCGGCGGTGACGGCGGCACCCGCGCGCTCGGCGGAACCCGCCCAGCCGGCGAGGGCCGAGCGCAGCGTCTTGCGCCGCTGGCTGAACGCGGCGTCGACGACGGCGAAGACCTCCTGCCTGCTCGCGACCGTGGAGGGCGGGTCGTGCCGCTCGAGGCGCACGAGCGCGGAGTCGACGTTGGGGACCGGCCAGAACACGGTGCGCCCGATGGTGGCGGACCGGTGCGCCGTCGCGTACCAGGCGGCCTTGGCGGACGGGACGCCGTAGGTGCGGGAGCCGGGCGGCGCCGCGAGCCGGTCGGCGACCTCGGCCTGCACCATGACGAGGCCGCGGCGCAGGGTGGGCAGCCGCTCGAGGAGCGTGAGGAGCACCGGCACGGCGACGTTGTAGGGCAGGTTCGCCACGAGGGCGTCCGGCTCGGCCGGGCCCTCGCCGGGGAAGGCCGGGAGCTCGGTGACGTCCATGGCGTCGGCGCCGACGACGAGCAGCCGCTCGGCGGCCTCGGGCAGGCGCGCGGCCACCGTGCGCGGCAGTGCGGCCGCGAGGACGGGGTCGATCTCGATGGCGACGACGCGCGCACCGGTCTCGAGGAGCGCCAGGGTGAGGGACCCCAGGCCCGGTCCGACCTCGACGACGACGTCGTGCGCCTCGACCCCGGCGGTCCGCACGATCTTGCGCACGGTGCCGGGGTCGATGACGAAGTTCTGGCCCAGGGTCTTGGTCGGCCTGATCCCGAGGGCCCCCGCGAGGGTGCGGATGTCCGCCGGGCCGAGGAGCGGGTCGGCAGGCGGCGCTGCGGGTTCGGGGCTCACGGCGACGAGCCTAGCCGCCGGACCGCGGTCAGCCGCTCAGCGCAGGCCGAGCTTGGCGGAGCAGGCGGGCCACTGGCCCCAGCCGGAGCGGGCCTGGAGGGCCTGCGCGCGCTGGGTCTGCTCGGCCGGGGAGGCCTGCGAGGGAAGCCCGCTGCCGCCCACCGACTGCCACGTCCCGACCGAGAACTGGTACAGCCCGTGGTAGAGGCCGTTGGCGCTGACGATCGTGGGGTTCCCACCGGACTCGCACTGGGCGAGCGCGGCCCACACCCCACCGGAGACGGCGCCGCCGGAGGAGCTGGAGCCACTGGAGCTCGCGGAACCGCCGGAGCTGCTCGAGCCGCTCGACGATCCGCCGGAGCTGCTGGAGGGGGTCGACGGGCTGCTCGGCGCGGGCGCTGCGGGCGCTGCCGGGGCTGCGGGACGCGGTGCGGGCCGCGGCTTGGTGCCGACTGCGACGATCTCGGGGACGGGCTCGGTGACGGTCACGTAGTCGAGCTCGTCCCGATCGGTCTCCTGCCCGCCGGCGAGGACGAGGAGCGTGGCGCGCACGCGCTCACCCTCGACGCCCTCCTGCACGACGCGACGCTCCCCGACGTACAGGGAGTCGTCCTCGCGCTCGGTGGTCTCGTAGGGCACGGTCTCGGCGCCGGTGCGCAGGTCATGGGCGCCGCGGGTGACGCTCACCTCGACGACGCCACCCGCCGCGCTGCCGACGACGACGTCGTCGAGCTTCCCGAGCGTGACCCCGGCGAGGTCGAGGACGTCCTGGAGGTGCGCCTCGCCGTCGGGCGTGACGCGCCGGGTCTCCCCGTCGACGACGACGTCGACGGGCGCGCCGTCGACGAGCGGCATGTCCAGCGCCTGCCGGCTGCCGTCACGGGACCGGGAGGCGGCCACGGTGATCTGCCGGCCGGCCTCGCCGAAGGACTGGATCGCCTCGCCCGTGGTGGGGGCGGTCGTCCACATCGCGCGCTGCTCACCGTCGACGTCGACCCGGATCTGACGGGCGCTGCGGACGACGACGAGCATGCCGTCGTCGAGCGCGGCGTCGACGTCGGGGCCGACGGCGTCGTGCTCACCGATGCGCACACCGTGCTCGTCGAGCACGCCCTCGACGGAGCCGGCGAAGGTCGAGACGGACTGCTCGACGCCGTCGATGTCGAGCTCGACGGTCTTGTGGGCGGACGCCACGGCGACGCCACCGCCGACCGCGAGGGCGGCGGTCGCCAGCGAGGCCACGAGGACGCGGCGGCGACGGCGGGGCGTCGCGTCGGAGATGGGGGTGTCGTTCTGGTCGAGCACGGTGTCGTGAGAGAGCACGGGCTTCCTTGGGTTGCGCGTCCCGGTACAGACGAGCCGGCTGCCCGCGAGGGCGGCCGGCCCGGACACGACCCGCTGGGGCCGAGGGAGGGGTCTGATCCGGCTGGATGCGTCACCTGCGGCGACACGGGACCTGGCAGGTCCGTATGCGACTGTAATTCAATCGTTACATGTCGGTCTACGTGAGGTCACTCACGGCGTGCTAGCTAGCGGCTCAGTACCAGTTGACGGCGTTGCTGTGGGCCAGCGCACCGCAGGGCGTGCCGTAGCGGCCGCTGATGTAGTTCAGCCCCCAGGTGATCTGGGTGGCGGGGTTGGTCCGCCAGTCGGAGGCCACCGAGGCCATCTTCGACCCGGGCAGCGACTGCGGGATGCCGTAGGCGCCCGAGCTGGGGTTCTGCGCCGTCGGGTTCCAGTTGGACTCGCGCTCCCACAGCACGTCGAGGCAGCTGAACTGGTCACTGCCCCATCCGCGGGCGGCCACCATGTCGGCGGCGATGGCCTTGGGGTTCCCCGTCGGCGCCGGTGCGGCGGGCGCGGCGGGAGCGGTGCTCGAGGGTCCGGACGGGCTCGGGCTGCTCGGTGCCGGCGGCGGGGCGACCGGCTCGGCGGTGCCCACGCGCACGACCTCGTCGACCCGCTCGCTGACGACGGCTCGGGCGACGACCTCGCGGGCCGTCTCCTCACCGCCGCTCGTGGTGATGCGGAAGGTGGTGGCCGTGACGCCGTCGACGCCCTCGGTGACGACACGACGTTCGCCACGGGGCAGGGAGTCGTCCTCCTCCTCCACGGTCGCGTGCTCGTCGGTCTCGGTGACGTGCTTGTCGATCGTGTCGACCGTGGCGACCTCCACCGTCATCCCCGCGACGACGGGGGCCGTCATCGGGGTGGAGACGACGTCGTCCTGGTCGACGAGGACACCGGCCTCCGTGAGCAGCTCGGCCACGGACGCGGCCCCGGTGGTGAGCTCGCGGGCCTCGCCGTCGACGACGAGCTCGACGGCGGCACCGGGGACGGGCGCACGGGACTCGAAGCGGGAGGCGATGAGGCCGGCCTCGGCGCGGTCGATCGCCACCACGTCGCTCGTCGCGGCGGTGTCCGCGGCGACCTGCGGCGTCGCATCCGGTCCGGCGACGCCGGCGAAGGCGACGGTGCCGCCCGCGATGACGGCGAGCACGAGGGTGTGGACACCACGCCTGGCGACCGTGCGGAGAGTGCGAGGGCGCTCGGCCACGTCGCGGTGGCGCGCGCGTCGGAGGGGTTCGGGCACAGCAGGGTCCTGTCTGGAGGGAGGGCACCCGGACCGGCGTCGCCGGGTCGGGCGGTGACTGACCTGCGGTAGACCGTAACCGATTCGTGACCTTGCGGGGAAGGTGGCGGCGCCCGGTGACGCGTTCCGGGGCGGTATTGGGGACGGGTGTGACTGGTGTGACTGGTGTGGCGACTACCAGGCGCCGTAGACGGTCTCGGTGTTGTCGGTGAGGCGGCGGCACAGCTCGGCCAGCCCGGTGCCGGTCTCCTCGGCCAGGCGGCGCACCGTGAGCGGCAGCACGTAGGGGCCGTTGGGACGGCCGCGGTGCGGCGCGGGCGTGAGGTACGGGGCGTCCGTCTCCACGAGGAGCAGCTCGGGCGGCACCTCCCGGACCGCGGCGCGCAGGGTGTCGTTCGCCTTGAAGGTCACCGGTCCGGCCACCGACAGGTACCACCCGCGCTCGGCGCACGTGCGGGCGAGGGCGACGTCCCCGGAGAAGCAGTGGAAGACGGTCCGCTCGGGGGCGCCGTCGGCGAGCAGCACCTCGACGACGGCCTCGTGGGCGTCACGGTCGTGGATCTGCAGCGGCAGGCCGAGCTCCTTGGCCAGGGCGATGTGCGCACGGAAGGCCGCGCGCTGGACCTCGCGGGCCCGCTCTCCGCCGCGGAAGAAGTCGAGTCCCGTCTCGCCGATCGCCCGGACCCGCTCGTGGCGCGCGAGCTCGGCGACCCGGGCGACGGCGTCGTCCAGGGACGTCTCGTGCCGCGGCGCGACGGCCGGGTCGAGCCCGTCCGGGGCGACCTCACGGATGCCGGCGTGGAGCGGCGCCTCGTTCGGGTGGATGGCGAGGGCCGCGACGATCTGGGGGTGCTCCTCGGCGAGCGCGACGCTCGGGGCGAGGGTGTCGAGGTCGCAGCCGACCTGGACCATGCGGTCGACCCCGACGGCGGCCGCCCGCTCGAGGTGCTCGGCGAGGGTCAGCGGCGCGCTTCCCTCGCGCACGCCCGGGTCGTCGTCCGCCCCGACCGGGAAGTGGGTGTGGTTGTCGACGACAGCGGCGGGCAGCGCCTCGGGGACCGGCGGCCAGCCGCGTTCCCGCGGGCTCACTGCGCGTCGCCCGCGGCGCCGCCGTCCTCGTCGTCGCCGGCGAGGCGCCGGAGCTCCTCCTCGACGACCGAGTCGTCGAGCTTGGTGAAGACGGGGACCGGCTTGGCGACCGGTGCACCCACCCGGACGGGGCGCCGTCCCCAGGCGGGGACGCCCCGGTAGTCGCCGGTGATGACGGGGTAGCCGGGTCCGCCGTCGAGGTCCTCGACCTCCTCCACCCGCGGGAGCGGGGCGACGTCGCCGGTGCCACCGATGACGGCGTCGACGGTGTTGGCGCTGTGCGGCAGGAAGGGGCTGAGCATGACGTTGAGGTCGCTGACCGCCTGGGCAGCGACGTGGAGGATGGTGGCCCGGCGCTCCTGCTGGGACTCGTCCTTGAGCTTGTAGGGCTCCATGTCGGTGATGTACTTGTTCGCCTCCCCGACCAGCCGCATGACCTCGGCGATCGCGGCGCGCTGGCGGTGGCGGGAGACGAGGTCCCCGACCGTCGCGAACCCGGCCTCGACCTGGTCCAGCAGGGCACGGTCGGGCTCGGTGAGCTCCCCGGCGGGAGGGATCTCGCCGAGGTTCTTGTGGATCATCGACGCGGTCCGGTTGACGAGGTTGCCCCAGCCGGCGACGAGCTCGCCGTTGGTGCGGCGGACGAACTCGGCCCAGGTGAAGTCGCTGTCCTGGTTCTCCGGGCCGGCGACGCTGATGAAGTAGCGCAGCGCGTCGGCCTGGTAGCGCTCGAGGACGTCGCGCACGTAGATGACGACGCCGCGCGAGGAGGAGAACTTCTTGCCCTCCATGGTGAGGAACTCGCTCGAGACGACCTCGGTGGGCAGGTTGAGGACGCCGTACTCGCCGGGCTGACCGCCGCGCTCACCCTCGCCGTTGTGCGCGAGCATCTCGGCGGGCCAGATCTGGGAGTGGAAGACGATGTTGTCCTTGCCCATGAAGTAGTAGGACAGCGCCTCCGGATCGTTCCACCACTTGCGCCACGCCTCCGGGTCGCCGGTACGGCGGGCCCACTCGATGGAGGCCGACAGGTAGCCGATGACGGCGTCGAACCACACGTACAGCCGCTTGGTCGGCTGGTCCCGCCAGCCCTCGAGCGGCACCGGGATGCCCCAGTCGATGTCCCGGGTCATCGCGCGCGGTCGGATCTCGGCGAGGATGTTCTTGGAGAACCGGATGACGTTGGGGCGCCACGTGCCCGAGGCCTCACGCCCGTCCAGCCACTCCCCCAGCGCCTCGGCCAGCGCGGGCAGGTCGAGGAAGAAGTGCTGGGTCTGGACGAACTCCGGGGTCTCCCCGTTGATCCGCGAGCGCGGGTCGATGAGGTCGGTCGGGTCCAGCTGGTTGCCGCAGCTGTCGCACTGGTCGCCGCGGGCACCGGTGTAGCCGCAGATCGGGCAGGTGCCCTCGATGTAGCGGTCGGGCAGCGTGCGGCCGGTGGACGGGGAGATGGCGCTCTGGGTGGTCTGCTCGACCATGTAGCCGTTCTCGTGGACGGCGCGGAACATCTCCTGGACGACGGCGTAGTGGTTGCGCGTCGTCGTGCGGGTGAACAGGTCGTAGGACAGGCCGAGCGCGACGAGGTCCTCGACGATGAGGCGGTTGTTGCGGTCGGCGAGCTCACGGGCGCTGACGCCGGCGGCGTCGGCGGCGACGAGGATCGGGGTGCCGTGCTCGTCGGTGCCGGACACCATGAGGACGTCGTGGCCCGCCATGCGCATGTAGCGGGAGAAGACGTCGGAGGGAACGCCGAAGCCGGCCACGTGCCCGATGTGGCGCGGGCCGGAGGCGTAGGGCCAGGCCACCGCCGAGAGGATGCTCGTCATGGGGGCCAGCCTAGTTGCGCGAGCGCACACCCCCTCCACCCGCCCCGCCCATCCCCCTCCCTTCGCGCCGCCCACCCCCCTTCGCGCCGACAGCGGAGTTGTTGCGCACCCCGGCCCACCCGCACCGTCCCAGCCCTCCGCCGACAGCGGGGTTGTGTCCGCTGCTGAGCTGCCCCGGCTGCGACGTCGCGCCCAGCGACGGGGTAGTCGGGCCCGGGACGTCAGCGCGAGGGGACGATCTCGACCCCGGCCTCACGCAGCTGGGCGCGGGCGAGCGCACCCTGCTCCGGCGTCACCGGCGCGGTGAGGTCGCTCAGGACCCGGACGGACAGGCCCGCCTCGACCGCGTCCAGCGCCGTCTCCTTCACGCAGTGGGACTCCGCCAACCCGACGACGTCCACCGCGGCCACGTCCCCGAGCAGCTGGTCGAGCGTGCGCCCCTGCCGGTCGGTGCCCTCGAACCCGGAGTAGGCCGCCGCGTACTGGCCCTTCTTCACCGAGGCGTCCGGCGCGAGGTCCGCGAGCGCCGGGTGCAGCTCGGCCTCCGCCGTGCCGGCGACGCCGTGCGGCGGCCAGGTGTCGACGTAGTCCGGTTCCTCCGGCGGGGTCGCGAAGTGGCGGCCCGGGTCGATGTGCCAGTCCTGGGTGGTGACGACGAGCTCGTACCGATCGCGGTGGGCGGCGACGTACTCGGCGATCGCCCGGGCGACGTCGTTGCCGCCCGCGACGGGTAGCGCTCCGCCCTCGCAGAAGGTCGGCTGGACATCGACGACGAGCAGGGCGCGACGCTCGGACATGGGTCCTCCTCACACTCACGGTCGTCCCCATCGTCGCACGCGGTCCCGTGCCGGTACCCGTGCCGGACCGTGCCCGTCGGGCCTACAGTTGGGCCATGGCCGACGACGCCCGGCGCGCGAGCTGGACCATGGCGGGGATCGACACCGCGGTGGAGCTCGACGGCGGTGTGCTCGTGGGGGACGACGGGTCGGCCTGCGCCGGTCAGGCCCTGCAGTACGCGGCCGCCGAGGCCGCCCGCCGCGGTGCCGAGCTGCACGTCGTGCGCGCGTGGAGCATCCCGACGGCGGTCCGCCCGGAGAACGCACCCTTCGGGACGACGCCGTCGATCGTCGAGATGCAGGAGGCGACACTCGCCGAGACCCGTCGCCGGGCCGAGAAGGCGGCGGCGGACCATCCCGAGGTCACGGTGCACGCCCACACGGTCTTCGGAAGGGCGGACCGCGCGCTCACCGCGGCCGCGGCGAAGGCCGACGTCCTCGTCGTCGGCTCGAAGGGCCGCTCGAAGCTGGGGAGCCTGCTGCTCGGCTCCACCGCGGCGACGGCGATCCGCGAGGCCCCGATCCCCGTCGTCGTCGTCCGCTGACCCGCCCCACCACCCCCTCACGCGCCGAACGCGGGATTATTGCACCCACCCCGCCACCCCCTCACGCGCCGAGAGCGGGTTTGTTGCACACGGCACGCCAGCCCCCCACGCGCCGCGAGCGGGATTGTTGCACCCGCCCCACGTCAGCGTGCGTCGAGGGCCGCCTGGTAGAGCTCGCGCTTGCTCAGCCCGGTAGCCGCGGCGACGGCCGCGGCAGCGTCCTTGAGCCGCTCCCCCGCGTCCGCCCGGGCGACGACCTCGGCGACATGGTCCTCCAGCCGCACCTCGCGCGGCGGCGCACCGGCGACGACGACGGTCACCTCGCCCCGCACACCGTCCGCAGCCCACTCGGTGAGCTCCGACAGGGTGCCCCGGCGCACTTCCTCGTAGGTCTTGGTCAGCTCGCGGCACACGGACGCTCGCCGGTCGGCTCCCAGGGTGGCCGCCATCGCTCGGAGGGTGTCGCCGACCCGGTGCGGTGAGTCGAAGAAGACCATCGTGCGCGGCTCGTCCGCGAGGGCGGACAGCGCCCGGTCCCGGTCGGCCGGCCGCCGCGGGACGAAACCCTCGAAGCAGAAGCGGTCGGTCGCCAGCCCGGAGACGGCGAGGGCAGTGAGCACCGCGCTCGGACCAGGGAGCACGCTCACCGCGACGCCGGCGTCGACGGCCACTCCGACGAGGCGGTAGCCGGGATCGGAGATCGACGGCATCCCGGCGTCGGACACGACGAGCACCCGCTGTCCCGCAGCGGCACGTTCGACCAGCCGGGGCGCACGCTCACGCTCGTTGTGCTCGTGAAAGCTGAGCAGCTCACCGGGCACCCACACCCCGAGGCGGCGGGCGAGCGCGACGAGACGCCGGGTGTCCTCGGCGGCGACGACGTCGGCCTCGCCCAGCGCACGGATCAGCCGAAGCGGCGCATCACCGGCAGCACCGATCGGGGTAGCCGCGAGCAGGATCTGCCCGCCCTCGCCGCGCCACGGGGAGCCGCCGGCAGGGGGTAAGGCGGAGTCAGGCTGCTCGGCCGACGCGGCGTCGGGCTTCTCCGCCGACGGCTCGTCGGCGGGCTCCGGCTGCCCGGCCAGGTCGCTCATGGTTCCAGTGTGACCCACCGCGCGGACTCTGCTGCCCGTCGGCGCGCTTCGGGCGGGCAGCCGATCACGGGCACGCAGGGCGAGGGCCGACGGCCTGCACACCATCTGGCTCTCGACGACAAGGACGTGGACAACAACCCCGCTCTTGACGACAAGGACGCGGACAACAAGTCCGCTCTCGGCGCCAAGGACGCGGACAACAACCCCGCTCTCGGCGACAAGGACGCGGACAACAAGTCCGCTCTCGGCGACACGGACGCGGGCAACAAGTCCGCTCTCGGCGGCGGGGAGGGGGCAACAACCCTGCTCTCGGCGGCGGGGAGAGGCGGGGTGGGGGTGGTGACGACCTACACTCACCTGCGTGAGCGCGCCGCCCGAGGACACCGAACGGCCCGGCCCGTCGGTCGACACCGAGGAGCCGACGGCACGCGGCACGGACGCCCCGGAGCGCACCGACCACCGCAGCGCGGCAGCGATCGAGGCCGACCTGCAGTCACGACTCCTGCGGCCCGGGCCCACCGACCGGCTGTGGGGCTGGCTCGGCCCCCTCGTCGTCACCGCGATAGCGGCGGTCCTGCGGCTGGTCGACCTCAACCACCCGACCCGGCTGATGTTCGACGAGACGTACTACGTCAAGCAGGCCTACTCGCTGCTCACCCTCGGCTACGAGGGTGAGTGGGAGGGCGAGGACGTCAACGACCGGTTCAGGGTCGGCGACTTCTCGGACCTGTCGACGGATGCGGACTACGTCGTCCACCCCCAGATCGGCAAGTGGCTCATCGCGATCGGGCTGCGGCTCTTCGGGGCGGACAACGGGGCGGGCTGGCGGTTCTCCGCGGCGATCGCCGGCGCGGCGACGGTCCTCGTGCTGGCCCGGGTCGCCCGGCGGCTCACCGGCTCCACGCTGCTCGGCAGCGCGGCGGGACTGCTCCTGGCGGTGGACGGGCTGCACTTCACCGGCTCGCGGATCGGTCTGCTCGACGTCTTCCTCGGCTTCTTCATCGTCGCCGCGCTCGCCGCCGTGCTGCTCGACCGGGAGCAGAGTCGCAGACGGCTGGCCCGCGCGGCAGCCGCCGACCTCGCCGACCGCGGTGACGGCCGGCTCTCCGACCCGTGGGGCCCACGGATCGGCGTGCGCTGGTGGCTCGTGCTCGCCGGCGTCCTGCTCGGCCTCGGCGGCGGCGTCAAGTGGTCGGCCATCTACGGGCTCGCGGTCCTGGGGATCCTCGTCGTGGTGTGGGACATCTGCGCACGGCGCGCCGTCGGGGCACGGCTGTGGTTCGGAGCCGGTGTCTTCCGAGGCGGTGTGCCGGCCTTCGTCGCCCTCGTCCCGGTCGCGGCAGTCACCTACGTCGCGGGCTGGTTCTCCTGGTTCGCCAGCCCGGGCGCCTACCTGCGCACCTGGGCGGCCGACGAGATCGCCGCCCAGGGCGCCGTCGACCGCTCGTGGCTGCCGAACCCGCTCAACTCGCTGTGGGAGTACCACCTGCGTGCCTGGGACTTCCACAACGGTCTCGACTCCGAGCACAGCTACGAGGCCCACCCGGCCGGCTGGATCCTCCAGCTGCGTCCGACGTCCTTCTACTGGGAGGGCGAGGTGGACGCGGACTGCGGCGCCGAGCGCTGCGTCCAGGTCATCAGCTCGGTGGGGAACCCGGTCGTCTGGTGGGTGGGGCTGCTGGGTCTCCTCGTCGTGCTGTGGATGGCCGTCGTGCGGCGCGACTGGCGGGGCTGGGCCGCCCTCGCCGGCTACGCGGCGACCTACCTGCCGTGGTTCGCCTACGCGCACCGCACGATCTTCACGTTCTACGCGATCGCGCTCGCCCCGTACGTCACGCTGGTCGTCGTTCTCGCCATCGCGTGGGTGGGCGGGCTGCTGCCGCCGCTCCACCGTCGCGCACGCAGGCCGGGTGAGGTCCCCGTCGACGACGCCGACGACGACGGCGCTCTGCCCACCCCTGACCCGGACGGGACCGCGCGCGCCCCGTCCGCCGTCGCCGTCCGCGAGGACGACGACGCTCACGGCCGAGACGTCCGCGCCGGACACGTCCTCCTCGGCGCGGTCTGCGTCGCGGCCGTCGCCGCGTTCGTCTACTTCTGGCCCGTGTGGACGGGCGCAACCCTGCCCTACGAGGACTGGCACTCCCACATGTGGCTCGGCTCCTGGATCTGATCTCACGTCCGTGCCTCCCGCAGCGTCTACGGGGTGATGATGACCAAACCGCCCTTCGAGCAGGTCGTGTCCACCCACGGCGCCACGGTGCTGCGGGTGTGCCGCGCCGTCGTCGGACCGGACGACGCCGACGACGCGTGGTCGGAGACCTTTCTCGCCGCCCTGCGCGCCTACCCGACGCTGGACGACGACGTGAACCTCGAGGCCTGGCTCGTCACGGTCGCGCACCGCAAGGCGGTCGACATCATCCGGTCCCGGCAGCGGCGGCCCGTCCCGACGGACCGCCTTCCCGAGCGCCAACCGTCGGCAGGGCCCGGTGAGGACGGGTCCGACGTCTGGCACGCCGTCGCCACACTGCCCGACAAGCAGCGCCAGTCCATCGCCTACCACTACCTCGCCGGCCTGCCCTTCGCCGACGTGGCCGCCGTCCTCGGCGGAAGCACCGACGCGGCCCGCCGTGCCGCGGCGGACGGCATGAAGACCCTGCGCCGCCACTACGGCGCCCCCATCCGCGGAGGCCGACGATGAGCGCCCTGTTCCCCACCGACCCGACCGACGCCGCGTCCCTGGACCGGCTGCGTGGCCGCCTCGCCGACGACGCCGCCCGCGAGGGGCTGCTCGACGTCGCCTACCGGCAGGTCGACTCCCCCGTCGGCCCCCTGCTCCTCGCCACCACCCCGCGTGGACTCGTCCGCGTCGCCTACTCCTTCGAGGACCTCGACGGCGTCGTGGAGGACCTTGCACAGCGGCTGAGCCCGCGGGTCCTCCACGCCCCGGCACGGCTGGACGACGCCGCCCGGCAGCTCGAGGAGTACTTCTCCCGGGCCCGGACCCGCTTCGACCTCGCCGTCGACCTCACCCTGTCCCGCGGCTTCCGCAGGACGGTCCTGGAGTACCTCCGGACGATCGGTTACGGGGAGACCGAGAGCTACGCGGAGGTCGCCGGGCACGTGGGCAACCCGGGGGCGGTGCGTGCCGTCGGGTCGGCCTGCGCGACGAACCCGCTGCCGATCGTCGTGCCCTGCCACCGGGTGCTACGCAGCGACGGCACGCTCGGCGGCTACCTCGGCGGGCTGCCCGCCAAGGAGCTGCTGCTCTCCCTCGAGCGCGCGGCCTGAGGTCGGCTCACCGCCGGGTGAGCGTGATCACCACGGAGCCGGTGCCGTCGCCGTTCTCGGTGAACACCACCTCACCGCCGGCGCCGACGTAGCGGCCGGTCCCGCCGACGACCGCGAGAGTCTTCTCGGGCGCGTTCGTCGTGCGTCCCTGCACGGCGATCTGGCCGCCGGGCAGCTCGTAGGTGAGGTCGCAGTGGAGGATGAACTCCCCGACCTCCAGGTCGACGTCGGTGACGACGCACGAGCCACTTCCTGCGCCGACCTCCTCGCCGTTCCTCAGCAGGACGTCCTCGAACACGTTCCGGTCCCCCTTGCTCGGGCTGAGCAGGGGGTCCTGGAACGACGTGACCTCCCGGACGCCGTCCGGCCCGAAGTCCTGGAAGAAGAAGTCCGAGACCTGCACGTCGAACTCCAGGACGCGCCACCGGTCGCCGCGTCTGTCGTGGTCGGGCTGCCCGACGGCGACCGCGGTTCCTGCGATCGCCAGGGCGCTGAGGCCAGCCAGCAGGGCGGATGAGAGTGATGCGCGCATGACAGCTCCAGACTCGGCGACCGGTCCACGGAGATGTGGGCAAGCACGGCTCATCGTTCTCCCGTGCTGGTCGAGCGTCAAGGGTTGCGGCGACGCCCCGACGTCACGACCGCGGCTGCCCCACCGGCCTACCCGGCGGCGACGACCGCCCACCCGTGCGGGGGCAGGACGACGGTGCGGCCACCGTCGGCGAGCGTGCCTGTGCCCGCCAGCACGGTCGCCGGACCGTCACCACCAACGGGCACGCCGGCGGGCAGACCCCAGCGGACGTCGTCGTCGTCCGTGCTGAGCAGCACGACGAGCGAGCCGTCGCCGTCGGCCTCGCGGGCGGCGTACACCAGGAACGGGTCGCTGACCTGCAGCACCTCCAGCTGTGCGGTGTGCAGCCACGGGTGGCGGCGGCGCAGCCCGATGAGCTCCTGGTGGCGGTGGTAGACGGGCCGGCCCAGCTCGCTCAGCTCCGCCGGGGAGGCGGGGAAGGGTGGGCGCACGGCGTCGTCACCGCCTGCCCTGTCCTCCTTGACACCGGTGAAGCCGTGCTCGTCCCCGGCGTAGACGCAGGGGGTGCCGGGCACCGTGAGGAGGACGGCGAGAGCGTGGTCGAGGTGACGCGGGTCGGTGAGGCGGCTCGCGATGCGGGTGACGTCGTGGTTGCCGACGAAGGTGAGCGGCGCGAAGGTCTGGGTGAAGTCCGCGTGGCGGCGCAGCGCGTGGTCCAGCTCCCAGGCGTTGCGGTCGTTCAGCGAGCTCCAGATCGCCTTCCACAGCTCGTACTGCGTCACCGAGTCCATCCCCGACTCCGCGACGATCGCCTGGTAGTCCCCGTGGATGACCTCGCCCACGACGTACGCCTCGGGGTGGCGGGCGCGCACCCGCTGGAGCACCGGCGCCCAGAACGACGGCGGCACCGCGTAGGCGGCGTCCATCCGCCAGCCGTCCACGCCGCGGTCCAGCCAGTACGTCATGACGTGCTCGACGTACTCCGCGACGGCCGGCTCCTCGTGGTTGAGGGCGACCAGGGCGGAGTGCCCCTCGAAGTCGTCGTGGCTCGGGGTGCCACCGCCGTCGGGGGCGTCGGGGTCGGGCCAGTGGAGCCGGAACCAGCGCGCCGCGGACGAGGAGGGCCCCTCCGCGAGTGCCTGCTGGAACATCGCGAAGTCCTGGCCGACGTGGTTGAAGACGCCGTCGAGCACCACCCGCAGGCCGCGGGCGTGGGCGGCGTCGACGAGCGCGACGAGGTCGGCCTCGTCCCCCAGTCGTGGGTCGACGCGCAGGTGGTCGGTCGTGTCGTAGCCGTGGGTCACCGAGGCGAAGACAGGCCCCAGGAGCAGGCCGGAGGCACCGAGCTCGACGGCGTGGTCGAGCCACGGCTCCAGGGCCCGCAGCCGGTGCCGCACGGGGGCGTCCGGCTCCGCCCGGGTCGCCTCGGCCCCGAGGAACCCGAGCGGGTAGAGGTGCCACAGCACCGCGTGCTGGACCCAGTCGGGCTCGGCGACCGGCTCGGTCATGCTCTTTTCCTTCCACCGGGGCGACGTGCAGCCCACTCTACGGCGACGGCCGGGAGGAGCCACTGCTGCCCTGCGCCGCGAACGTCACCGATCTCACTCCGTCCGGGCTCCTGTTCCTCCCGCCGTCCGAGGTAACGTCCTGTCCGGCCGCGGTCCAGCGGCCACGGACGCCGCACCCGCGGCAGTCCCACACGGGGGGTCGTGTGGTCACCGAGTACTCAACCTGAGCTCTGCCCTGCCGATACCTCGGGTGACCGCCGTCTCGGCGGTCGGGGGACAGCCCCGTCGGGGGTGCTCCGTGAGAGCCACACGAAAGGTCGGTATGACACGCACGACACGGACCGGCGCGGGGGTCCTGGGCGGCCTTCTCGCCACGGTCCTCGCACTCACCGGGCTGGCCGCGGGGCCGGCCGCTGCCGCGCCCAGCACGGCCGCGGGGCCCCAGCTCCAGGCCGCCCTGGTGACCGACGCAGCCCAGTTCGAGGACCGGATCCTCGAGCTGCTCAACCGCGACCGCGCCGCGAAGGGCATGACCCGTCTCCAGCGGGTGCGGGAGCTCGACACGGTCGCCCGCACCTGGTCGACGCAGATGGCCCGCGAGGGGTCGATGTACCACAACCCGAGCTACGCCTCGCAGTTCCCCGCGGGCTGGCGGATCGCCGCGGAGAACGTGGCGATGGGCTACCAGACCCCGGACGAGATGTACCGCGGCTGGTACAACTCCCCGGGCCACTACCGCAACATGTTCAACCCGGACCTCACGCACATCGGCATCGGCATCGCCTACGGCACCGAGTCGTGGGGCACGGCCCCCTACGGCACCCAAAACTTCGCGAAGTACCCCTCCGGCACCCGCCTCACGCCGACCTCGGGCTTCTCCCAGCCCACGGCGCCGGGCTCCGGCAGCACCGCCCCGGCGACCGGTCGCATCAACGACGGCGGCATCGGTGGGAGCGGCAACACCTACCACCTGAACAACGCCTTCGGCGGGGCGGCGGACGTCGTCTTCCAGTACGGGAAGACCGACAGCCGCACCTACGTCGGCGACTGGGACGGTGACGGGAAGGACACGCTGGCCTACCGCGTGGGCAACACCTTCTACGTGCGCAACGCCACCAGCGCGGGCCCTGCCCACGAGATCATCCCCTACGGGCGGGCCGACGACCGGGTCTACGTCGGTGACTGGGACGGTGACGGCAAGGACACCTTCGCGGTGCGCCGCGACAGCGTCTACCACGTCAAGAACTCCATGAGTGGCGGGGCCGCGGACGAGGTCATCGCCTACGGCCGAGCCGGTGACGACGTGATGGTCGGGGACTGGGACGGGGACCGCCGCGACACCTTCGCGGTCCGCCGGGCCAACGTGTACTACCTCAAGAACTCCATCAGTGGCGGCAACGCGGACCACGTCATCGGCTACGGCCGGTCGGGCGACGACGTCTACGTCGGCGACTGGGACGGCGACCGCCGCGACACCCTCGCCGTGCGGCGCGGCAAGACGTACTACCTCAAGAACGTCATCAGTGGCGGGAACGCCGACCTCGAGGTCGGCTACGGCCGCGAGGCCGACACCACCCTGGTCGGTGACTGGAACGGCACCGGCCGCGACACCCTCGGCATCCGCCGCTGACACGCGGCGCGGGGCCGGCCACGAGCCGGCCCCGCGCCCTCAGCCCGCCGCCGGCCGGCCGTAGGCCTCCAGCAGCCGCAGCCACACCTCGCTCATCGTCGGGTACGCCGGCACGGCGTGCCACAGCCGGTCCACCGGGACCTCGCCGACGACGGCGACGCTCGCCGCGTGGAGCAGCTCGGCGACCTCCTGGCCGACGAACGTCACCCCGACGACGACGCGGCGGTCCTCGTCGACCACCATGCGCGCGGTGCCGGTGTAGCCGTCCGCGTGCACGGAGGCCCCCGCGACGGCTCCGAGGTCCTGGTCGACCACCCGCACCCGCAGGCCGGCGTCCTCCGCGGCCGCCGCGGTGAGGCCCACCGTGGCGACCTGGGGGTCGGTGAAGACCACCTGCGTGGCCGCCGTGTGGTCCGCCGTCGCGGCGTGCACGCCCCACGCCGAGTCGTCCACGGCCGCTCCCTGCGCCCGCGCCGCGATGACGTCGCCGGCAGCGCGGGCCTGGTACTTGCCCTGGTGGGTGACGGGACTGCGCCCGTTGGCGTCCCCGACGGCGTAGAGCCACTCGACCGGTGCGCCGTCGCCGTCGACCACGCGCATGGTCTCGTCGACCGCGACCCTGTCGCCCCGCAGCCCGACCGACTCCAGGCCGACGTCCTCGGTCTGCGGCCGGCGACCGGTGGCGACGAGGATCCGCTCGGCCCGCACGGTGCGGCCGTCGTCGCACTCGATCTCGCTGCCGCCGTCGACGGCCCGCACCGCCGCCGCGGAGACGCCGCGGCGCACGTCGACACCGCGTTCCTCCAGCGCCGCGCCGACCAGCTCCCCGGCGGCGGGCTCGTAGCCGCCCAGCAGGTCGCTGCGCACGAGCATGGTGGCCGTGGCCCCGAGGTCCGCGTAGACCCCGGCCAGCTCGCACGCCACGACGCCACCGCCGATGACGAGCAGGCTCCCGGGCACCTCCTGCGCCTCTGTCGCCTCCCGGTTGGTCCACGGCCCGGACTCCCGCAGGCCCGGGACGTCGGGGACCACGGGGCTCGAGCCGGTGCACAGCGCGACGGCGTGCCGGGCGGTGAGCACCCGCTCCGCGCCGTCGGACGTCGTGACCGTCACCTCCCGCGGCCCGCTCAGCCGGCCCCTGCCCCGCACGAGGTCGATCCCCGCCGAGCCCAGCCACTCGACCTGGCCCGAGTCGTCCCAGTCGCTCGCGAAGGAGTTGCGCCGCCGGAGCACCGCCGCGACGTCGAGTGACCCCGTGACCGCCTGGCGGGCACCGTCGACCCGCAGGGCGGCACGCCGCACGTCACCGGGACGGATGAGCGCCTTGGACGGCATGCACGCCCAGTAGGAGCACTCCCCACCGACGAGCCGGTCCTCGACGACGACGGCGCTCAGCCCGCCCTGGACGGCGCGGTCGGCGACGTTCTCCCCCACCGGTCCAGCACCGATGACGACGACGTCGTAGCTCCCGTCGGTAGCCGCAGCAGTCATCGTGGCACGCACCTTTCACCGCACGGATGTCGTCCTGGGACCTTACGCTCGGGCGACGGGTCCCGCTCTCGTTCACGGGTCCCCGTCCGGCCCCGCACCTGTCCGAGGAGCACCATGATCGAGTTCCGATCGGTGACCAAGCGGTTCGACGCCGCCACCGAGGCCGTCTCCGCGCTCGACCTCGTCGTCCCGCCCCACCGCACCACCGTGCTCGTGGGGTCCTCGGGGTCCGGCAAGACGACGATCCTGCGGATGGTCAACCGGATGGTCGAACCGACCTCCGGGTCGATCGAGATCGACGGCGTCGACATCCGCCAGCGGGACCCGGTCGAGCTGCGGCGGGGCATCGGCTACGTCATGCAGAGCGCCGGCCTGCTGCCGCACCGGCGGGTGCTCGACAACATCACCACCGTGCTGCGGCTGACGAGGGCGCCCCGGGAGGCGTCCCGTGAGCGCGGCCTCGAGCTCATGGACACCGTGGGCCTGGACCGCGGCCTGGCCGAGCGCTACCCGCGTCAGCTCTCCGGTGGCCAGCAGCAGCGCGTCGGGGTGGCGCGGGCGCTCGCGGCGGACCCCAACATCCTGCTCATGGACGAGCCCTTCGGTGCCGTCGACCCGATCGTGCGCACCGAGCTGCAGGACGAGCTGCTCCGGCTGCAGCGCGACCTGGCCAAGACGGTCGTGTTCGTCACCCACGACGTCGACGAGGCCTTCCGCCTCGGGGACCGCGTCGTCATCCTCGAGAAGGGGGGACGGATCGCGCAGCAGGGCACGCCGGCCGAAATCCTGGCCGCGCCCGCCTCGGACTTCGTCGCCAGCTTCATCGGCGCCGACCGGGGCCGCCGGCGGTTGCGGGTGGTCGAGCAGGACGGGCGGCGGCTCGTGCTCGACGACGACGACCGGCCCGCCGGCGTGCTGGACGCCTGATGGACTGGTTCCTGGCCAACACCGGGCTCGTCGCCGACCTCATGGTCCAGCACGCCCGGCTCAGCGTGCTGCCGGTCGTCCTCGGGCTCGTGCTCGCGCTGCCGCCGGGGGTGCTGGCATGGCGCCACCGGGCCGCCCGCGGACCGGTCCTCGCCGCCGTCGGGCTGCTCTACACGATCCCCTCCCTCGCCCTGTTCGTGCTCCTGCCGCCGATCATCGGCATCAGCTTCCTCAGCGAGCTCAACGTCGTCATCGCGATGACGGTCTACGCCGTCGCCCTCATGACCCGCTTCGTCACCGACGCGCTCGACGCCGTCGACCCCGCCGTGCGCGCCGCGGCCACCGCGGTCGGCTACTCTGCGTGGGGCCGGTTCTGGGCCGTGGAGCTCCCGCTCGCCGGGCCGGTCCTGCTCGCCGGGTTGCGGGTCGTGGCGGTGAGCACGGTGAGCCTGGTGACCGTCGGGGTGCTCGTGGGCACCCGCAGCCTCGGCTTCCTGTTCATGGACGGGCTCCAGCGTGGGATCACGGCGCAGATCGTCACGGGGATCCTGGCGACCGTCGTCGTCGCCCTCGTCTTCGACGTCGCCCTCGTGCTCCTCGGACGCCTCCTCATGCCGTGGACCGGCGTCCGGGGCGGCCGAGCGGTCCGCCGCCTCCAGCTCACCGCGGGTGGTGCCGGATGAGGCTCTTCGCCGAGGCGTGGGCGTGGCTCGCGGCGCCGGAGCAGTGGAGCGGCACCGACACCCTGCCGGACCGCGTCGGCGAGCACCTGCTCTACACGCTCGTCGCGCTGGCCGTGGCGACGCTCGTCGCCGTCCCGCTCGGCTACCTCGTCGGGCACACCGGCCGGGGGCGGCAGCTCACGGTGGCGCTGACCGGCGCGGGTCGCGCCCTGCCCTCCCTCGGCCTGCTCACCGTGCTCACCCTGCTCGTCGGTGTGGGGGACGCCCGGGTCGCCGCAACCGTCGTCCTCGTCGTCCTGGCGGTCCCGTCCGTCCTCGCCGGCACCTACGCGGGGGTCGAGAACGTCGACCACGCCGTCACCGACTCCGCTCGCGCGGTCGGAATGACCCCGTGGCAGGTGCTCACCCGCGTGGAGGCGCCGCTCGGGCTGCCGCTCCTCGTCGGCGGGATGCGCAGCGCCGCGCTGCAGGTCATCGCCACCGCGGTGCTCGCTGCCTACGTCGGCCTCGGTGGGCTGGGGATCTACGTCCAACGCGGGATCGCGCTCCGCCGCTACGAGGAGATGCTCGGTGGGGCGATCGCCGTTGTCGTGCTCGCCGTCGTCGTCGACGTGCTCTTCGCGGTCCTCGCCCGAATTGCCATGCGCGTTGCCGGTCAGCAGGGCAGGCTCAGTGCGAGCACACCGACGGAAGGACGCTCATGACGCACTCCTCGACCCCGCGCCGGGCCGCGCTGCTGGCCGCCGCCGCGGCACTCACGCTCGCGGCCTGCGGTTCCGGCGACCCCCTCGCGGACCCGGAGACCGAGGCGACCGACGACGGCACCGGGACCGACGCCGTCGTCGTCGGTTCGCAGGCCTACTACTCCAACGAGATCATCGCCGAGATCTACGCCCAGGCCCTCGAGGGCGCGGGTCTCACCGTCGAGCGCCAGTTCCAGATCGGGCAGCGGGACGTGTACGTCCAGGCGATGGAGGACGGTGACGTGCAGGTGCTGCCGGAGTACACCGGCAACCTCCTCCAGTTCTACGAGCCGGAGACCGAGGCACGCAGCCCGGAGGACGTCGCGAGCGCCCTGCCGGACGCGCTGCCCGAGAACCTCACCGTCCTGGACCACGCCGAGGCCCAGGACGCCGACTCCTACAACGTCACGGCGGAGTTCTCCGAGGAGCACGGGATCACCAGCCTCGCCGACCTCGCCGACTACGACGGTGAGATCGTCATCGGCGGGAACGCCGAGCTGGAGAGCCGTCCCTACGGGCCCGACGGCCTGCGGGAGTTCTACGGCGTCGAGGTCGACTTCCTCGCGATCGGTGACAGCGGCGGGCCGCTGACCAAGGACGCCATCCGGGACGGCACGATCACCATGGGTGACATCTACACCGCCGACCCGGACCTCGCGTCGGGCGACTTCGTCACCCTGGAGGACCCGGAGAACATGATCCTCGCGCAGAACGTCGTCCCGCTCGTGGCGGCGGACCTCGCCGAGGACCTCGCGCCCGTGCTCGACCCGGTGAGCGAGGCTCTCACCACCGAGGAGCTCATCGCGCTCAACGTGCGCAGCGTCGAGGAGCAGCTGGACTCCGCGACCATCGCGAGCGACTGGCTCAGCGAGCAGGGCCTGGCCCGATGAGCGCAGCCACCGAGCTGCTGCTCGATGGCTACTCCCGGATCAGGCAGGCGGTCCACCGGGCCGGGGAGGGGCTCAGCGCGGAGGAGCTCGCCGTCCGGCTCGACCCGGACGCCAACTCCATCGGCTGGCTCCTGTGGCACCTCACCCGCGTCCAGGACGACCACGTGGCCGACGTCGCCGGCCGGGAGGAGCTGTGGACCACCGACGGCTGGGCCGAGCGCTTCGACCTGCCGGTCACGGGGATCGGCTACGGGCACAGCTCCGCGGAGGTGGGGCAGGTGAGCGGGTTCGGCGCCGGGATCGTCCTGGGCTACTACGACGCCGTGCACGAGCGGACCCTGGAGTTCATCCGCGGCCTTGAGGACGAGGAGCTGGGCAGGGTCGTCGACGAGAGCTTCGACCCGCCGGTCACGCTCGGCGTGCGGCTGGTGAGCGTCCTGGACGACTGCCTCGAGCACGCCGGTCAGGCCGCCTTCGCGCGTGGCGTGCTCGAGCGGACACGCTGAGCCGGCTCGTCAGACGGGAGTGTTCACGGCCGTGGTGCGCAGGTAGCCCAGCGCCACGGAGATCGCGGCCAGGCCGGGGCGGTCCAGCTCCTCGATCGAGGCGATGGCGCGCCGGGAACGCTCGACGGCGGTGGCGTTCTGGCTCAGCCACGCGGCCATCCGCTCGTCGGCGGAGGACTGCGGGTCGGTGGCGGCGAGCACGGTCGCGGTGAGCGTCCGCCGGACCGCGTGGAGGTCGTCGCGCAGCGCGCTGCGGGCCAGCGCGTCCCAGCGCTCCTCCTTGGGCAGCGGCCCGACAAGCGCGTGGAGCCGGTCGATCCCGAGGTGGTCGGCGACGGCGAAGCTCACGGCGAGGACCATGACCGCGGGCTCGCCGGTGTCCTCGGCGATCTCGACGGCGTCGAGCAGGCTCACGTGGTACCGCAGCATCGCCGCCCGGACGGCGAGCCCCTCGGGCACCCCGGCGGCACGCAGCTCGGCGACCTCCCGGGTGGCCCGGTCACGCTCGGCGCCGCCGACCAGGTCGGGGAGCTCGGCGGCGTGCTGCCGCACGGTCGGCGCGAAGCGGTCGACCTCGGCCTCGATGCCGGGACCGGAGGGGCGGTTCTTGAGGATCCACCGCGCCGAGCGGTCGAGCAGTCGCCGCAGCTCGAGCGACATCCGCCACTGGACGTCGGTGCCCACACGGTTGTCCAGCGACTCGACTGCGGCGAGGAACCCGGCCGCGTCGACGACCTCCCGGCAGATGACGAAGGCACGGGCCACCTGAGCCACGCCCGCCCCGGTCTCCTCGGTGGCACGGTGGACGAAGGTGACGCCGCCCCGGTTGACGATGGCGTTGGCCAGCTGGTTGACGACGATCTGGCGCCGCAGCGGGTGCTGGTCGACGGGGAACCGCTCGCGCAGGGCGGGCGGGAAGTACTCGCGCAGGGAGCGCAGCAGCCACGGGTCGTCGACCATCCGGGCGTCGGCCAGCTCGTCCTTGAGACTGAGCTTGGTGTAGGCGATGAGCACGGCGAACTCCGGTGACGTCAGGCCCCTGCTGTCCCGGGCGCGGGCGCTGAGCTGGGCGTCGGTCGGCAGGAACTCCAGCGCCCGGTCGAGCCCGGCGGTGCGTTCGAGGGCGGTCATGAGCCGCTGGTGCTCACCGACCATGCGGGTGTCGAGGCAGCGGGCGTTGCCGATGAGGACGTTCTGCTCGTAGTTGTGGCGCAGCACCTGGGCGGCGACGTCGTCGGTCATCTCCACGAGGAGCTCGTCCCGCTGCCGACGGGTGAGCTCCCCGTCGCGGACGAGGCCGGTGAGCATGATCTTGATGTTGACCTCGTGGTCGGAGCTGTCCACCCCGGCGGAGTTGTCGATCGCGTCGGTGTTGATCCGGACCCCGGCGAGCGCCGCCTCGACGCGCCCGAGCTGGCTGAGGCCGAGGTTGCCGCCCTCCCCGACCACCCGGCAGCGCAGCTGCGCACCGTCGACGCGGATGGCGTCGTTGGCCCGGTCCCCGATGTCGCCGTGGGACTCCGTGCTCGCCTTGACGTAGGTGCCGATCCCTCCGTTCCACAGGAGGTCGACGGGAGCGCGCAGGATCGCGCTGATGAGCTCGGCCGGGCTGAGGGCGGTGACGTCCTCGGACAGTCCCAGCGTGTCGCGGACCTGCGCAGTGAGCTCCACCGACTTCGCGGTGCGCGGGTGCACCCCACCGCCCTCGCTGAGGAGCGAGGTGTCGTAGTCGGCCCACGAGGACCGGGGCAGCTCGAACAGGCGGCGACGCTCGGCGTAGGAGGTGGCGGCGTCGGGCTCGGGGTCGAGGAACACGTGGCGGTGGTCGAAGGCGGCCACGAGCCGGATGTGCTCGGAGAGCAGCATCCCGTTGCCGAACACGTCACCGCTCATGTCCCCGATCCCGACGACGGTGAGGTCCTCGGTCTGGGTGTCGCGTCCCAGCTCGCGGAAGTGCCGACGGACCGACTCCCACGCACCCCGGGCGGTGATGCCCATCGCCTTGTGGTCGTAGCCCGCCGAGCCGCCCGAGGCGAAGGCGTCGTCGAGCCAGAACTCCCGCTCGCGGGCGATCTCGTTGGCGACGTCGGAGAACGCGGCGGTCCCCTTGTCTGCCGCGACGACGAGGTAGGGGTCGTCGTCGTCGTGGCGAACGACCCGCTCGGGCGGGACGACGCTCCCGGCGACCCGGTTGTCGGTGACGTCGAGCAAGGCCCCGATGAACTGGCGGTAGGCCGCCTCGCCGGCGGCCAGCCAGGCCCCTCGGTCGACGGCGGGGTCGGGCAGCTGCTTGGCGACGAACCCGCCCTTGGCGCCGGTGGGCACGATGATGGCGTTCTTCACCGTCTGCGCCTTGACGAGGCCGAGGACCTCGGTGCGGAAGTCCTCCCGCCGGTCCGACCAGCGCAGCCCGCCGCGGGCGACCTTCCCGAAGCGCAGGTGCGTCCCGGAGACGGTGGGCCCGGACACCCAGATCTCGAACTCCGGGCGGGGCTCCGGAAGCAGCGTGAGCCGCCGGGGTGCGATCTTCAGCGCCAGCGGGCGCGTGGGCTCGTGAGGGTGACGGAAGTAGCTCGTCCGCAGCGTGGCCCCGATGACGTCGGCGAAGGCCCGCAGGATCCGGTCGTGGTCGAGGCTCGTCACCGCGTCGAGCGCCTCGGTGAGGACGGCGGCGACCTGCCGCTCGGCGGCAGAACGGTCCTCGGTCGCGGCCCCGTCGAAACGTGCCGGGTCGTGCCGCGTCTCGAAGAGGACGACGAGGGAGGTCGCGATCTCGTCGTGCTGCAGGAGGGCCTCCTGGACGTAGCTGCGGGAGTAGGGCCAGCCGCTCTGCTGCAGGTAGCCGCCGACGGCGCGCAGCACCGTCACCTGACGCCAGTCGAGTCCCGCGCGGAGCACGAGCGCCCCGAGCTGGTCACTCTCCGCCTCCCCGCGCCACACCGCCTCCAGGGCCTCCTGGAACCGGTCGCGGACGTGCGGGTCCCGGGTCCACAGCTCCTCGGAGGTGACGCGCAGCCCGAAGTCGAGGATGCGGCGCACCGTGCCGTCGCCGCGCCACAGCTCGTAGGGGCGCTGGTCGGTGACCTCGACGCCGAGGTGGTGGAACAGCGGGAGGATGGCGGTGAGCGAGATGGGTTCGTGGAGGTAGACCTTGAGCCTGCGCTCACCCGCGCTGCTGCCCGCGGCCTGGTAGAGGTTGAGCCGCAGCTCGCCCGGCTCCAGGTCGACGAGCCGCACGAGGTCCGCCACCCCGACGCGGGCCGGGAACCGCTCCTTGTACGCGGCGGGGAAGGCGTCCCGGTAGAGCCCGACGAGGTCGTTGCCGCGCTCCTCCCCGAGCTCCTCCCGGGCGGCGTCGGCGAGGTCCTCGTCCCAGGTGCGGGTGGCCTCGACGAGCCGCCGCTCGAGGGCGTCGAGGTCGACGTCGGGCGGTGGCGCCCCCCTCGGCAGCCGGACGACGAAGTGGACCATGGCGAGCACCGCCTGCGACACCCGGGTGGTGTGCTCGACGCTCGACCCGTCGAAGGCCTCGCGGAGCAGGTCCTCCATCCGGTGCCGCACTGTCGTGTTGTAGCGGTCGCGGGGCAGGTAGACGAGGCACGAGACGTAGCGCCCGTAGTCGTCGTGCCGGAGGAACAGGCGGGTGCGGGGGCGTTCGTTGAGGTGGACGACGGCGAGGGCGATCTCGGTGAGCCGCTCGACGTCGGTGGCGAAGAGCTCGTCGCGGGGGTAGGTCTCCAGCACCTCCATGAGGTCGCGGCCGAGGTGGCTGGTGGGGGCGTACCCGCTGGCGGCCAGCACCCGCTCGACCTTCTGGGCGACGTACGGGACGTGGGCGACCGAGGCGGTGTAGGCGCTGGAGCTGAACAGGCCGAGGAACCGGCGCTCCCCGGTGACCGTGCCGGTGTCGTCGAAGACCTTGACGCCGACGTAGTCGAGGTACTGGGGCCGGTGGACGGTCGACCGGGAGTTGGCCTTGGTGATGATGAGCAGCCGCGGCTCGCTCGCCTTCTGCGCGACCCTCCCGGTGAGCACGGTGGCCTTCGCGGGCGGCACGCCGGGACGGTCCTCCCGCAGGATCCCCAGCCCCGTCCCGGGAACGGGGGCGAGGACGGCGGTGTCCTGCCCGGGTGAGCCGTCGGCGTCCCGCCCGGCGCCGTCGTCGGGCACGAGCCGGTACTCGCGGTAGCCGACGAAGACGAACTCGCCGTCGGCCAGCCACTCGAGCAGGGCGGTGCCGCGGGCGACGGCGTCGGCGGGGACGCCCACCGGGGGCGCGTCGGTGAGCTCGGCGGCGATCGCGGTGGCGCGCTCGGCCATCCGCTGCCAGTCGGCCACGGCCACGCGCACGTCCGCGAGGACCACGTGCAGCCGGGCCTCGAGGGCGGCCAGCACGGCCGGGTCGCTCTCGTGCCCGATCTGGACCTGGATCCAGGACTCGGTGAGGTACCCCTCGTCCTCGCTGCCGGCGTCGTCGACCGCCCGGACGTCGAGCAGCTCGCCGTCGTCGTCACGCCTCACCCGCAGCTGGGGGTGGACGGTGAGGTGGACGGGCCGGTCCTGCAGGTGGAGCTCGGCCGTGACCGAGTCGACGAGGAAGCGCATGTCGTCGGTGACGACCTCGACGACGGAGTGGCCGGTCGACCATCCCTCGCCTGCGACGGTCGGGGTGCTCGCCCGCACGACCGCGGTGCCGGGCCGCCGCCTGCGCGCCACCTCCCGGTGGGAGAGCGCGGCACCGAGCAGGTCCTCCGGCCGCTGGGCGAGCAGGTCCTCGGTGGCGAGGTCCGCGTAGTAGACCTCGAGGAACTCGCGCAGCTCGGCGGCGGCCGCGGGTCCGTGGCCGACGGTGGCGACAGCGACGGCGAGGCGTTCGCTGCGGGCGTCCGGGGTCATCGACGAGCTCCCTGCTTCGGTGCAGCCGTGCCGTCCACGTCTGCTGTAGCGGCCCTCGTCATCATGCCCGAGGACGGGGCCGGCCGCACCGACGCCGGCACGGCCGCTCCCTAGACTCGGTGGGTGCGCAGACCACTGAGTGCCGAGGACGCCGAGGAGCTGGAGCTCTCCACCCCCGACCACCGGGAGATCGCCGAGCAGCTCGTCGCGTGGGCCGAGCAGCCCGGCCCCGACGACGAGCTCAGCCCCCGGGAGCTGCTCACCCGGGCGGGCGAGCAGCTCGAGCTCGCCGGTGATCCCGCAGCCGCCGAGGCCGCCTACCGCCGGGCGGCCGGCGCCGACGGCGACGCCGCGCTCGACCCGCGGTCGCACCTCGTGGCGGTGCTGCTCGACCGGGAGGAGCCTGACGAGGCGCTCGCGCTGGACCGCGACCTGCGCAGGAGCCGTCCCACGGAGGCGGCGACCTACGAGTACATGGCCGACGTGTGGGCCGAGCACGGTGACGACCGCCGGGCGCTGGGGTGGCTGACGCGTGGGATCCTCGTCCACGAGCAGGGGCCCGGCTTCTCCGACGTCGACCTGTCGATGCTGTGCCTGGCCCGCTGGCGGCTGCGGGAACGCCTCGGCCACCAGCCCGACGACCACGACGTCATCGGGATCGGGATGCTTCAGCGGCTGGACCGGGCCGCGGAGAACCACCCACGGGTCTGAGCCTCGCCGTACAGCCGACGCGACGTCCGTGGCGCGGCCATGTCACACCGCTGTCATCTCACCGGGAGTAGCCTCCGCGATGACCACACACCGACGTGTCATTGACCGCCCCTTGTGGGCGACCGCGACCAAGGAGGACACCGTGACCACGCCACCCGCCGTACCCACCACCGAGGAGCTGGGGTACGACCACGAGGAGTACATGCTCGAGCCGGTGCCCCGCACCGCCCGTCGCCGCACCTTCGGGCTCGCGATGGTGTGGGTCGGGTTCGGCTTCGTCGTCACCGGCCTCGTCGTCGGGGGCCAGCTCGCGGGACAGGGTGACGCACCCGGCATGCCCTTCGGGCTCGCGATGTCGACGATCGCCACCGGTGAGCTCATCCTCTTCGCGCTCACCGTGCTGCTGGGCATCCCGGCCATGCGCACCGGGTTCAACCTGGCCCTGCTCTCCCGGTTCTCCTACGGCAGCAAGGGCTTCGCCGTCCCCATGGTCGTCATGGCGCTGCTGACGCTGGGCTGGTTCGCCTCCATCCTCGGCATGATCGCCGACATCTGGGGCGTCCTGCTCGGGAACCCGACGGGCATCACGGTCATCGACCCGGCGTCGTGGGGACGCCCGGACGTCGCGCCCGTGACGCTCGAGGTCGTGCTCAGCTGCATCGCGTTCGGCGCGCTGTTCACCTGGACCGCCTACCGCGGGATCTCCGCGATCGAGAAGGTCGCCATCCCGGTCGCGCCGTTCGTGCTCATCGTCTCCCTGTTCGTCGGTGCCGGGATCCTTGGCGAGAACGGCGGGTGGGGTGCCATGGTGGAGACCGCCTCGTCCCAGTCGGGGCTCGGCTTCGGGTCCGGCGTGACGATCGTCGTCGGGGCCTGGATCGCGGGCGCGATCATGGGTGCCGACATCATGCGGTTCGCCAAGAACGCCGGCGCGGTCCTCATCGGCGCGGCCGCCGCGTTCATCCTCACCAACCCGGTGCTCAACGTCATCGGGTACATCGGCGCCGTCTCGACCGGGGACTCCAACTTCGTCAACTGGATGTACGACCGCGGGATCCTGCTCGCCGTGATCGGCGTGCTCGTGTGGACGACCTCGCTGTGGACGACGAACAACTCCGAGCTCTACTCCAACTCGCTGTACACCGGGCCCGCGCTCAACGCCTTCGGCGTGCGCGTGCGCAGGACGAAGATCGTGCTCGTCGTCGGCGTGCTCGGCACGATCCTCGGCGCGCTGGCCTTCTACCAGCTCTTCTTCGTCGACTTCATCACCGTGCTGGGTGCGGCCTTCGTCCCGCTCGTCGGGCCGATCCTCGCGGACTACTACCTGCTCCGGCGCAACGAGTTCACCGCGGAGTCCTACCGTCGCCAGCCGGCCCTGCGCTGGCCCGGGGTCATCTCCTTCCTCGCCGGCGCGACCCTCGGGCTGCTCTTCCAGTACGTCTGGCCGCTGCCCTTCGGGTTCTCCTCGGGCATCGCGGCCCTCATCATCACCGTCGTCCTGCACGTCGTCCTGCACTACGCGCTGCGCGGCCGCAGCTCAGGCCCGGTCGAGGACGTCACCGGGGACACCGCACCCGCGCGCGCGAGCCGCTGACCGCAGAGAGGAAGGAAGAGCACGACATGGCCAAGGACATCAAGGTCTGCATCGGCGTCCACGTCGACGCCGTCGCGGGCTGGCTCGGCTCCTACGGGGGCCAGGACTCACCGAACGACATCCAGCGCGGCATGTTCGCCGGCGAGGTCGGGGTCCCGCGGCTCCGCGGGCTGCTGGAGCGGCGGGGGCTGCCGGCGACCTGGTTCGTGCCGGGGCACTCCGTGGAGACGTTCCCCCGCGAGATCGGGGACGTCGCGGCGGCCGGCTTCGAGATCGGCTGTCACGGCTACAGCCACGAGAACCCGGTGGCGATGACCCCTCAGCAGGAGGCCGACGTCCTGGGTCGCTCGGTCGAGCTGGTCAAGGACCTCACCGGCCGCGGGCCCAAGGGGTACGTGGCGCCGTGGTGGGAGATGAGCGAGCACACCGCGCAGCTGCTGCTCGACCACGGCTTCTCCTACGACAACTCCCAGAGCTACGACGACTTCACCCCGTTCTACGCGCGGGTGGGCGACACGTGGACGCACGTCGACTACGCCAAGGACGCCGCGGAGTGGATGAAGCCCCTGGTCAGGGGGCACCAGGTGGATCTCGTCGAGATCGCCGCGAACTGGTACGTGGACGACCTGCCCCCGATGATGTTCATCAAGGGCAACCCCAACTCCCACGGCTTCGTCGCACCGCAGGTCATCGAGCAGCTGTGGAAGGACCAGTTCGACTGGATCTACCGGGAGCTGGACTACGCCGTGTTCCCGTTCACCATCCACCCCGACGTCGCGGGGCGGCCCCAGGTGCTCCTCATGCTCGAGCGGGTCTTCGACTACATCGGCGGGCACGACGGCGTCGAGTGGCTGACGTTCGCCGACGTCGCAGACGACTTCCGCCGACGGGTGCCCTTCACCGGCTGACAGCCGAAGGCCCGGAGCTCGCCCCCGAGCTCCGGGCCTTCTCGCTGCCACCTGCCGGTCCGGGATGCGCACCCGGGCCGGTGGGCTTGAATTGCCCCATGACCAGGAGTTTCACGGGCGCGGTGGCCATCGCGCTGCTCACCCTCGTTGGGTGCTCGGCGACCATCCCCACCGACCCGGACGGTACGCTCGACCGGGTGACCGGTGGGACGCTGCGGGTCGGTGTGTCCCCGAGCCCGCCGTGGACGGACCTGCCGGACGGCCCCGACGGCGACCCGGAGGGCACGGAGATCCGGCTGGTCGAGGACTTCGCGGAGTCGATCCGGGCGGACGTGGAGTGGGTCCCGGGAGGCGAGGAGGACCTCATCGGGCGGCTCGAGCGCGGCGAGCTGGACCTCGTCGTCGGTGGCCTGACCGCCAGGTCACCGTGGTCGGAGAAGGCGGCACTGACGTACCGGTACACGGAGACGACCGGACCGGAGGGGGAGAAGGAGCTGCACGTCATGGCCGCTCCGATGGGCGAGAACGCCTTCCTCGTCGAGCTCGAGGGCTTCCTCCTGGAGGCGGACCTGTGAACTTCGGCCACACCGAGCTGCCGGAGGAGCAGCAGGCACAGCTGCGGCGAGCGGTCCGCCTGGCGTGGCTGACCATCGCCTTCCTCGTCACCGCCGTCACCGGTGTCTACCTCGCGATGGGCAGCTCCCAGGCGATGAAGGCCGCGTGGATGGAGGACATGCTCTCCTTCATCCCGCCGATCGCCTTCCTCCTGGCCGTGCACCGCACCCGGCGCCTCCCGACTCCGCAGCACCCGTACGGCTACCACCGGGCGGTCGGCATCGGGCACCTCGTCGCGGCGACGGCGCTCGTCGCCATGGGCGCCTTCATGGTGTTCGACTCCGGCTCCGGTCTCCTCAAGGCGGAGCACCCTCCGGTGGGGCTCATCGAGATCGGCGGGCAGGTCATGTGGTCCGGGTGGCTGATGATCGCCGTCCTCGCCTACACGGCCGTGCCGCCGGTGCTGCTCGGTCGGGCGAAGATGCCGCTCGCCCAGAGCCTCCACGACAGGGTGCTGTACGCCGACGCGGACATGAACAAGGCCGACTGGATGACCGCCGTCGGAGGCATCGTCGGTGTCGTCGGGATCGGTCTGGGGCTATGGTGGGCCGACGCCGTGGCGGCGCTGTTCATCTCGGGGAGCATCCTGTACGACGGCGTGCGGAACATGCGCGTCGCCGTCGGTGCGCTCATGGACGCCCGAGCGGAGACGTACGACGGCCACGACCCGCACCCGCTCGTCCTGCGGATCGACGAGCACCTGGCCGCGCTTCCCTGGGTCGCCACCTCCCGCTCCCGGGTGCGCGACCAGGGCCACGTCTTCCACGTCGAGTCCTTCGTGGTCCCGGCGCAGGGGCACTCCCCCACCCTGGCCGACCTCGCCACAGCTCGGCAGTCCGTCGTCGACCTCGACTGGAAGGTCGACGACATGGTGCTCATCCCGGTCGAGGAGCTGCCCGAGCAGCTGCTGCCCTCCGTCGCAGAGGAACGGGCCGGCCGAGGCGAGGCGGGCGGGCACGACGCCACGCAATGACCGCGGTCAACCAGTGGACGGCTACCGCCCGCCGTCGGCGAGTCAGGCCTTCCACACCGTCTTGAGGTTGCAGAACTCCCGGATCCCGTCCGCGGCGAGCTCACGGCCGTAGCCGGAGTCCTTGATGCCGCCGAAGGGCAGCTCGGGGTGGGAGACGGTCATGCCGTTGAGGAAGACGGCGCCGGCATCAAGATTGGCGGTGAACCACGCCTCCTCGTCCGGGTCGGTGGTCCAGACCGAGCTCGACAGACCGAACCGCGTCTGGTTGGCGATCCTCAGCGCGTCGGCGTTGTCGTTCGCGCGGTAGACCGACGCAACGGGCCCGAACGCCTCCTCGAGGACCAGCCGGGCGTCATCGGGGATGTCCGCCACGACCGTCGGTGCGTAGAAGAAGCCGTCCCCCTCCGGGACGAATCCTCCGGTGAGCACGGTCGCCCCCCTGTCCCGGGCGTCGTCGACGAGCTCGGCGAGCTCGTCACGGCCCGCCCGGGTGGCGAGCGGCCCCACCTCGGTCTCCGGCAGGAGGGGGTTGCCGACGACGAGCCGGGACATGCGCGCGGTGAAGTCCGCGACGAACGCGTCGTACACGTCGGTGTGCACGATGAAGCGCTTGCCGGCGATGCAGGACTGACCGTTGTTGCTGGTTCGTGCGCGCACCGCGGTCTCCGCCGCGGCCGCAAGGTCCGCGCTCGGCAGCACGATGAACGGGTCGGAGCCACCGAGCTCGAGAACCGCCTTCTTGACCGACCTGCCGGCGGTGCCGGCGACCGACCGGCCCGCCGGCTCGGACCCGGTGAGGGTCACCGCGGTGACCCTCGGGTCCTCGATGACGGCAGCGACGTCGGCCGAGCCGATGAGGAGCGTGCGGAACGCCCCGGCCGGAAAGCCCGCCCGCTCGAACAGCGTGTCGAGGAACATCGCCGCCTGCGGCACGTTCGAGGCGTGCTTGAGCAGGCCCGTGTTCCCGGCCATGAGGGCGGGTGCGGCGAACCGGATGACCTGCCACAGCGGGTAGTTCCACGGCATGACGGCGAGCACCGGCCCCAGCGGCTCGTAACGCGTCCAGGCGCGCGAGGCGCCGACCGTCGACGGGTCCTCCAGCGGCTCGCCGGCGAGGAACCCCTCGGCGTGCTCCGCGTAGAAGCGCATGGCCCTGGCGGACTTGCGCACCTCGGCGACGGACTGCGCGATCGGCTTGCCCATCTCGACGGTGATGAGCTCTCCCAGCCCCTCGGCCTGGTCATCCAGGATGTCGGCCGCGGCGTTCATCCAGCCCGCCCGCTGGGCGAACGTCGTCGAGCGCAGGGTCGACGCGGCAGCGGCGGCCGCCGCGATGCGCTGCTCGACCTCCTCCGGTGTGTGCGGCTCGATGATCGTCTCGGTCGCCGCGGTGGTCGGGTTGACGGTGGCCAGTGCCATGGGTGTCTCCTCCTCGAGAGTGCGTGGGGCCGATGCTATTCGAAACGTAGCGTTTTGCATATTGGATATTCTTCGCTAGTGTCGCGGTCGACGAGGAGGTCCGATGAACGAGCAGCAGAGCCTGCGCACGGCCGGCAGGATGACCGACGAGGTGCTGGGCGTCCTCCATGCCCGGATCGTCGACGGCACCCTGCCCCCGGGCCGGAAGGTCGGCATCGAGGCGATCGCGCGGGAGTTCGGCATCAGCCGCACCCCGGTGCGCGAGGCGGTCCTCAAGCTGGAGTCGCTCGGACTGGTGGACCGCCTCCCCTATCGCGGCTCGGTCGTCGCTGCGATCAGCGAGGAGGACCTCAGCGAGGTCGCGGCCCTGCGCGTGGTCCTCGAGGGCCTCGCCGCCGAGCTCGGTACGCCCCGGCTGACGAAGCCCGACCTCGTGCGGATGCGAGCCGTCCTCGCCGAGCTCGACTCTGCCGCAGATGAGCCCGACTACGCCCTCGGGCGCTTCAACGCCCTCAACCGCGAGTTCCACCGGACCATCTACGCGGCCGCCGGCAGCCCGGTGCTGCTGCGCCTCATCGACCAGCTCGCGGCCGAGGCCGACCGCCTCCGCCTGCGCGGGGACGTCCGCGGCAGCGGTGCCGACACCCACCACCGGGAGATCCTCGCCGCGTGCGAACGGCGCGACGCGGTCGCTGTCGCCGACCACACCCGTCGCCACATCGCCCAGCTCGTCCGGTCCCGCCACCACGGGACCGAGCCCGACCTGCTCTCCCGGGTCCTGGGCCCGGACCTCCACCTCTCGCCCGAAGGAGCACCCGAACGATGACCACCTCCGGCCGGCTCCCGGCCATCCCGCCCCTGTTCCTCACCGACGAGGACGTCGCCGCCCTGTCCAACTGGACGCACGCGATCGACGCCGTGCGCGGCGCGTACACCGCCGCGGAGAGCTCCACCCGCACCCCGGGGCGGATCTTCGCTCAGAGCCCCCGCGAGTGGATGCGGATCATGCCCTCGGTGCCCGAGAGCGGACGGCTCCTCGGCGCCAAGTCGATCGTCGGGTCGTTCGGAGAGGAGCTGCGGGTCAGCTACCTCATCTCCCTGTTCGACAAGGAGACCGCCGACCTCGTCGCGCTCATCGACGGCAACCGCGTCACCGGCCTGCGCACCGCGGCGACGACGGCGGTCGGTACCGAGGCCATCGCCCCGGCACGCCCCCTCACGGTCGGCGTCATCGGCTCGGGCTTCGAGGCCCGGTCCCACCTCACCGCCCTTGCGTACCTCCTCGAGTTCGCCGAGGTCCGCGTGTTCAGTCCGACGCAGTCCAACCGGGAGGCCTTCGCCCGCGACTTCGACGCCCAGCTCTCCGCTCCGGTCACCGCCGTCACCTCCGCGCGGGCGGCTGCCGAGGGGGCCGACCTCGTGCTGTGCGCGGCGCGCTCGCGGGACGAGTCCCCCACGGTGCAGGCCGAGTGGGTCGGCCCCGACGCCACGGTCGTGTCGATCGGCTCGACCACGCCCGGCCAGCGCGAGCTGCCGGCCGCCCTCCTCGCGCGGGCGACCGTCGTCGTCGCCGACGCCCCGGAGGAGGTAGTCCACGGCAGCGGCGACCTCATCGCCGCGCGCGCCGAGGGCGTGGACGTCGACTCCCTCGTCGTCCCGCTCTCCGGGGTGCTGCTCGGCGAGATCCCGGTGGACCGCGACGCCGGCATCCGCGTCTACAAGTCCACCGGCTCGGGCCTCCAGGACATCGTCGTCGCCGAGATGCTCTACGACCGCGCCCGCTCCGAGGGCTACGGCCACGAGCTCCCCGTCGGAATCGTCACCACGAAGAAGTGAGGAAGAACAGCACCATGGTGGACTACACGAAGAACCAGGCCCGCGAGTGGGCCAAGCAGAACTGGAACGGCGCCATCGCCGTGACCATGCCCTCCTACACGGCCGACTTCTCGGGCATCAACGACAAGGCCATCGCCCACGACATCACCCGGCTCAAGGAGCTCGGCTTCGCCGGCACCCTCCTGGTCACCGAGCTCAACGTCACCCCGGAGGAGAACGCGCGGATCACCGCGGTGGCCCGGGAGGTCGGCGGCCCGGACTTCCAGCTGTTCTTCCACTGCTCCTTCAACACGCTCGAGGAGAACATCAGGGCACTCACGCTCGCCGAGAAGGCGGGTGTCGACTCGGTCCTGCTCTCCTACCCCACCTCCTACTGGCCCACGAGCCTGGACCAGGTGTTCGACTACACCAAGGCGATCTGCGACTCCACCGACCTGGGTGTCATGCTCTTCGGCCTGCCTGCCTGGGGATTCGAGCGCATCCACCCGGCTGGCATGCCGGTCCCGTTCGTGCGCACGGTGCTCGACGAGATCCCGAACATCGTCGCCATCAAGGCCGAGCAGGGCTACCCGACCATCGGTGGCATCATGGAGATGTACCACCACTTCAACGGTGAGGTGGTCATCAGCTGCCCGATCGAGAGCGAGACGATCCCGCTCATGTCGGTGCTCGACTTCCAGTTCTCGGGGACGAGCAACACGAACTGGATGTCGGACTACTTCCCGCGCGCCTTCGACCTCGCCCGCACCGGCGGGTGGGAGGAGGCGATGGAGCTGTGGTGGCAGGTTGCGCCCGCCCGGGCCGCCAACGTCGCCATCCTCAGCGGCTCGGCCGTCGGCACGACGGTCATCAACCGCACCGGCTGGAAGTACCAGGAGTGGCTCGCCGGCTTCAACGGCGGCGCCCTGCGCGGCCCTGCCGGCCGCCTCCCCGACCGACTGATGAAGCAGGCGCGTGCGGCGCTCGTCGCCTCCGGCCTGCCCGTCACCGACTCCCCCGACGAGGAGTTCGTCCGCGGCCGGATCCCGGCCTGAGCCTTGAGCACGCGGAGGGGCCGCAGCACGCGTGCGGCCGCTCCGCGGACCGACCGCCCGAAAGGTACGTACCCCGTGGCCAACCAGAACGTGGCACCGAACGACGCCGTCGTCGTCGCCTACCAGCGCACGCCGATCGGACGTGCCCGCAAGGGGTCGCTCGCCGCCGAGCGGCCCGAGGACCTCGCGCTCGCGGCCGTCCGGGCGACGCTCGCCCACGTCCCGCAGCTCGACCCGCGGGAGCTCGGCGACTTCTACCTCGGGTGCGCCGTGCCCGAGGGGACGCAGGGGAGCAACCTCGGGCGGCGCGTCGCCGTGCTCGGCGGGATGGACTTCCTCCCGTCGGCGTCGGTCAACCGCTTCTGCGCCTCCTCCCTGCAGGCGACGGCGATGGCCGCCCAGGCCGTCAAGGCGGGCGACGGCGAGGCCTACCTCGTCGGCGGCGTCGAGTCGACGTCGCACCAGCCGCCGAACCCCGCGGACCCCTACCCCGGGTCGGAACGCGCTGCGGCGCGGGCGGACGAGCTCTTCGAGTCCGGCGCGACGTGGCGCGACCCTCGCGAGGAGGGCGAGACGCCCGACGTCGACATCGCCATGGGCAGGACCGCCGAGTTCGTCGCCGGCCTCACCGGCACCACCCGCACGGACCAGGACGAGTGGGCGCTGAAGTCCCAGCGCGCGGCCGTCGACGCCGTCGCCCGCGGGTACTTCGCCGGCGAGATCGCCCCGTACACCCGGGCCGACGGAGACGTCGTCACGGCCGACGACGGCCCCCGCCCCTCCACCACGCTTGAGGTCCTCGCCGGCCTGCCACCGGTCTTCCGGTCCGACGGCACGGTGACCGCCGGCAACGCGAGCCCGCTGAACGACGGCGCCTCAGCCCTGGTCGTGATGAGCGGACGACGGGCCGAGGAGCTGGGGATTCCCCCGCTCGCCCGCATCCTCGGGAGCGCGGCCAGTGCACTGTCGCCGGAGATCATGGGACTCGGCCCGGTGGAGGCGTCCACGCGGCTGCTCGCGCGGCTCGGGCTGTCGGTCGACGACGTCGACCTCATCGAGCTCAACGAGGCGTTCGCCGCCCAGGTCGTGCCCGTCGTGCGGCAGCTCGGGGCGGACCCGGACCGGGTCAACCCGCACGGCGGCGCCATCGCTCTCGGCCACCCGTTCGGGATGACCGGCGCCCGCCTGGTCGGCACGCTGGCCCGTGGACTCCAACGGACCGACACGACCCTCGGCCTCGCGACACTGTGCGTGGGCGGCGGACAGGGCATGGCGATGGTGCTGGAGCGACTGTCATGACGATCACCCCCTTCGTCCGGGGGCTCATGGCCGAGGACCCCAGCCTCGGGGCGCTCGGCATCACGGTTCTCGAGGCCATCGAGGGGCACGCCGTCGCGACGCTGACCGTACAGCCCCAGATGGTCAACGGCCACGGCATCACCCAGGGTGGCTACGTCTTCGCCCTGGCGGACGCCGCCTTCGCCTTCGCCGCCAACTCCGTGCTCGAGGGGGCCGCGACGACGGACGCCCAGATCACCTACCTCTCGCCCAGCAGGGTCGGGGAGGTGCTCGTCGCCGACGCCGGCGTGTACTTCCGGGACGGCAGGCGAGTCGTCGTCGACGTGCTCGTCCGCTCCGCACACCGCGAGGTCGCGCTCTTCCGGGGGACGGGCCGGGCACTGCGGACGCCGAGCACGGGCTGAGGCTCAGCGCGCAGACTTCTGCAGGGCCGCCGCACGCACCCCGATGCCGTGCAGCGCGAGCTCGACGAGCTCGGCGGCGAACGTGTCGTCGAGCGGCCCCTGCTGCAGGAGCAGCCGCAGGTAGATCGGCGAGTAGGCGAGGTTCGCGAGCATGCTCGGATCGATGTCGGAGCGGACCACACCCTCCTCGACCCCGCGCTGGATGAGGGCCTCCACGGCCGAGCGGCGGCCGAGCCAGAACCTGTTGTGGAACTCCTCGAGGGTGGCCGGGTCGTACTGGGCCTCGGCGATGAGCTGGGCAACCAGCTTGCCGTCGAGCCCCGCGTACTGGTGCACCACGGCGGCCACGTGCTCCCGCAGCGCCTCCTCGAACGGCACGTCGTCGCGCACGGGGGTGTGGGAGAGGTACGCGGTGACGAACGCGTCGATCACGACGGCCGCCTTGTTGTCCCACCACCGGTAGATCGTCGACTTGCTCACGCCCGCGTGCTTGGCGATCGCCTCGATGGAGAGCTTCTGGATCGTGGTCCCGCCGCGGGCCCCCACGCCGAGAAGCTTGAGCGTCGACCTGAGGATCGCTTGACGACTTTCTTCGCTACGGGCCACCATGTGGCGGATCTTATCCGATACGAGACGTCTCGCAAGAGCCTGCGGTGTCGTGTCCGCCCGCTTGTCTGAGAGGCTTACCGCCGGGGGCTGGAACCATCACGGCACTGTGCGGGGAGGCGGGTGACTGGGCCATGGCGGCCGTCGACTACAACCTGCTGCGCCCGCTACGCGTCCTCCTCGAGGAGCGCAACGTCACGAGGGCCGCCGAACGACTGCACGTCTCCCAGTCGGCGATGTCGATCGCGCTCAGCCGGCTGCGGCGGCACTACGACGACCCGCTGCTCCTCCGGCAGGGCAACCGGTACAGCCTCACCCCGCTCGCCGAACGCCTGCTCGCCGCGCTGCCCCACGCGATCGCGGAGGCCGAGCACGTCTTCAGCCTGCAGTCGGCGTTCGATCCCGTGACGAGCAGCCGTCAGTTCGTCATCGCCGGCGTGGACTACACGATCGCGCGCATCGCCCCGGCCCTCACGAGGATCGTCGAGCGCGAGGCACCGAACGTCCGGTTCGAGTTCCCCGCGGTCGATGCCGCCTTCGTCAACGGCCTGCCCGACTCGCTGCGGACGATCGACGGTGTGTTCTTCGCGCACGGCTACCTCACCGACCACCCGCACCTCGACCTCATCACCGAGGCCTGGGTGTGCCTCCTGGACGGCGCCTCCGGCCTGAGCGACAGCCCCACGGCCGACGAGCTGCTCACCCGCCCGTGGGTGCACAACCTCACCCCGCGCGAGGGCATGGGCCCGGCACGCCAGCAGCTCCAGTTCCGCGGGATCGACATCTCGGTCGCGGCGGTGACCCCACACTTCTTCGTCATGCCCTCCCTCATCGTCGGCACGGACCGGGTCGCTCTCGTGCCGGAGGGGTTCGGCCGTCTCGCCGTCCAGCTGGAGCCCCGCCTGCAGGTGGTCGACCCTCCGCTGGACCTCGACCCGGTACGTGACGCGTTCTGGTGGCACTCCGACCGTGGCGTCGACGCGGAGCACATGTGGCTGCGCGGCGTGGTCGACCGCGCCGGGGCCGCCATACGAGCTGCTCATAGCGGGCATACCTAAACCGCGCTTCCCTCATAGCCCACCGTCGCACATCGTGTGTTGGACACCACACGTCAGCACTCGTACCATTCGATACGAGACGTACTGGACACGAAGGAGTGTTGTGTGAACACCGAAGTCGATGTCGCCGTGATCGGAGGTGGCCCGGTCGGCACGACCGCCCTCGCGCTGCTTGGCCGCCTGGGCCTGACCGCCGTCGGCCTGGAGAAGGACGAGGAGATGTGGCCCACGGCGCGCGCGGTGCACCTCGACGGCGAGACCATGCGCACGCTGCAGAGCCTGGGCATCGCCGAGGAGCTCGCCGCGGTGACGATCCCGATGAAGGACGTCGAGATCGTCAACGAGGCCGACGAGGTTCTCGTCCATGCCCGTACCGACCGCTTCGGGGACCAGGCGTGGAACGACCACATCAGCTTCCACCAGCCAGATGTGGAGCGGCTCATCCGCGAGGTCGTCGCCACAACGCCGGGCGTCGAGCTGCGGTGCGGCACAGTGGCAACCGGGGTGCGGAACGTCGACGGCGGAGTCGAGGTGACCACCATGGCGAAGGACGGGACCGAGGAGGTTCTGCGTGCTCGGTGGGTGATCGCCGCCGACGGGGCCCGGTCCTCCGTCCGCCACGCCCTGGGCATCCAGGGCGACAAGTACGGGCAGGACGCCCAGTGGCTCGTCGTCGACGGGCAGCTCGTCGGGGCGCCGGGGTGCGCGGCCGACATGGTTCAGTTCGGCCGGTACAGCCGGCCGGCACTGTGGTTGCGGCTTCCCGGTACCCGGGTGCGCATGGAGTTCATGCTCATGCCCGACGACGACCCGAACGAGATCGTCACCCCGGCCGCCGTCGAGCGCATCAGCCGCGGCATCCTGCCGGCGGACAGGTTCACACCCGACCGGCAGGCGATCTACACGTTCCGCGGCCGGATCGCCCAGCAGTGGCGCAGCGGGAACATCTTCCTCGCGGGCGACGCGGCGCACCAGGCGCCGCCGTTGTTCGGGCAGGGCCTGTGCGCAGGCCTGCGCGACATCGCGAACCTCGCCTGGAAGCTCGACCTCGTCAAGCGCGGCATCGCCGGCGACGAGTTCCTCGACACCTACGAGAGCGAGCGCAAGCCACACGCCACGTTCTGGGTCGAGACCGCCGCGAACCAGGCGGTCGTCATCCAGACCACGGACCCGAAGGTCGCCGCCGGACGGGACGAGTACATCAGGGCGAACCCCGGCGCGAGCGCCGTCCCCACTTCCCCCGCGCTCGGCCCCGGCCTCCACGTGGGGGACACCGACGAGCGAGCCGGCAAGCTCGGGATCCAGCCGATCCTCGCCGACGGCACGCGCCTCGACGACATGGTCGGGGCCCACTTCCTCGTCGCGGTGGACCGCACCGTCTACCGCTCACTCCCTGCCGCGACGAAGACGCTCCTGGACGAGGACGGCGACGTCGTCACGCTCCTCGACCCGCTCAAGGTCGAGCAGATCCTCGCCTCCGTCGGGGCGAAGGCGGTCGTCCTGCGGCCCGACCACTACATCCTCGGCGCCGCCGACTCGCCAGCCGACCTCGAGCGCCTCGTGCACGCCATCCCGTCCGTCGCTCGCGCGAGCACTCTGACCGCCACTACTCGCTAAGGAGCTCCAGCCATGGCCTTCAGCCCGATCTCCCACATCCGACACTTCGACATCGCGGTACCCGACTTCGACAAGCAGGTGGAGTTCTACAAGAACCACTGGGGTCTGACCGTCCAGCACGACGACGGTGACGTCGTCTACTTCGCGGCGGAGGGATCGCCCGAGCAGTACGTGACCCGGGTGCGCCGATCGGCGGACAAGCGCCTCGACCTCGTCGCCTTCGGCGCCGCGGACCGGCAGGCCGTCGACACCCTCGCGCAGGACCTCGCCCGCTCCGGCGTGCAGATCGTCTTCGAGCCGACCGACCTCAAGACCCTAGGCGGTGGCTACGGTTTCCGCTTCTTCGACCTCGAGGGACGCACGATCGAGGTCTCCACCGACGTCGAGGTGCGCCAGCACCGCAAGATCGAGAAGCGCGAGTCGATCCCGGTCCGGCTGTCGCACGTCGTGCTCAACTCCAACGCACCGGAGAAGATGCGCGCGTGGTACGAGAAGCACCTCGGCTTCCGGCTCTCCGACACCCTCAACCACCCGCACGTCGGCGACCTGTTCTACTTCATGCGCTGCAACAACCAGCACCACTCGATGGCGATCGCCCGCGGCCCGCACGCCTCGCTGCAGCACGCCTCGTTCGAGCTGCGCGGCCTCGACGAGTACATGTTCGGAAGCGGCCGGATGATCCGTGCCGGATACCGCAAGATCTGGGGGCCGGGCCGCCACGCGGCCGGCGACAACACCTTCACCTACTTCGTGGACCCCAACGGCAACACGATGGAGATGACCACCGAGCTGGCCGAGATCGACGAGGACTCCTGGCACCCGAGCATCTTCGACGTCCAGGAGCCGGAGACCTCCGACCAGTGGGGCACGGGCGGCGACATGGACGAGTTCATCACCAAGGAGATGTTCAACGACCCGGACACCGACTCCCTCTTCGTCGCCCCGCCCGTCTGATCCGACCCACAGCAGAAGGAGGGAAGATGACGAGCTTCGCCATCTGCACCGTCGAGCTCGACGGCTCCATGGTGCCGGGCATGGTCGACGGGGACAGCTTCCACGACGTGCGGCTCGCGCTGCCCGCCGTCCGCACCACGTCGGACCTGTTCGCCGACTGGGAGTCGAACCTCGACCTGCTCACGGCCTACCTCGCCGCACCCGCTGCCGCCCCGCAGTCGCTCGAGGTGCTGCGCACCGCCGGGCGACTGCGCGTGCTGCCGCCCGTGCAGCCGGTCGGCCCGGTCCTGGCGGCCGGGGCGAACTACCGGGCCCACATCATCGAGATGAGCGTCGCGCACAAGCTCGGTGAGGACGGCGCCTCGGACGCGCAGCTGCGCGAGGACGCGGCCACGGAGATTGAGACCCGAGTCCGCACCGGCGACCCCTACGTCTGGACCGGGATCCCGTCCGCGGTGTGCGGCGCCTACGACGACGTACAGCTGCCCGACGTCGGCGGGGACGTCGACTGGGAGCTCGAGCTCGGCGTCGTCATCGGACGGCGCGCCCACCGCGTCTCCGTCGAGGACGCGCTGCAGTACGTGGCCGGGTACACGATCGTCAACGACCTCACGGCTCGTACCCTGGTCCCGCGAGCCGACATGGCCAAGATCGGCACCGACTGGTTCCGCGCGAAGAACCAGCCGGGCTTCTTCCCGACCGGGCCGGTCGTGGTCCCGGCGCGTTTCGTTCCCGATCCCTCCGACCTCCGCCTGGAGCTCAGGCTCAACGGTCGCCTCATGCAGGACGCCACCACGGCCGACTTGGCGTTCGACGTGCCGAGCCTCATCTCCTACGCGTCGTCAGTGGCGATCCTGCAGCCGGGAGACCTGCTCATCACCGGCTCACCCGCAGGCAACGGTTCCCATTGGAAGCGCTTCCTGCGCGACGGTGACGTCATGGAGGCGACGATCACGGGGCTCGGGATGCAGCGCACCGTCATCCGAGCCGCGAGCGGGGTGCTGCCTCCGTGGCAGGCGTCGCGCGCGAGCACGGTGGCGGCGCCGTGAGCCTCCGCCAGCTCGTCTTCGTCCCGCCCGTACCGCTGCTTGTCGCCGAGGAGCTCGGCCTGCTTGCCGCCGCCGGTCTGGACGTCGAGACCCGGCGGACCCGCTCGAGCGCCGAGCAGCTGGACGCGCTCCGGTCCGGCGACGCCGACGCCGTCGTGACGGCGATGGACAACGTCTTCGTCTGGAACCAGCTGGGCGCTGACGTGCGGATCGTCGCCCAGGTCGAGCGGACGACCTCACTCGCCGTCTACGCCGCGCCGGAGCGTCGAGCCCTCGCCGACCTCCATGGGGCCCGATTCGCCGTCGACGCGTACGCCAACGGCTTCGCCATCATCGCTCGCACCCTGCTGGCCCGCGCCGGTGTGGAGGCGACGTTCGTCGAGGTCGGCGGCGTCACGGAGCGCCTCGACGCGCTCGTCACCGGCGCCGCCGACGCGACGCTGCTCGGTCCGCCACTCGACAAGCTGGCCGAGCGTGCCGGCCTCGTGCGGCTCACGTCGGCCAACGAGGTGTTCCCGGCACTTCCCGGGCAGGGCGTGGTCGTTCGCGCCACCCGCTCGGCGCAGGAAACTGCGACGCTCACGGCCTACCTCGCCGTCCTCGCCGCCGCGGTGACGGCGACTGAGGCCATGGGCGACGACGACGGCGCCGTGCTGCTCGAGCAGCACGGCTTCCCCAGCGACGCCGCCGCCACCGCCTGGCGCACCCGACCGCGCTCGCTCGCCGTCGATCCCGGCGGGCTCGGCCTCCTCGAGGAGCTGCGCGAGCACCTCGACCTCATCCCTCCCGGCTACGCCGGGCGCGCCGCCCTCCACGACGGCGCGCTCCTGGCCCGCCTCTGACCGTCCCCACGACCGCCCGCTCGACGAGGAGAACCCATGGATGTCACCACAGTCCGCAGCGCCCGTGAGGTGCTCGGCTCCGAGTTCACGATCAACAAGCTCCCCATCAAGAACCGGATCGTCCTCGGACCGATGTCCGTCCTGCGCCCGACCGAGGACGGCCGGCCCAGCGCGCAGACGATCGCGTTCCTCGCGCGCCGCGCCGAGGGCGGCGTCGGGCTCATCATCGTCGGCGGCTCGGTCGCGACCGAGCGCGCCTGGCGCGAGTCGCCGTTCTCGCCGAACCTCCGGTTCGACAAGGACGAGTTCGTCCCGGACCTCAAGCGCCTGACGGACGCGGTGCACGAGCACGGCACGCCCGTGTTCTCCCAGATCTTTCCGAGCTTCGGCCGCATGGGCGTGCCACGGGACGGACACTGGATCTCGGCGGCGAGCCCCAAGCCGGTGGACATGGGGGTCGGTGGCCTCCCCGACCACGTCTACATCCCCGGCGGCCGGGTCACCCCGCCGCCGCACGAGGCAACGGTCGAGGAGATCAAGGGGATCGAGGCGGACGTCGTCGCCGCGGCGCGACGGTCCGTCGCAGCGGGGTTCGACGGCGTCGAGATCGGCGCCCACATGTGCTACTTCTACTCCTCGTTCCTCTCGCCGCTGTCGAACGAGCGGACCGACGAGTACGGCGGCTCGGCGGAGAACCGGGCGCGCACCCTGCGCGACACCGTCGCGGCCGTGCGGGCCGAGGTCGGCCCGGACTTCCCGATCGGCATCCGGATGAGCGTGAACGACCACATGCCCGGCGGCCAGGGGCCGGACGGCTGGGCCGAGGTCGCCGCCCACATCGTGCCCGCGGGCGTGGACTACATCGCGCTCAGCGAGGGCAACTACGAGTCCCTCGGCACGAACCTGCCGACCCCCTCGGGCACCATGCTCGCCCACGGCGAGCCGCAGGCGTTCCGTCGGGCCGTGGGTGAGGGCGTGCGGCTCTTCCTCTCGAGCACTCCCGACCCGGAGCAGGCGGCGGCCGCCATCAGCGCGGGCCACGCGGACGCGACCATGCTCGCCCGGCAGCTGCTCGCCGACCCCGACTTCCCGGCGAAGGTGGTCGAGGGGCGCGAGGCGGAGATCGTCTGGTGCGACCAGGCGAACTCCTGCATGCGCCGCCTCATGCTCGGCGCCCCCGTCCACTGCCACAAGAACCCCGAGATGGGCCGCGAGGACCCGAACGCGCAGCAGTCCACCCGCGTCCAGGACCTCGCCGTCTGGGCAGCCGGCAACCCCGTCCTCATGGGGCTGGCCGACAAGGTGGCTCGCCTCGCCCAGAAGCGGAAGGCGAAGCACTGACATGACCGCGATCGCCTACAAGCTCACGCTGCTCCTCACCGCCAGGGAGGGGCTGTCGCCCGACGACCTCGCCGACGCCTGGCTCGAGCTCGAGGAGCGACAGCCCCTCCGGGCCGCCGGGCTCGTCGCCCACACGTTCAACCGCCTGCTCCCCGTGCCCTCCCCGGTCACCGGGGCACCGCCCGCACCCTTCCACGCCGCCGTCGAGACCTGGTGGCAGCGCAAGAACGACGCCGCCTCATGGGTCGTGTCCCGCGAGTTCGAGGAGGAGTGGCTGCCCGACCGCCTCGCCCTCCTCGCCGGACCACCGGCGGCGGTCGGCGGCGCGCCCGGGCTCGCCTGGGAACGGGACCTGCCCGAGCCAGCGGCACCGGTCCGGGTCCTGGTCCTGCCGGTCGCGCTGCGGCGGCTCCGGTTCGCCGAGTTCGTCGACCACTGGACCACGCAGCACACCCGTCTCGCCCTCGAGGGCCCCCTGGCGAAGGACCGCCTCGTGAGCCTCGAGCACACCCCCGCACCGATCCCGCCGCCGGGGCAGTTCGCGCGCACTCGGTACGACGGCGTCGCCGCGATCACCTTCGAGTCCGCCGAGGCGCTTGCCGCGGAGTTCGGGAGCGACTACTACGAGCAGGTGCTCGCTCCCGACGAGCGGCGGTTCACCGACACCGCGTTCTCGGCGGCGCTGGTCACCGAGCCGGTCGCCCTCTCCTGAGTCCTGACGCACGGGCCCGGGCCGTCTCGCGCGGCCCGGGCCCGATCGCGTGCGCCAGGTCCGCGGAGGGTCACCGACAACGAGCCAACCGAACCGACCGTGACTCCCGGCACCGGCCGGGACGCGTCGGCAATCTCCGCCGACCCCTAGACAGCAGCCCGACCCTATCGGTACGGTTCGTATCGTACGACGCGGTACGTCCCGTACTGCTTCCCTCCACCCGTAAAGGGGCGCATGTCAATGAAGTCATGTCGAAGCAGGTCACTCCGCCCACTCGGACTCGGTGCCGGACTGCTGGCCGTCTCGCTCACCCTCGCCGCCTGCGGCGGCGGCGCCGAGCCGAGCGGCCCGGCCACTGCCACCACGCCCGCGGAGGCCGACGCGGCCACTGCCGAGCCTGCGGCGGCTACCGCCACCGAGGGCCAGTGCGGCAGCGTGCCGGAGATCGCGCCCGAGGACCCGGACGGCGTCCTCGCGGCACTGCCGGCCGAGCTCCAGGCCTCCTACAACGGCTTCCCGCAGCCGATCCTCGCCAGCCCGTGGGCGGACTGGGCACCCGAAGGTGACGGCCCGTGGGACGTCGCCATCCTCTGGCAGCCGACGATGAACACGTTCACCACGAACGTCCACGACGGCCTCACGGAGGCGCTGGAGGCGTCCGGCAACGTCAACGTCGTCGCGGACCTCGCACCGAAGGACCCGACCGACGTCCCCGGCCAGCTCCAGCAGTTCAACCAGGCCGTGGCCCAGGACCCGGACCTCATCATTCTCATGCCGCTGGCGGCCGAGCCGTTCATCGAGCCGGTCGAGGCCGCCGCCGCGGCCGGCATCCCGACGGTCACACCGTGGCTGCCCGTGCCGACGAGTGGCGCGATCGGCATCAGCCAGAACGACTGGCTCGCCGCCGCCAAGATCAGCGCCAGCGTCGCCACCAGCATCGACGGCGAGGGCACGGCTCTCATGGTGCACGGCATCCCGGGCATCTCGAGCGACAACAACGCGTTCGCCGCTTTCGACGCGGTGCTCGGGCTGTGCCCGGGGATCGAGCAGGCGGGCGAGGTGACCGGCAACTTCTCCACCGCCGCCGCCCAGGGTGCGGTGATCCAGTTCCTCTCGACGCACCCGGGGGAGGTCGACGCCGTGTTCCAGGCCGGCGTCATGACGCCCGGCATCATCCAGGCGTTCGAGCAGCTCGGCCGCCCGGTCCCGGCCATTGCCGACCTCGGCTCGACACAGGGCAGCATCGCCTATGCCCACGAGAACCAGGACACCTACCAGGAGTTCGGCGGCTCCGTCCCGGACTTCGAGATCGGCCGCGTGGCCGCCGAGGTGGCGCTGCGCACGCTGGCGGGCGACGGTCCGAAGCTCACGCCGATCCTCACCGAGCTCAAGCCCATCGACAACACGAACATCGACGACGTGTACCAGGAGGGGTGGACGGTCAACAGCAGCGGCGACGCCTGGTTCCCGGACGACACGTTCATGGAGCCCGAGGTCCTCGACCAGTTCTTCACCGGGACCGCGCGGTGAGCAAGGACCTCACGGTGCCGCGCGTCGCCGTCCGGGGGGTCAGCAAGACCTTTGGCGCGACGCGCGCCCTCGTCGGCGCGGACCTCGAGGTCCGCGCCGGCGAGGTCCACACCGTCATGGGCGAGAACGGGTCGGGGAAGTCCACCCTGGTCAAGATCCTCTCGGGCGTGCACCGGCCGGATGCCGGTGAGCTCGCGATCGACGGTGACCCCGCTGGCGACATGCGTTCACCGGCCCACGCCCGCTCCCGCGGCGTGGCCACGGTGTTCCAGGAGGTCCTCACCGTGCCGGGCCAGACGATCGCCGAGAACGTCTGGCTGGGCTCACGGGGCTCGCACCTGAGCGCGGACGAACGGCGGGAGCGGGCCGCGAGCGTGCTCGAGCAGCTCCTCGGGGAGCCGGTCGACCCCTCAGCTCCCGTCGAGAGCCTGTCCCTCTCCGGACGGCAGGCCGTGTGCATCGCCCGGTCGCTCGTCAGCGAGCCGCGGTTGCTCATCCTCGACGAGTCCACCTCGGCGCTCGACATCGCCACCCGGGACCGGCTCTTCGCGCTCGTGCGCGCACTCACCACCGAGGGGACGAGCGTGCTGTTCATCTCCCACCGGATGGACGAGGTCTTCTCCGTCTCCGACGTGTTCACCGTCCTCCGGTCAGGTAGGACGGTCGCCTCCCGGCTGGACGCGGAGGCGACCACTCCTGATGAGCTCGTCCATCTCATGTCGGGGACGGAGACGCTCGACGGGCGCCGCGCGGGCTCCCGGGGCGCCGACGTCGTGCTCGAGACGCCGCTGTTCCCGCTCCACGAGGGCGAGGTCGTGGGGCTGGCCGGGCTCGAGGGGCAGGGCCAGGAGGAGCTCCTCAAGTCCCTCCGCGGGGCCCAGGCGGCCGGTCCCGTCGCGTACGTCCCCCGCGAGCGGCGCGCCGAGGGAATCTTCGAGCAGCTGAGCATCGCGGAGAACTTCGCCCTCCCCACGCTGACCCTGGACACCACCGCAGGCGTCATCCGCCGTCGGCGCACCGCTGCCCGCCTCGCCTCACACGGCGAACAGCTCCGGCTGAAGATGGGCCACAGCAGCGACGCGATCACCACGCTGTCCGGAGGGAACCAGCAGAAGGTGATCATCTCCCGCGCGCTCGCCGACGACCCCACCGTGCTGCTGCTCAACGACCCGACCCGCGGGATCGACCAGAACGCGAAGAACGACATCTACACGCTCATCGGCGAGCTCCTCCGCCGCGGCCTAGGCGTCGTGCTCCTGTCGACCGAGGTCGACGAGCTCGTCCACCTCGCCGACCGGGTCCTGGTGTTCGAGGACGGTGAGGTCAGCGCCGACCTCACCGGTGAGGAGATCACCCGCGAGGCCATCGTGAGCGCCTACTTCGGGGCGGTCGTCCCGTGACCACGACGAAGGACATCGACATGACCCAGGCGAACAACACGCTCGCGCTCCCCGCTGCGGCGGGCCCGACGAGCGCCGCGAAGCAGCGCAGGGCCGTGCCGACCAGGCGGACCTGGGTCTTCGCGGCCGCCCTCGTCGTCGTGCTGCTCGTCGCGAACGCCTCCGTCCAGCGCTCCATTCTCGACCCGGCCTACTGGCCCACCCTCCTGGGCACCCTGGCACCGTTCGTCCTCGTCGCACTCGCCTCGACGGTGCCGATCCTCGCCGGCGGCGGCGGGATCGACATCTCGGTGGGACCGACGGCGACCCTGACGAACTGCCTGCTCGCTGCGGTGCTCTTCGCCAACGGGTGGACCTCGGTGTGGGTCACGCTGCCGATCGTGCTGCTCGTGGGAGTCGCGATCGGCGTCGTCAACGGCCTGCTCGTGGTCTACGGGCGTCTGCAGCCGGTCATCGCGACACTGGCCACCTTCTTCGTCCTCAGCGGGGTCGCCCTGAAGATCTCCCCGAGCCCGGTGCCCGCCACCGGCAACTGGACGAGCAACCTCGCCGGCATGGTAGGCCCGGTTCCCGGCGCCGTCCTCACCATCGGTGGAGCACTGCTGGTCTGGCTCGTGCTGTGGCGGCTGCGGTTCGTCGCCACCCTCAAGGCCGTCGGCGGTGACGACGTCGCCGCCTTCTCGGCCGGGGTCCCCGTCGGGATCGTGCGCATCGGCGCGTACGCGCTCGCCGGTCTGTTCGCCGCGATCGCCGGGATCGCGCTCACTGCGGTGATTCAGACCTCGGCGCCCTCCCTCGCCACGACCTACTCCTTGGTCGCGCTCGCCGCCGTGTCACTCGGCGGTACCTCGCTCCTCGGCGGCATCGGCGGGATGCTCGGCTCCGTCCTCGGCGCATCCGCCATCTACCTCCTGCAGGAGCTGCTGGGCGGCGCCGGTGTGCCGACCAGCTACGTGCAGTTCGCCTACGGCGTGCTCCTCGTCGCCGGCGTCGTCCTCTCCGGCCTCGCCACGCGGAAGCGGTGACCACCATGGCTCTTGCAGTAGCAGCTCGTCCCCGGACGACCTCGACAATGCTCCGGCGCCTGCCGGTCGTCCAGCTGGCGGTGCTCGCGGCCGTCGTCGCCTGGGGAGCGACCCAGATGGACGGCTTCACCTCCCCGTCGTCGCTCAAGGCGATGTCGGTCATCGCCTGCCTGCTCGCCCTTGCCTCACTCGGGCAGACCCTCGTCATCATCATCGGCGGCCTCGACCTCGCCGTCCCCGGCTACATCACCCTCGGCGCCGTGTCGACCGTCGTCCTCGGCGGGAACCAGGGGTGGCCGCTGTGGCTCGTCGCACTCGTCGTCGCGGCAGCGTGCGCGGTGGCAGGCGGGCTGAGCGGTGCGATCTGCCACTACCTCAAGGTGCAGTCGCTCGTGGTCACGCTGGGCATGTCGGCGGTCCTCATCGGCGGGGTCGTCATCGCCACGGAGGCCAACATCCTCGGCATGCCGCCGGCCAGCCTGGGCAGCTGGACGGCAGTCATGGGGACCACGTTCGGTCTGCCGTTCCCGCCCGTCGTCGCCCTCACCGCGCTCGCCGCCGCGAGCACGTGGCTCTTCCTCGGACACACCCCGGCGGGCCGACGCCTCTACGCCACGGGGGCGAACTCACGAGCCGCCGAGGGGATCGGGATCCGGACCGGACGGGTGTGGATCGGCACGTTCGCCTTCGGCGCCGCCTCCACCGGGCTCACCGGCATGCTCATCGCCGGCTTCACCTTCGGGGCGTCCGTCTCCGTCGGTGACCCGTACTTCTACTCCGGTCTCGCGGCCGTCCTCGTCGGCGGGACCGCGCTGGGCAGCGCGCAGGGCGACTTCGTCCGCACCGTGCTCGGGGCACTCACCCTCACCGGCCTCACCACCATCCTCGCCGGGCAAGGCCTGGGCGAGGGTGACACGCGTATCCTCTACGGCATCGCGATCATTCTGGTGGTCCTGGCCTACGGACGCGGCCGACGCCTGCGCGACCGGCTCTGACCCGCGCGCCGGACCACCCAGCAAGACCTGACACAGGGACGTGTTGCCATGACCACCCTGCTCGACACCCGGACGGTCACCCCGTCCGACCGTCCGGACTACTGGGCGGCGGGAATCGCCGAGCACTTCTTCTCGATGTCCCTCCAGCCGCCGACCGACCACCCGTTCGCCGCCCGCCTCACCGGCGGGCACGTCGGCCCCGTGGGAGTGGGCTCCATCCGTGGGGTCCCGCACCGAGTCGCCCGGACCGCCCACCTCATCGCCGCGACCGACCCGGACTGCATCGTGCTCTACCTCCTGCGCCAGGGTCTGTGCCGCCTCGAGCAGGACGGCCGCTCGTGCGTCCTCGGGCCCGGTGACCTCGCCTTCCACGACACCTCGCGGCCATCGGCGTTCGAGGCGCTGGACGGCCTCGACGTCGTGGTGTTCTCCATCCCGAAGTGGTTCATCCCCGGGGTGGAGAGGGTGGCCGGCCTGACGTCGGTCCCCCTGTCCCAGCACCGCCGGCCCATCGTGAGCATGGCGGTACCGTTCCTGGCGTCCTTCGCCCAGGCGGCCGAGACGGACAGGCTCTCCGAGCCGGTGAGCGAGGGTCTGGCCGACATGCTCGCCACGATGGTGCGCCTGCTCCGCGGTGACTGCGACGAACAGTCACTCGAGCACGAGTCACCCGCCGACGTGCTGCTCGGCCGGATGCGGCGCTACGCGCTCGACCGTCTGCACGACCCCACCCTCGGACCCGAGCAGATCGCCCAGGCGCACTTCGTCTCCACTCGCTACGTCCACAAGCTGTTCGCCGCCTCCGGGTCGGGGGTGGCAGCATGGATCCGAGAGCAGCGCATGGAGAGGGCAGCCCAGGACCTGCGGCTGGCCACCGGCTCCTCGATCGCGCACATCGCCACCCGCTGGGGCTACCGGGACGCGGCGAGCTTCAGCCGTGCCTTCCGTCAGGCCCACGGCCGGTCACCGCGAGACGTGCGTGCCGGCTGGTAGCAGGCAGCGGCGTCACCGGAGAACGACGAAGGCCCCCGCCGGTGTCGCAGCGGGGACCTCTCGTCGACCGGGTGCCGTCAGTCGAGCGGGAAGCGCTCGTCGATGACCGGGAAGCCCTCCTGCCGCATCCGGGTGCCCCAGATGCCCGACTTGCCGGGGGCGATGATCCCGTTCGGGTCGAGGGTGTCCTTGATCGTCTCGTTGAACCGGCCCTGGGCGTGGTCGTTGAAGCCGAACTGGTGCGCGGCGAGGTCCATGAAGGACAGGTGCGCCCGGTACTCGCCGTAGCCCATCTTGCCTGCCCTGGCGACCATCCGCTTCGCCGCCGAGTAGGCCTTGTCCACCTGCTCCGGGTCCTTGGTGTCGAAGGGGATGACGTTGATGAACGTCGTCGCGCGCGCGTTGATCGGGAGCATCCCACCGAGGTAGTCGAGGCCGGCCTCGGCGCACATCTCGACCATGAGCTGCTGCGCCTCGGCCGCGTGCTTGGCGGTCAGTGGGACCACCGGGGAGAAGTCGACGTGGCCACCCTCCTCGCCCCCGGACCAGCTGGCCATCTTGTACAGGTCGTTGTTCGGGACCCCGATCATCACCTGCTCGTGCGGGTTGGGCAGCGTCTCCCACTGGTCCGCACCGTACTTCTCGCCCTTGATGTCGACGCCGGGAATCCGCATGAACCGGGCCTTGAGCTTGGCGAAGTTGTGGTCGACGACGGCCTCGTCCCCGTAGAGCGCGAAGCGCATCATCCACCGGCCGAGGTCCATCTCCTTGGCGATCGTGTCGATGACGTCCTCGGGGATCGGACCCGGCCCGTCGTACCACTGAGCCCGGCTCGAGAGCATCGACGCCATGATGAGGGTGTTCGACAGCTGGGGGCGCATGTCGATGGTGCCCGCGAGCATGAGCTCGCGCAGCGCGTCGATGACCTGGGGCAGGTTGGCGGCGTCCCACAGGCGCAGCCACAGCGGCATGTAGACCTCTGGCTTGGGCATGAGCCAGTAGCCCATCTTGGTCACGATGCCGAAGTTGGACTGCATGAACATCTCGGTGGACGTCGGCCCGAGGCCACGCTTGTAGAGCGGCCAGGTGGGGTTGTTGTCCATCGCTCCTGAACCGGTCCGCAGCAGGTCGCCGTCGGGGAGCACCACCTCGAAACCGCAGTGCGCTGCCTGGTCGATCGAGTACGGCATGTAGGTCAGCCCGTGCTCGAGGGTGTTGGAGACGACGCCGCCCCAGCCCACGTCGACGATGGAGGCGACCAGGTCGTGCCCGCCGGCCTCGATCGCGTCGTGCAGGTCGTACCAGCTCACACCGGGCTCGACCATCGCGTAGCCGAGCTCCTCGTTGATCTCGAGCACCTTGTTCATGTTCCTGAACGAGACCATCACCGAGCCCCGGACCTGCGGCGCGGCACCGCCGTAGCCGTTGTTCTTGCCGCGGCCGATCGGCCACAGCGGGATGCGGTGCTCGTTGGCCAGCCGCACGATCGCCTGGACGTCCTCGACGGACGTGGGGCTGACGACGCCGGAGGGCACGTTCGTCGCCGTCCCGGGGACCTGGTAGGGATCCTGGAAGTCCTGCAGCGCCTCAGGATCGGTGGCCACCTTCTCGGTCCCGATCGCGGCGGCGAATGCCTCGAGTGCGCGGTCGAGCTCCGCCTCGCTGACCCCGGGTGGGGTCGGCCGGGTGCTCTGGATGATCTCAGTCATCGTTCTCCTCATCTCTCCGTTGAACCAGGAGTCGTGTTGCCTGTTGTACGCGGGCCGACCGCCTACGTGGGGGGTTGTGCAGAACCTGCACAGCGTCGTGCAGGCCCTGCACGACGGGCGATGGCGCCTGGCCCCGCCGTGGTTCGATGCCTGCGTCATCTCCACGAGAGATCGAAGGGACGAGGAAGCCATGGCACAGGGACGACTGTCCGGGAAGGTCGTGCTGCTCACCGGCATCGCGAGCGGGATGGGACGCGTGACCGCCCAGCTGTTCGCGAGCGAGGGCGCCGTCGTGGTGGGGTGCGACCTCGACGCCGCGGGCGCGGCCGAGACCGTCCGGCTGGTCGAGGCCGCCGGCGGAACCATCGAGGCCGACACGCCCGTGGACCTCGGCAGACGTGAGGACGTCGAGCAGTGGGTCACGGAAGCCGTCGAGAAGCACGGCCGCGTCGACGTGCTGTACAACAACGCGAGCATGCCGCGGTTCGCGCCGTTCGCCGAGCAGAGCGACGAGGACTACCTCTTCACGGTCGACAACGAGCTGCACCTGGTGTGGCGGGCGTGCCACCTCGCCTGGCCCCACCTGGCAAAGGTGAGGGGCGCGATCGTGAACATCGCCTCCGTCGCCGGCATCCAGGGCGCCCGGGCGCTCCCCCAAGCTGCCCACGCCGCAGCGAAGGGCGGGGTCCTGGGCCTCACCCGACAGCTCGCCGCGGAGGGGGTCGCGGTCGGCATCAGGGTGAACTCGGTGAGCCCGGGCGTGATGGGCACGCCGCCCATCCTCGCGATGTACGAGGCGCTCGGGCAGGACGCGCCCGTGGCCCCGATCGTCGAACGGACGATCACCGGCAAGCCGGGTGACCCCATGGCCGTCGCGTACGCCGGGCTCTACCTCGCGTCCGACGAGGCGGCCTGGGTCACCGGGACGAACATCGTCGTCGACGGCGGTGCGCACGCCTTCATGTGACGGACGGATCGGGCAGGCGAGGGCCGGGGAGCACAGCGCTCCACGGCCCTCGATGCGTCTGCCCTGGAGCGAACGCCGGTGTGGGTGCGCTCAGAGGCGCAGCGTCGGGTCCATCCACCGGTGCAGGATCCGCACCACGTCGACGCCCTCGGGGCTCTCGACGTAGAAGAGCAGGTGGCTGCCGATGCCGTACCGGTGGCACCCCTCACGGATCTCGTCGCACGCGCGGCCGCGGCGGGGATCGTCGGCCACGCGCTCGATGGCGGCTCTGATCTCGGCGATGTACCTCTCCGCATGGTCGACGTCCCAGCGCTCCTCAAGTGAAGTCCCAGATCGACGAGAGATCGCGCTGGAGGCCAGCGCGGACGACCTCACTGGCGGACCGGTAACGGCCCGAGGAGACCTCCCGGGATAGGAAGTCCGCGAAGTGGTCGGCCAGGCTGATCGAGGTGTTACGAGCCATGGCGCACGGCTACCAAGCATTGGTAGTGCCGCCTGGTCGGCCCAGGGTCCTACATTCACCCGATCTCCGCAGACTCTTCCATTCGATACAGTCCGTATCGTATGCTCCTTTGAACGCGGGACCGCCACACGGTCCCGGGGCACGACACGAAGCCGAAGGAAAGGTCCACCAATGAAGCTGGGACGCATCGCCGTCGACGGTCCGGACGGTGAGGAGATCCGCGTGGTCGCGGCCGAGCCGCACCTCGACCGGGTCATCGACCTGAGGAAGGCTTACGCGCTCGCCCTGCAGCAGCGCGGCGCCACGGTCGAGGGCTCGCGACAGGTTGCGCGGGCGATCTTCCGCGACCTCACGGAGGGCGTCTCCACCGGGGACTTCTTCCTCGACGCCGCACACAAGGCGCTCGACGCCGCCGACGACGCCTCGATCCCGCTCGCGGAAGCGAGCTTCCGTGCGGCGATCAAGCCGCCGGTGCTCCGGGACAGCCTGACGTTCAACGGCCACATCAAGAACTTCTTCGGCAACGTCATGCAGACGACGCCCAGTCGCGCCGTGTACGAGCGCCCCGGCTTCTTCAAGGGCTCGACGGCAACCCTCTACGGCACGAACGAGACGATCCCCTACCCGAGCATCACCGAGAAGCTCGACTACGAGCTGGAGATCGGCTACGTCATCGGCAAGCCGGGACGCAACCTCACGCCGGACGAGGCGTTCGACCACGTCTTCGGGATCACCATCTTCAACGACTGGTCGCTGCGGGACGTCCAGGTCCTGGAGAGCCCGATCGGCATGGGCGCCCAGCACTCCAAGGACTTCGCCTACGGGATCGGCCCGTGGATCGTCACGCTCGACGAGATCGAGTCGGTCATCGGCCTGCGCGGCCAGGTCCGGGTCAACGGTGAGATCTGGTCCGACACCAAGGTCGAGGACTTCATCTGGACGCCGGAGGAGACCGTCGCGTACGTCTCCCAGCTGAACGGCCTTCAGCCTGGCGACCTCATCGGCTCCGGAACCATGGCGTTCGGCGCCGGGGCCGAGCTCCAGCGGTTCCTGCAGCCCGGTGACGTCCTTGAGCTCGAGCTCGAGAAGGTCGGCGTTCTCCGCAGCCCGGTCGCCACCGAGAAGGAACAGCCGACCTGGTGGCCCACCCCCCAGCCCTTCCCCTTCGAGGAGAACTGAGATGACCGCACGCAAGCCTGTCCGCCGGGTGGTCACCGGGCACGACGACGACGGACGCGCCGTCATCCTCTTCGACGACGCGGACGCCCCGAACTCGTTCAGCTCGGAGACGATCCCCGGCTTCGGCGCCACCGTCGCCTGGTTCACCCCTGCGGGCACCGTGGACCACGTCACCGACGAGGACACCGCCCCGGCCGGCCGCCAGTTCGACTTCCCCGCCGTGGGCGAGACCGTCGTCCGCATCGCCGACTTCCCGCCGGACTCTGCGTACCCGGACAACGCCGGGGACGCCGTGTTCGAGGAGATCGGCGGACAGGAGGAGCGCGAGGCCGGCAGCGAGTACAGCGCCGGGAAGCACTTCTGGTTCCACCGCACCGAGTCGATCGACTACGCCGTCGTCCTCGACGGGGAGATCACCCTGCTCGTCGACGAGGGCGAGGTGACGATGCGGGCAGGCGACGTCGCCATCCAGCGCGCGACCGCCCACGCCTGGTCCAACCGCACCGACAAGGTCGCCCGCATGATGTTCGTGCTCTACGGCACGGACCCGATCAGCCCGGCCGAGATCGCGGCACGGCGGACCGGCACGAGGGTGGAAGAGCTGGCGTGATCATCGACCCGACGGCGGCCGACGGAGAGGTCATCTGGGAACCGGACCCCGCACAGCTCGCCGACACCCAGACCGAGCGGTTCGCCGCGTTCGTCCGCGCCCGCGGCGTACCGCTCGGCGAGGGGTACCGGGAGCTGTGGGCGTGGAGCGTCGCCGACCCGGACGCGTTCTGGTCCTTGTTCGTCGAGTACGCCGGCATCCGGCTCGGCGGCGAGCCGGGCCCGGTCCGCAACGGGGAGCCCATGCCGGCCACCCGCTGGTTCCCCGGGCGCACCGTCAACTTCGCCCGCCACCTCCTCGACGCACGTGAGGGGACGGCGGTCATCGCCGTCGCGGAGGACGGGGCCGTCGAGGAAATCTCCTTCGACGCCCTGCGGGCGGAGGTGGCGGCCCTCGCGGCCCACCTCCGCACCCTCGGCGTCGGCGCCGGCGACCGGGTGGTGGCGGTGCTCGCGAACGTCCCCGAGGCCGTCGTCGGGCTCCTCGCCTCGGCGTCGATCGGTGCGGTGTGGTCCGTGTGCTCACCGGAGTTCGGCCCCGGCGCGATCGTCTCGCGGTTCGCGCAGCTCGAGCCGAAAGCCGTGCTCGCCGCGCCGGGCTACCGCCTGGCCGGCAAGGACCGGGACCGCCGGCCCGAGCTCGAGGAGGTCCTGGGCCAGCTGCCGACCGTCGAGGGTGTCGTCTGGGTGACGAGGCACTCACCGTCGGTCCCTGCTCCCGCCACCGAGGTAGCGGCCGTCGAGTGGCGCGACCTCCGCGCGGCGACGGGCCCGTTGGAGTTCGCGGACGTGGAGTTCAGCCACCCGCTGTGGGTGCTGTTCTCCTCCGGGACCACGGGCGTGCCCAAGGGCATCGTCCACGGCCACGGCGGGGCGCTGCTCGAGGAGCTCCAGATGCTCCTGTTCGGCGGCGACCTCCGTCCCGGTGACCGATTCTTCTCGGTCGCCTCCACGAGCTGGGTCGTGTGGAACACGCTCATCAGCGCGATGGGAGTCGGGGCCACTCCGGTTCTCGTCGACGGGAACCCGACCTTCCCCTCGCTCGACCGTGTCTGGGAGATCACGGCCCAGACCCGCTCCGCGCTGCTGGGCCTCGGGGCGGGGTTCGTGCACGCCTGCGCGAAGTCGGACCTGGTGCCTGGACGGGACCACGACCTGAGCGGGCTGCGCGAGATCCAGGTGACCGGTTCCCCTCTTTCGGCTGACGGCTTCCGCTGGGTCTACCAGAACGTCGGCGACGTCTGGCTGGCCTCGATGAGCGGCGGCACGGACATCGCCGGGTGCTTCGTCGGGGGCGCACCGACCGAGCCGGTGCGGGTCGGGTACATCCAGGCGCCGGCGCTCGGCGCCAAGGTGGAATCGTGGGACGAAGCCGGACGCCCGGCGTCGGGCAAGGGGGAACTCGTCATCACCGTGCCGATGCCGTCGATGCCGCTGTACCTGTGGGGCGACTCGGACGGGTCCCGGTACCGCAGCAGCTACTTCGAGACCTACCCCGGCGTATGGCGGCACGGTGACTTCGTCGAGATCTCCGACAAGGGCATCCTCATCCTCGGCCGGTCCGACTCGACCCTGAACCGCAACGGGATCCGGCTCGGCTCCGCCGACATCTACGCGGTCGTCGAAGCGCTGCCCGAGGTCGCCGAGGCGATGGTCGTCGGCGCCGAGATCGGGACCGAGGGGTACTACCTCCCCCTCTTCGTGGCCGTCCGCGACGGCGTGAGCGAGGAGGCCGCCAGCTCGGCCATCGAACGAGCGATCCGGGCGAACCTCTCGGCCCGGTACCTGCCCGACGAGATCGTCCACATGCGGGCGATCCCCCACACCAGGACCGGCAAGAAGCTCGAGGTGCCCGTCAAGCGGCTGCTCCAGGGCGCCGCCCTCCGTGACGTCGTCGACCTCGGCGCCGTCGACGACGCAGCGCTGCTCGAGGAGTACGCGGCGTTCGCGGCGTCGAGGGCAAAGACATTGGCAGCGCTATAGCCCACCCGGCGTCGGGTCACCCGGCGTTTCAACCCACTCACCCACGACATCGAGGAAGCGGTCTACCTCGGGGACAAGGTCATCGTCCTCTCCGGCCGGCCTGCGACGGTCACTCGAGAGGTCGCACTCCCGCTCGGACGCGAACGGGACCAGATCGAGACGAAGTCGAGGCCCGACTACCTCGAGCTGCGCGCAGAAATTCACCGGGAGATCGCCCGACCCGCAGGCACGGTGGCGCGCACGGCGCTGAGCAGCGCCGCGACCGGAGCATCCGCAGCAGGGGCTGTCTAGTGGCACCCGATACTCCCGGGCACGTCCTCGCGTAGGCAGGTTGACGGGAGCGGTACGCCTGGACCGGCGGATGTCGGCCGGGAGGATCTGAGGCGATCCGGCACGTCCTCAGTGTTCTCGCGCCGCCTGCCGCCCGAGCGTCTGCCACCTCCGCGTCCGTGAGGAACCGGCGCCGACCGTGCGCGAGACGTTCAGCGTCCGGATCGGTCGACGGGCTGGAGGAGGAAGTCGCACCGGGGAGCGCCGACGGCCAGGGTGCCGGTACGGGCGAGGGTCAGGGTCCGCGGCATCCGGTCACAGACGAGCTGGTCCCCGTAGCAGAAGACCGACGTCAGCTCAGGGGCACCGTAGTGACGCAGGAGGCGCAGGTAGAAGCACACCGAGACGTCGAACCTCAACCCCTCGTCGTCGTCCTGTCCCCATCCGACAGTGAACCCGGGCGCCGGAAAGGCGCGCGGGACCAGCCACCTGGTCGCCCTGCGCAGCCCCGCGAAGGTCACGCCCAGCCGGTCGATGACGCCGGCGACCCGCAGGATCGGCGTCATCTGCGCCTCCATGAGGTCGCGCACCGTCCGCCTGGCCACCAGGGCGTCGCCGTGCTCGCGGCTCAGGACCCGGTAGGCGGCGAGGTTCGGGCCGATCGACTGGCGGAGGTGGAAGCGTAGTGCCCGGTTCTCCTCCGCCCAGGACGGCCGGCCAGCGATGATTCGCGAGTACTCGGCGGCGATCGCTCGGACTCGGGCACGACCACCGTCTCGCCCGTACCGGGCGGCCATGGCTCGGCGCCACCAGCCGCGCCGCGGCAGGCGGGACCGCGTATGTGGGCTCACAGCACCTCTGCCTCACGTGAGGGACTCGACCGCGCGCTTCGCCGAGCCGGGAGCCCGAGGTTACACCCGTCCCGGAGGGCCGATGTGCGGGAGCTGCGGCCGCGTCGTGCGACCACCCCGACCCCAGCGGGGAAGCAGAAGGGCGCCGCCCGCACGGTCGTGCGGACGGCGGCCTTCATCCGGTGGAGCTAGGGGGATTCGAACCCCCGACCTTCTCATTGCGAACGAGACGCGCTACCAACTGCGCCATAGCCCCATGCTCCCGTAGAGCAGTGACAACTTTAGCACCGCCGCCGCCGGGGAGTGAACTCGGCCCGACGTTGGCGTGGGTCACACGGTGGCCGCGCACCACCGCGCCCGGCGCCGCCGCGCACAGTACGTTGAGATCCCCGAGCCCCGACGACGAGGACGCCCATGACCTTCCACGTGGACTCCGAGGTCGGTCGCCTGCACCAGGTCATCCTGCACCGGCCCGACGTCGAGATGCAGCGCCTGACCCCGCAGAACCGCGAGGAGCTGCTCTTCGACGAGATCCTGTGGGTGGAGCGGGCCCAGGAGGAGCACGACGCCTTCGCCCGGGCGCTGCGTGAGCACGGCGTGGAGGTGCGCTACCTCGCCGACCTGCTGCGCGAGACGCTGGCCGTGCCGGCCGCCCGGTCCCTCATCGTCGACAGCACCTTCGGCACCTCCCTGCTGGGCGCGGCGGGCGTCTCCCCGGTCCGCGAGCTCGTCGACACCCTCGACGCCCAGGAGCTCACCACCGTGCTCATCGGCGGCCTCACCAAGCGGGAGCTGCTCGAGCGCATCCCCGAGCCCCGCTCCGTCGCCCTCCACGTCCTGGGGCCGGACGACTTCGTGCTTCCTCCCCTGCCCAACCACCTGTACGCGCGAGACGCGTCCGCCTGGGTATACGACGGCGTGGGGGTGAGCAACATGCGCAAGCGCTCGCGGCTGCGCGAGTCGCTCCACTACCAGGCGATCTACCGCTTCCACCCCGACTTCACCGGGGTCGGTTTCCACCTGTGGAGCGGCGCAGGTGGACGCTCCGGCATCAACGTCGAGGGCGGTGACGTCCTCGTCCTCGGCCGTGGCACCGTCCTCGTCGGGATGAGCGAGCGCACCACCCCGCAGGGCGTGGAACGGGTCGCACAGCGGCTCTTCGAGACCGGCTCCGCGTCCCAGGTCGTCGCGCTGGCGATGCCCCAGGAGCGCGCGTTCATGCACCTCGACACCGTCATGACGATGGTCGACGACCACACGATCATCGAGTACGCCGGGCTCGGTGCACTGCCCACCTACCGGCTCACGCCCGGTGACGCGCACGGAGAGCTCGTCATCACCGACCACCCGCCGGAGGACATGCACGCCTCCATCGCCCAGGCGCTGGGCATCGAGGAGCTGCGGGTGCTCACGCCCGCCCAGGACTCCCTCAGCGCCGAGCGGGAGCAGTGGGACGACGCGTGCAACGTCCTGGCACTCGAGCCCGGCGTCGTCATGGCCTACGAGCGCAACACGACGACCAACGCCTACCTCCGCTCGCACGGGGTGGAGGTCATCACCGTGCCCGGGTCGGAGCTCGGCAGGGGCCGCGGCGGCCCGAGGTGCATGAGCTGCCCGACCATCCGCGACGGCATCTGAGCAGCCGAGCCCGTCACGCGGTGCGCCATCCGCACCCGAAGCGTGCGCCCGCAAAGGAGCACCCGAAGCGTGCGCCCGCAGGTGAACTGTGCACCCGCTCTACCGGGCGCACGGTGGCCAGACCGGGCGCACGGTCGGTCGGACGCACGGTCGGTGTGGCCGGTGCTGGGCGAGCGGGACGGGGCTGGTGTGGTCAGGCACCGACGGCGCGGCGGCGGGCCAGCACCGAGTCGAGGTCCAGGCCGCGTGCCGGCGGCATGTCGGGCGTCTGGGGCGCGACGAGCTCGGGCTCGAGGACCGGAGCGTAGGGGGACCCTGCCAGCCCGGAGGTGACGGCGTGCTCCACTGCCGCCTCAGCCGCAACAGGCTCCTGTGCCGGCGCCTCGTAGGGGGCGATGTCCCGGCGCGGTGCCGGTGCCTTCAGCGTGTAGGACGGTGCCGGGACCGGGACCGGTGTCCACCCACGCTCGGTGTCCGCCAACTGAGGGACGGACGACTCCTCAGCGACGGCGTCCGCGTCGACAGCCGCGGCTGCGTCCGTGGTCGCCGTCGCGTCCCTGCCCGTGCCGGCGGTGGCCGCGGCTGCGTCCGTGGTCGCCGTCGCGTCCCCGCCCGTGCCCGCGGTGACTGCCACGTCATCGCCGACGGCCGGGGCGTGGGCGACGGTGGGCTCGGCGCCGGCGGCGGTCGCGCCGCTGCCCGTCGTCGCCGCACCGGTCGTCGTCTCACCGGTCGTCGCACCGTGGGCCCTCGACGCGCCGGCCCCTGCCGGGCGGGCTCCGTTCCCCTGCTCGGGCCGTGTCCGCGCCGCGGGCCGCACCTGGAGCCGGGCCATGGCAGCGCGGTCGGCAGCGTTGCGCCGGGCAGCGATCTTCGCCGCGCGGCGGCCGAGCACGAGCACGGTCGTGAGCAGGACGGTCGGCACGATCCCGAGCACGACGGACGCGCTCGCGACACCGAAGGCCAGCCAGCCACCGACGCTCGCGAGGAGAAGGAGCACGGTGAGCACCAGCCGGCGCCGGGCGGCCGCCTTCCGCCGGCTGATCTCCGCGGCTCGCGCTGCACGCGTGGCCGCCAGTCGCCGCGCCTCTGCAGCGGCCCGTTCGCTCGGGGTGGTGGGCCTGTTCACCGCGGGTGCCTCCGTTCGTCGTCGTGGGTCGTGCAGGTACGGCCGGCTCTCGCGGACCCCGTGGTGCTCGCCGGGCGAGGGCCTCCTGGCGGCCGCCCCGGTCGTCACCACCCGCAGCGTGCCCGAGAAGCGGTCCTCGACCCGTGCCTGCGCGAGCTGGTGACGGCTCTGCACGAGGTGCGGGACCAGGTACCCGAACAGGACGAAGGCCAGTCCCACGACCACCCAGCCCTGAACGTCCACGGCACGAAACTATCCGGGCGCCGGACCACTCCCGGGATCGCGCCCGGCGTGTCTCCCCCGGCTCCGCTTCCACCGCTCGCGCAGACCGCCGGGGACCTCCTCCGCGAGCAGTGCGAAGGTGCGGTGGTCGCGCCAGTCGCCGTCGATGTGCAGGTACCGGCGGCGCAGCCCCTCGTCACGGAAGCCGAGCTTGCTCACCACCCGCAGGCTCGCGGTGTTCTCCGGGCGGATGTTGATCTCCAGGCGGTGGAGCCCCAGCTCGGTGAAGCAGTGGTCCCCCGCGATGGCGACCGCCGTCGGCGCGATCCCCCGGCCCGCGACGTGTCGGCTCACCCAGTACCCGATCGACGCACCCCGCAGGGCGCCCAGCACGATCGGGGAGACGGAGAGCTGACCGACGATCTCGTCGTCGACCTCGATGACGAAGGTCAGTGCCTCCCCCCGGCGGGCCAGCCGCCGGCTCTCGGCGACGTACTCGGTGAAGCTCACCGCGCGGGAGGGCACGGGGCTGCTGGCCTCCCACGGACGCAGCCAGTCGGCGTTGCGCGCACGGACCGCCTGCCAGGCGGTGCGGTCGCGGTACCGCAGCAGCCGCAGCCGCACACCGTCGTCCTCCAGGACGACCATCAGCCGTCGAGGAGGAGGCAGGACAGCGTCGCGCCCTCGCTGACGTCGGTGACGTCCTCCGGGACGACCGCCAGCGCGTTCGACCGGGCGAGCGCCGACAGCAGCAGCGACCCCGGCGCCCCGACGGGTGCGGCGCGGTAGCCCTCGTGGGGGGAGCCGGTGAGGCGCACACGGACGAACTCGCGGCGCCCGGACGGCGAGTACCAGCCGGTGGTCACCGTCGCTGTCACTGTGGGCCGGTAGCGCTCGGCGTAGCCCGCCATCGAGAGCACCGCCGGACGGACGAAGACCTCGAAGGCGACCTGCGCCGCCACGGGGTCGCCGGGAAGCGCAAAGATGGGGGTGCCGTCGCCGATGGTGCCGAGCCCCAGCTGGCGACCGGGCCACATCGCGACGTTGTCGAAGCGCACCGTGCCGAGCGGGGCGAGGACCTCCTTGACCGTGTCGCTGGACCCGTGGCTCAGGCCGCCGGTCGTGATGATGAGGTCGGCTCGGACGAGCTGGTCCTCGAGGGTCTCGCGCAGCGGACCGCGGTGGTCCGGGACGGCGGCCACCCGGTAGGTCGCGGCCCCGGCGTCGTGCACGGCGGCGGCCAGGGCGTGGCCGTTCGCGTCGTACACCTGGCCCGGTGCGGCCGACTGGCCCGGCTCGACGAGCTCGTCACCGACGGAGACGACGACGACGCGGGGCCGCGGGTGCACCATCACCCGGCCACGCCCGACGGCGGCGAGGAGGGCGACCTGTCTGGCCCCGACCCGCTCCCCGGCGGGCAGCACGACCTCACCCGCCCGGACGTCCTGCGCCCGGCGGTTGACGTTCTCCCCCACGCTCGCGGCCGTCCGCACCTCGACCTTCGCCGTGCCGCGGTCGGTCTGCTCCACGGGCACGACGGCGTCGGCCTCCACCGGCAGCGGCGCACCGGACGCGATGCGGACGCTGGCACCGGCGGGCAGCCGGGTGCGCTCGACGCTGCCGGCCCGGATCTCGTCGAGCACCCGCAGGGTCACGGCTGACGACGGCGCGGCACCGGTGACGTCGGTGGAGCGCAGCGCGTAGCCGTCCAGGGCGGCGACGTCCGCCAGCGGAAGGTCGCGCGACGCGAGGACGTCCTCGGTGAGGACGCAGCCGACGGCGTCGGCCAGGACCACCTCGAGCGGAGGCTGGGGGCCCACGGCCGCGAGGCACGCGGCGAGGTGCTCCTGGACCGTCCTCACCGGGGGTGGCTCGCGGCGGGGTCTGAGGAGAGCTCGACGTGCCGCCCGGCGACGAATTGCTCCAGCCAGGCGGTGAAGTCCGGACCGAGGTCCTCCCGGTCGACGGCGAGCTGGACCACGGCCTTGAGGTAGTCGAGCTTGTCACCGGTGTCGTAGCGGCGGCCGCGGAAGACGACGCCGTGGACGCCGCCGCCCTCCTCGGCGGGCATCCGGGCCAGCGTCTGCAGCGCGTCGGTCAGCTGGATCTCGTTGCCGCGCCCCGGCGGGGTGTTCTCCAGGACGTCGAAGGCGGCCGGGGACAGCACGTAGCGGCCGATGAGGGCGAGGTTGGACGGCGCCTCGTCCACCGGCGGCTTCTCGACCAGCTCGGTGATCGTCACGACGTCGCCGTCGGGGATGCCGGCCAGGCTCACCGGTTCGACGGCGGCGGCGCCGTAGAGGCTGATCTGCGCCGGGTCCACCTCGAGCAGCGCGATCACCGAGCCGCCCAGCCGCTGCTGGACGTCGATCATCGTCGGCAGGATGGGGTCACGGGCGTCGATGAGGTCGTCGCCGAGGAGGACGGCGAACGGCTCGTCGCCGACGTGTTCCCTGCCGCACAGCACGGCGTGGCCCAGCCCCTTGGGTGTCCCCTGCCGCACGGAGTGGATGTCGGCGAGCCCGTTGGGGTGCCGCACCTCGGCGAGCCGGTCCTCGTCACCCTTGGCCTCGAGCGCGGCCTCGAGCTCGACGTTGCGGTCGAAGTGGTCCTCGATCGAGGACTTGCCGCGGGCGGTGACGAGCAGGACGTCCTGGATGCCGGCGGCGGCCACCTCCTCCACGACGTACTGGATCGCCGGCCGGTCGACGACCGGAAGCATCTCCTTCGCGACCGCCTTGGTGGCGGGGACGAAGCGGGTACCGAGACCGGCCACCGGCACGACTGCCTTGCGGACCGGGATGACGTGTGACTGCTCCATGACTGAAGGCTACCCAGCCGGACGGCACGGTGCCGGGGCACAGCGGGCGGCCGATCCGGCCACCCGGCGGACCGACCGTGGGACACTGGGGACATGTCGACGGCGATCCACCTGCCCAGCACGTCCGGCCTCGAGCTGGAGGACGCCAAGCAGGCCGTCCGTACCGTCGTCCGCGGATACCGCGCCTCCCGCACCGCCCGTCAGCGCGAGGAGGCGGCCTCCTCCTTCGCCGCTCACGGCGTGCAGGCGGTGGGCGACGCCCGGTGCGTCGCGGCCTACGTGTCGGCCCCGACGGAGCCGGACACCAGCGTGCTGCTCGACGCCCTGCGCGCGCACGGCGTGCGGGTGCTGCTCCCGGTCCTGGGCCCCGGGCTCGCCCGGTGCTGGGGCCTGTACTCCACCCGCGAGGAGCTCGCCCAGCGCGCGCCCGGCAGGCCGCTCGAGCCGGCCGGTGAGGTGCTGGCACCCGAGGCGCTCGCCGAGGCCGAGGTCGTCATCGCACCGGCGCTCGCCGTCGACCGGTCGGGTATCCGGCTCGGACAGGGCGGCGGCTGGTACGACCGGGCGCTGCAGCACCGTCAGGCGCAGGCGCCGGTCTTCGCGATGGTCCACGACGCGGAGCTCGTGACCGACAGCCACCTGCCCCGCGCCGAGCACGACGTGCCCGTCGACGCCGTCATCACCGAGTCCGGGTGGTTCTTCGTCGACGGCTCGCCGTTCACCCGGCACACCGCCGGCTGACCGTCCCGCTCAGGGGGCGCGCAGGGTCTGCGTGCTCGCGGCGGCCTCGTCGACGGCCGCCCGGCCGAAGGGCCACGGGAAGGCCTCTCCCGCCGCCCACGCCGCGAGCTGGTCGTCGTAGTGCGCGGCCGCCGGGTGACCGGAGACCCCGGTGAAGTTGACCCACAGCGAGTCGTCGACGGCGCCGAGGTCCACGGCCATGCGCATCGAGGGCACGCTCGTGACGCGGTAGTCACGCCTGCCCTCGAGCTCGGCGCTCGCGTCCCAGCCGGTGGCGTTGACGATGCTCGAGCCACCACCGACGCCCACCGGGCTCGGGTTCGCGAACCAGCTCAGCGGCGCGGGGACGTTCGCGCCGAGGACGGGGTGCTGCGGCGCGGCGACGTGCAGCCGGGACCACTGCCAGTCCTCGGGGTTCTTCCCCAGGGTCTGGGTCAGCTCGTTGCGTGCGGCGACGAGGGCCTGGAGCAGGATCTCGTCGCGGCTCTCGACGAGGTTGATGGTGCGGCGGTCGTCCCACCACGTGCTCGTCGGGTCGTCGAGGAGCCGGTTGACGACGACGAGCCACCGGCTGCCGCCGTCGGGTGCGAGGGACGTCGGGAGGTCGTCGCGGAAGGTGAGGTCGAGCAGGTTGGCCCACACCGCAGCGAAGTACGCGGCGGCGGCCGAGTCCCCGCTCTGCTGGTAGCCGTCCGCGGACCAGTCCGCGAGGAGGTCGACCGCCTCGCGGACGAAGCCGTCGGTCACCGTGACGTCGAGCAGTGCCGGGACGAGCAGCTCGGCGTAGGCGCTCGCCTCGTCGTTCATCGCGGCGTTCGCCCACTGCGGGTCGATCGCGGTGCCGGAGGCGACCGCGTCGGCGACGAGCTCCCGCAACCGCTGGGACCGGAAGCCGTAGTCCCAGTCGCTGGTGAGGAAGGGCCCCTGGCCGGGGGGACGCACCGCCTGGTTCGCCGCGACGATGAAGCCCTCCTCCGGGTTGAGCGCGCGCGGCATGTCGCTGGCCGGCACGTACCCGGCCCAGTCGTAGCGCCCGTCCCATCCCGGACGGGGCCAGCTGCCGTCGGACGGGACGGGACCGTCCTCGACGGCCTGGCGCACCGGGATGCGGCCGGGCGCCTGATAGCCGATGTCGCCGTCGGCCGTGGCGAAGACGATGTTCTGAGCGGGCACCTCGAACAGCACGGCGGCTGCCGCGACGTCGTCGGCGTTCTTCGCGCGGTTGAGGGCGAAGATCGCGTCGGCGGTGCGGCCCGGGGTCAGCGCCGTCCACGACATGGCGACGGCGTAGCCCCCGAAGCCCGGGGACGGGGAGCCGTCCGGCACCGGGGCGTTGTTCGCGGCTGCCGTGTCCGGCAGGATCCCGGAGACGATCGGGCCGTGTGCGGTCTCGGCGACGCTGAGGGCGACGTCGCTGCTCCCGTTGACGCTGATCGTCTCGGTCCGCCGGTTGAGGGGGACGCGTTCACCGCCACGCAGGTAGGTGCCGTCGTCGTACACGCGCTCGAGGAAGAAGTCCGTGACGTCGGCACCGAGGTTGGTCAGCCCCCAGGCGAGGTCACCGTTGTGGCCGATGATGACGCCCGGCATCCCGGCGAAGTCGAAGCCCGCGACGTCGAAGGTGCACAGCGTGCTCACCTCGCGGCAGTGCAGCCCGACCTGGTGCCAGATGCCCGGGGCGCTGATGCCCAGGTGGGGGTCGTTGGCGAGGAGGGGGGCTCCGGAGGCGGTGTGCTCGCCGGACACGACGAAGGAGTTCGAGCCGATGCCGTCCCCGTCGCCGAGAAGCCGGGGACTGGCGTGCAGCGCGGCGTAGGCGCTCTCGACGGCGTCGACCGCCCCGGCCGGCGCACGGTTCCAGGACGCGTCCTCGACCGTCGCCGCGGCGGTCGCATCCGGGAGGATCGGCAGGTTCTGGTCCGCCGGGTAGGGCGGGTAGAGCTCGGCGACGCGGGCGACGTCGCCACCGAGCGCGCGCACGGCGGCGGCGCGGCCCAGCTCCTCGTCGTAGTTGCCCGACAGGTCCCAGGCCATGGCCTTGAGCCAGGCGAGGGAGTCGATGGGGGTCCACGGGGCGATGTCGGTGAGCTCGGTGATGAGGCCGAGGACCGTGTACTCGACCCCGAGCTGGCTCGCCTCCCGGCTGCCGAGGTAGGCGTTGACCCCCTCGGCGTAGGCCTCGAAGTGGGCCTGGGTCTCCGGGCTGAGGAGGTCCCACTCCTGCTCCGCCACCCGGCGCCACCCGAGGGTGCGGATGACGGAGTCGGCGGTGAGCGCGGACTCGTTCTCCCCGACGAGCTCGGAGAGCCGCCCGGCGGTGACGTGGCGCCGGTAGTCCATCTCGAAGAACCGGTCCTGGGCGTGCACGTATCCCTGGGCGCGGAAGAGGTCGGTGTCGGTGTCCGCGTAGATCTGCGGCACACCGCGCTCGTCGCGCAGCACCTCGACCTCCGAGGCCAGGATCCGCAGGGTCGTCTCACCCCCGTAGTCGGGCAGCGGTCGGCGCACGAGGGCAGCAGCGAGTGCGACGCCGGCGATGAGCACGACGACGAGGACGGCCGCGACGATGATCACCAGTCGCTGCAGGAGGTTGGAGCCACGCACGAGCCGAGGGTATCCGCATCGGGCCGCGGGAGCCGTGAGCGCGCGCCGTCGGGCTCCTCCCCCGGCGACGACGGCGCACCCCCGGTCCACACCGACCGCCGGCCGGCGCCCCGCGCAGGGGGCACCTCGCTACCGTCACGTCATGTCCGCCCCGTCCGTGCCGCCGTCGCGGCGGTGGCCGGCCCGTTCCCGCCGCCTGCTGTGGCGGTGGCGGCACGCACTGCTACTCGCGGCGGTGCTCGCCGGCTGCTGGACGGTCGTGCACGAGCTGCGTCCGCCCGCCCCGGCGACCGTCGACGTCCTCGTGCTCGCCCGGGACGTGCCCGCGGGGAGCACGCTCGGCGCGGCGGACGTGCGCACCGCCCCGGTCCCCACGCACCTCGTGGCGGCGCGGATGCTCCACGACCCCGACGACGCCGTGGGCGAGCGGGTGGCGGTCGGGCTGCCGGCGGGCTTCCCGCTCGCCGCGGAGGTCCTCGTCGGGCCGGGTCTCGCCACCGGCGTGCCTGCCGGGGAGGTCGTCGTCCCGGTGCGCCTCGCCGACGCCGCAGCGGCGCGGACGCTCCGGCCCGGCGACCGCGTGGACCTGCTGGCGGCGACGGCCGACGCTGCCGCCACCGCGGGCGGCGCGGAGGTGGTGGCCGCCGGCGCACTCGTCATGGCCCTGGACGAGGGCGACGACGCCGGGCTCCTCGGTGGGCAGGAGCCCAGCTCGCTCGTGTTCGTGGCCGTCCCGCGGTCCGCGGCGCCGTCCGTCGTCGGCGCGAGCGCCTGGGCGCCCCTGCGGGTGGTGCTGCCCGGCTAGCTCAGCGGGTGCTCTGTGCCCTGAGGAGGTCGCGGATCTCCTGGAGCAGGATGACGTCCTCGGCGGGTGCCTCCGGCTCCGGCTCCTCGCCACGCTTGCGGCGCTGCTGGAAGGTGTTCATCGGCAGGACAAAGATGAGGTACACGACGGCCGCGGTGATGAGGAAGACGACGACCGCGTTGATGATCGCCGACAGGTCGACGAAGGTGTTCTCCTGACCGGCCCGGATCATGAAGCCGAGCCCCTCGGAGCTGGCGCCGCCCGCGGCGTTGAGCACCGGGGTGATGACGCTGGAGACCACGGTGTCGACGATCGCCGCGAAGGCCGACCCGATGACGACGGCGACGGCGAGGTCGATGACGTTGCCGCGGGTGATGAACTCCTTGAAGCCCTTGAGCATGACCCCTCAGTTCCTGTTGTTCACGGCCCGGCGGGTCCGGGCACCGGGCCAGGCTAGCGCGCCGGCTCACTGCCAGTGGGGCGGCTTGTCCCGCAGGTAGCGCGCGTCGTCGGACCGCTCGGGCAGCTCACCCCATCCCTCGTCGGTGTCCTCGCCGGCCCGGACCGGCAGCGGGGCGACCGCCGGGGGCTGCTGCTTGTGGTCGGTCGGCCGAGCCGACGAGGCGTCCGCAGCCCCGTCGGCACGCGCGGCCGGAGCCGTCGTCGGGGTGAGGTTTCCCTCCTCGCTCGCACCGAGACGGGTGGGCGGTGCCACGACCCGGCGGTGCCGGCCGCGGGTCATCCGCGGCGGGAGGCGACCGCGCGCAGGACCCCGTCGACCTCCAGGCCGCGGCGGGTGAGCCCGAGCTCCTCGCGCAGCGCGGCCACGAGGGCGTCGCGGTCGCGCTCGATGCCGTCGGAGTCGATCCAGGCGGCCAGGTCGTCGAGCTCGTCGTCGGAGTAGGCGCCGATCGGCAGTCCGGGCGTCACCGGCGGCCGCGGTCCCCGCTCGCGAGCGGCCGACGCAGGTCCGCGGCCGCCCTCGCTCCCGACTGACGCATCGGGACTCACGCCGGGCGGGTCCTCGTCGTCGGCCTCGGCCGGCTGCGTCGCGTCCGAGAACTGGGGAGCCGCGGAGCCGGGAACCGCGCCGTCGTGTGCGCGGTCCGACGCGTCGGCGTCGCCGTCGGCCACGTCGTCGGTGTCCTCGAGCTCCACGGGCGGAGCGGCGACCGGGACACGCACCGGGTGCTGCGTGCGCCGCCGCTCGCCGACGACGTCGAGCACGCGCCCGAGGATGGCCTGCGCCTCCCCCTGGGGATCGGTGAAGACGGCTGTCGAGAACGCCATGTGGACCTTCCAGCCCCGCGCGGCGAGCCGCTGCACCCAGTGACGCTCGCGCCGCCGGAGGTTCGGCTCGGCCACGTACGAGGCGTCGTCGGTGAGGACCGCGACCAGCAGCTCTCCGGGCAGGTCGGGGTGGCCGATCGCGAGCGGGATGCGCACCCCGCCCTCGACGCCGTACTGCGGCACGACGGTCAGGCCCAGGCGCCACAGGCGCTCCGCGAGGTCGACGAGCAGCGGGTCGGGCGCCGCGCCGGTGGCCGCGGTGTCGCCCTGCTCGGGCGCCTCGGCGGCCCAGTCGATGAGGTCGGCTAGGAGGAGCGGGCCGGGCTGGTGGAGGCGCCCGCGGTCGATGTCCCCGGGGCCGATGCAGGAGACGAGGACGAGCCGCTCACGGACGGCGTCGAGCGCGTCGATGAGGCAGGCCGTGCCGTCGGGCCCGCTGATCGCCCCGAAGCTGTGCAGCACCCGGCCGTGGGGCGTCTTCGCGTAGCCGAGACTGAGCACCACGGTGTCGCGACGCAAACCGGCCGCACCATCCGCGTCGACGACGACGAAGGGCTCGGCCTTGTCCGCGGCGAAGAAGTCGGCGACGGCCGAGCTGCCGGACACCGCGGAGATGACCGCCTCGCGGACCCGGTCGGCGTGGCGCGCGTTGAGGGCGATGACGGCGAGCGACTGCTCGGGGGTGGTCAGGGCGTGCTCGATGACGAGGTCCACGACGCGGTCGACCTCCGCCTGCACACTCTCCACCGCGTCCGCGCCCGGGGCCGGCATCCCGAAGCCCTCGACGACCTCGAAGGTCGTCCGACCGGGGGCCGGCGGAGCGGGCACGGGCTGGATGACGTCGGCGTACCCGTGCCGGGCGAGGAACACGGCGATCGACTCCTCGCGCTCGGCGCGGTCGGTCGGCAACGTGAGGGCGGGCAGCAGCGGCGCCAGCTCCGCGGCCAGCCCGTCACCGCCGCGGCGGGAGTCGCCGACGAGGACGACCTGCTGACCGCGGGCGATGGCGCCGACGGCCTGCTCGGTGGGCAGGTGGTGGACGCCGTCGAGGACGACGAGGTCGACGCTGCGGGTGGGCGGCAGGAGCTGCGGCACGAGGACGGGAGGCACCACCCAGCTCGGCCGGATCGCTCCGACGAGCTCGGGGTGCCGGGCGTGGATCCTGCGGAGGTCGACGCCCCGGCCGGCCCCGAGCTCGTGCTCGAGCTCGGCGGCGGCCTCACGGTGGCTGTGGACGAGGGCCTGCAGCCGGCGGACGACGGCGCGCCGGACGGGCGTCGTCAGCGTCTCCACGTGCTCGGCGTCGAGGCGGCGGAAGCGCTCGGCGAGCGCGATGAGGCCGGGCCCGTCGAACCCGGCGAGCGCGGGATCGGTGCGCAGGATGTCCTCGAGCACCGAGGTCCACCAGGCGAGGTCGAGCTCGGCACCGGCGAGCGCCGCGGGCACGCGGCGGGCGGTGAGATCCGCGACGAGCTCACCGAGGCCCAGCTCCCCGAGCTCGGCGAGGACGGCGGTGCGCTCGGGCATGAGCCGCACGGCCTCGCTGTCGTTGCCGAGCGCCTCCATGGCGCTGGCGAGGTCGGCGAGCGGGAGGTCGAGGAGGTCGGCCTTGCCCGCCCCGGCGCCGACGACGTCCTGGAGCGCCGCGACGTCACCCTCGACCGCGCGGGCGTGGCGAGCCATCTCCGAGAGTCCCTCGGGCAGGCGCGGCCAGCCCCCGCCGGGGCAGTGCCGCCGCCAGACCTCGCGCTGCTCCTGCACGTGGACGAGCTCGGCGTGGAGGTCCGGCACGGGGCGACCGGGGCGCAGGAGGTCCTTGGCCTGCTTGCGCAGCCGGCGTCGCGTGCCGCCGGCCATGGTGACGCCGTGCTCCTTGCGCCAGGCGCGGGTGGAGGTCGCGACGACCATGTCCGCTGCCGACCGTTCGAAGACCTGGGGGACGAAGACGTCCAGCGCGGTGCGGACACCGTCGAGCATGTCCAGCTGCTCGAGCCACCCGCGCAACGTGCGTGCCGTGGTCAGGCCCGTCTCGCGGGCCGTGCGCTCGACGTCGGCGAGCACGCGCGGTAGCTCGACGCCGGCCAGCCGCTGGGTGCGCTCGAGGGCCCGGTGGGCTCCGTCGGCGCTCTCCAGCCGAGCCCCGTACCAGGGCGTGTCGTGCGGACGGAGCTCGAAGGACCCCAGGCTGGCGGCGCGCACGAGGCGCTCCCGCGCGTGCTCACGGCGCTCACCGACGAGCTCCCGGACGACGTCCGGGGAGAGGCGGACCTCGGTGCGCGGTCCCGGCCGCTGGGCGGTCAGGCCGGCAAGCGCCTGCAGGGCGGCGTGCGCGGAGCAGTCCCACGGCCGGCGCACCGTGTGCAGCGCCTCGACGTACCCGGCGAGCTGCTCACGGGCGGTGACCAGCTCCGCCCGCAGGGCCCGCACGGACTCGGTGCGGGCCTCCGGCTCGACGGCGTGCAGCCCGGCGCGCAGCTGCTCGGGTGCGCTGGCCCGCCAGCCGGTGTCGGTGGACAGGTCGAGGACGAGGTCGCGCAGACCGAGCGCGGTGAGCTCCTCGACGAGCGCGCGCCCCACCCGCCGCGTGCCGGGCACGTACAGGACCCGACGTCCGGTGGCGACGGCGTCGGCGAGGACGGCGGCCAGCGTGGCCGGGACGTCGGCACCGGGGGGTGCGTCGATGAACAGGTCCGTCCCGGAGCTGACGGCGTCGACGATCCGCTGCTGCTCGGGGTCGAGGTCGCCCACGCCACGCTCGGCCTGCGGCTGCCGGTCGGCACCGACGCGTTCGGGCAGCGGCCGGTCCAGCGCGGCGCGCGCGTCCTCGACGCCGGCGAGGGCGGCGACGACGTCGTGCTCGACGAGGTGGTCGTGCATGGACTCGAGGTCGTCGACGAGCACCTGGCCGGGGTGGACGAACGGGCCGATGAGGACGCGCTCCTCGAGCGTGAAGTCGGGCAGGTGCTCCTCACCGAGGAGGGCGAGCCGGGCAAGCGCGGCACGGGGGGAGAAACCGTCGGTCGTCAGCGCCCCGGACGCGATGGCGGCGGAGTCGACGCTCACCCCACGCGAGCGGAGGGCGCGCACGAGCACGGAGTTGACGTCGACGGCCGGCTCGAGCTGGAGGTCGAGGTCGGCGACCTGGCCCCCGCGCGCCGTCAGCCGCACCGGCCGCAGGAGCACCGGCGCCTGGACGGTGCGGGGTGCTGCGGGCTCGCTCGCGTCGTCGGCGTCCGGGCGGTCGTCGACCACCTCGTCGTCCTCCTGGTCGGCCACCGGGACGGGTCGCGGGATCTCCGTCCAGGTGGCGATGCCCGCGGCGAGATAGGTGGGTGCGACGCCGTACCGCTGGGCGAGCTCGTCGGTGCGGGCGACGACGGTGCGGGCCGACCTGCGGGCGGTGACGAGCGCGCCGCCCTCGCGGACGAGGTTCGACAGGCGGGTGGCGCGCCCAGAGTAGAGCTGGGCGATGCCCGACGGGTGCGCGGCGGTGAGGTCGATGACGGCCTCACCGAGCAGGCTGACGTCCGAGAGGGCGCTGGCGCCACTGAGCGCGATGAGACGCTCGCGCCACTGCTGCGCGGAGCCCTCGACGGCTCGCGCCCGGGCGGTCCGGCTCGTCGCGGGGCCGTCCGCGGCGTCGGAGTCGTCCTCCGGAGCGGTGAGCCCGACGGGGCCCTGTCCCCCGGCGCGGCGGTGCGCCGCTGGGGGGCGGGCGAAGAGCGCTGAAGGGGTCATCCGTCCACGCTAACCAGCGTGGAGCCGTTGTCCGGCGCGACCCGCCGCGAGCGGGACCAGTTTCCCGGCCTCGGGCATGAGATAGGGCGTGACGCACACGGGGGGCAGGCGTCACGCCCTATGGAGGATAGCCTGGCCCAACTTTCGTCGGAGCGCAAGCCCTCCTCCCGTCGAACGTCGCGGTGATGTCCGACACACCCGGGCGTGCAGTCCCCCCACGGCCCCGCCAGACTGTGCCCATGGCGGCCCTCCCTGCCCGCGAGCCGGCGCCGACGACGCCCGGCGCCCGCGCTGCGCGGCCGCGCCAGATCCCGCTCAAGGGGTGGCTGCACATCCTGCGCCGCGTGGCCCGGAGGATCGTCCCGGACCAGTTCCTGCTCTACAGCGCGGGCGTCGCCTTCTTCGCGGTGCTGTCCATCGCGCCGGTCCTGCTCACCGCCCTGTCGGTGTACGGCGCGGTCAACACCCCCGAGCAGGCCGTGGAGCACCTCGCGGGGGTGGTGGCCGTACTGCCCCCGACCCTCGGTCAGGTCCTCGGCGACCAGTTCGTGTCCATCACCGAGGCGTCCACCCAGCTCCTCACCTTCCGCGGTCTGCTCGCCCTGGCCGTCGCGCTCGGCACCGCGACCACCGCGGCGTCCTTCCTCATCGAGGCGATCACGGTCGCCTACCGCGAGGACGAGACCCGCGGAGGGCTCCGCCGCTTCGCCCTCGCGCTGTTCTTCGTGCTCGGCGGCGCCGTCCTTCTCGGGGCGGTGATCGCCGGGAGCGCCCTCATCTCCCGGACGCTCTCCACCGCGCCACGCTGGGTCAAGGTGCTCGCCCTCACCGCCGCGTGCATCGGCGTCGCCGTGTTCATGGCCGTCGGCCTGGCCCTGCTCTACCGGTTCGCGCCCGACCGCCGCGGCCGGGCGCGGTGGCGGTGGATCAGCGGCGGTTCGGTCGTCACCACAGCCCTGTGGCTGGCGTGCTCGGCGGGGCTCTTCGTCTACGTGCAGAACCTCGGCACCTACGAGCGCATGTACGGGTCCCTCGCCGGGGTGGCGATCAGCATGCTCTGGCTCTGGCTCACCGTCCTCCTCGTCATCCTCGGCGCGGCGGTCAACGCCGAGGCGGAGCGGCAGACGGAGCGCGACTCGACGACGGGGCCCGAGCAGCCGCCCGGCCGGCGAGGCGCCGTCGTCGCCGACGACGTCCCCCCGCACCCGGAGGACCCGGCCTGAGCCGACGGCCGCTCCGCTGCCGGACGCCTGCGCGCGGGCGGGACGTCCAGGACCTCGCTGGTGCCCTCGGGCAGATTCGAACTGCCGACACCCGCTTTAGGAGAGCGGTGCTCTATCCCCTGAGCTACGAGGGCGGGGCGGGTCCAGCGTAACCGGCGAGGACGCCGCCGCGCACATACGCTCCTCCCATGGCCTCCCGGACGCTTGACCTGCCGCAGGAGTGGGCCTATGCCCTGGTCACCGCGGTGCGGCACCACGGCCGCTGGATCCCGCTCACCACGGTGAGCGCACCGCGCCCCCCGCTGCGGGAGGGGGACGTCGTCGTCGGCCGGACCGCACGGGTGCTGGTCGACCGGATGCGGGTCACCCGGGCCGACCCGCCCCGCGAGCTGCGCCTCGTCAAGACGGGGCCGCTCCTGCTCGGCGAGGTCGTCATCACCGTCACGGCACGCGGGCCCCATCGCGCCGTCGTCGACTGGGCCGAGGACGGCGTGCACCTCCGTGGCCCGCTGCCCCGGGCGCTGACCGCCGCCCTCCTGCGGCCGGCACTGGAGGGGATGACGGCGTTCGCCCTGTGGCGGATCGCCCGCTCGGTCAGGCGCTACCGGCGGCGCGCGGACCGGTAGGACGGCCGCCCGCTGGGCCGTCCACCGGCGAGGTCGCGGTCCTCACCCGGGCACGCAGTGCGGGACCGCGATCTCGGCCCCGGACTGCGCGCTCGCCGAGGCCACCGCGGCGAGCGCCTGCTCGAGGTCGGCACGCAGGTCCACGACCTCCTCGAGCCCGACGGACAGCCGCACGGTCGCGTCGCTGATCCCCAGGTGGGCCCGGCCCACCTCCCCCAGCCGCCGGTGCGTCGTCGTCGCCGGATGGGTGACGAGCGACTTCGCGTCGCCGAGGTTGTTGGAGATGAGGACGAGCCGCAGCGCGTCGAGGAACGCGAAGGTCTGCGCCTGGTCGGCGGGCCGGCCGTCGACGGCGAGGTCGAACGTGACCACGGTGCCCCCACCGCTCATCTGGGTCCGGGCGAGCTCCACCTGGGGGTGCGAGGCGAGGAACGGGTAGTGCACCGCCCCGACCCCCGGCAGCGTCTCGAGCCACTGCGCCAGCTCCAGCGCCGTGGCGCTCTGGGCGCGTACGCGCAGCGGCATGGTCTCCAGTCCCTTGAGCAGCACCCAGGCGTTGAACGGGCTGAGCGTCGGGCCGGTGTTGCGCAGGATGAGCTGGAGCGGGCCCTCGACGAAGTCGCGACTGCCGAGCACCGCGCCGCCCATGGTGCGCCCCTGGCCGTCGATGTGCTTGGTTGCCGAGTAGACGACGACGTCCGCCCCCTGGGGCAGCACCCGCTGGAGCACCGGGGTGGCGAAGACGTTGTCGACGACGACGACGGCGCCCGCCGCGTGGGCCAGCTCGCTCACCGCCGCGACGTCGACGATGTCCTGCATCGGGTTGGACGGCGTCTCGAAGAACACGACGTCGGCGGGGGTGGCCAGCGCCCGGCGCCAGTCCTCGACGTCATGGGCGTCGACGTAGTCGGTGACCACTCCCCACTTGGCGAGGACGTCCTCGAAGAGCGTCACCGTCGAGCCGAACAGTGCCCGGCCGGACACGATCCGCGAGCCGCTGCGGACGAGCGCGGCGAGGGTGGAGAAGACGGCCGACATCCCGGTGGCGGTCGCGTAACAGGCCTCCGCCCCCTCCAGCGCACGCAGCCGCTCCTCGAACGTGGAGACCGTGGGGTTCTCGTAGCGGGCGTAGGTGAAGCGGTCGACGTCGCCGCGGAAGGCGGCCTCGGCCTCCGCGGCCTCGTCGTAGACGAAGCCCTGGGTGAGGAACAGGGCCTCGGAGGTCTCCTGGAAGCCGGTCCGCGCGTGGCCGGCGTGCACGGCACGTGTCGCGGGGCCCCACGCCTCCTCCGGCTCGGGGAACCCTCCGGGGCCGGGACACGCTGCGTGGTCAGGACGGGTGGGCGTCGCCATGGTCTCCTCCATCGGTCCTGGCGGGAGCACCCGCGATCCGGGTTGCTGCAGCGTCGACGAGCCAGGTCTCTCGGCTGCTCTGGATGGTTTCCCCGATGCTAGCCACGACGTGCGGCCCGGGTCAGCCACGCCCCAGCGCCGTCCCACGCCTCGGACGGGCCCCGACTTTCGCAGGAGGACGCGGCGCCCAGATCATCCCGATGGACACCGAGATGGGCAGTTCTCCCCATGGTCAACGCCACTGCGCAGGCACCACCATGAGGGCAGCGGCAGGGGGAGAGGTGGTCACGATGTCGACGGAGACGATCGAGCAGACCGAGCGCCGGCGGCGAGGCCGCGTGGCCCACTTCCGGCTCGACGTGGCCGAGTGGACCGTCCTGCGTGCAGCCCTGCTCTCCCGCGCCCACGGCTCGACCGGCCCGGCGGGCTTCTCGCCCGAGTCCTTCGGGCTCGACCCGGAGCAGCCACTCACCCCGGTGGAGCGCGAGCGCGCGTGGTCTAGCCTGCAGCTGCGCGGACTGGCCACCCACGTGCCGGCCGAGGACGACATCACGGCGCTGAGCCCGTCCTGCATCCTGGGCATGCTCATGCTGCTGGAGGCCGACGTCCGCGTCGACGTCTCGGCGTGGTCCGGTGACGTCGTCGTCAACCAGAGCGTGGCGTGGTCCGGCGGGCGGACCGCCGCGCTCGCCCGGCGGCGCCGCCAGGTCCGCACGGCGGGTGGCGACCCGGTGCTGGAGCAGGAACCCGTCGTCGACCTGTCCCTGTCGGCGGCCGGGGGCCTCCTCGCCGAGGCCATGCGAGCCCTGCCCGGCCGGGTCACGGCGGGCGCACCGGAGGACCGCTCGCCCGTGCGGATCGGCTGGCCGCAGTCCGCCGCCATCGCCCAGGCGCTGCGGTCGGGGCGTGAGGAGGTCGCCACCCACCTCTCGGGGCTGCCCGCCTCGGCGCTCGCGGTCCTCGGCACGGTCGCGACCTCGCTGGTCGGCGGAGCCAGCGTGAGCGCGGCGCGCCGCACCGCCGACGGCACCCTCGGCTTCCACGGGGTGTGGTTGTGGACGGAGGCCGACGTCGTCGAGCTCGTCGACGCGACGTGCCACGCCGTCACCCTGCGCCGCACCGACCTCGAGCACGTGCGTCATGGCCTGCTCACCGCACTCACCGGGCTCCTCCACGCCGAGGAGGTGCTGTGACCGACTCCCTCACCGTGACCGGTGGGGCTGCGGGTGTCCTCGCGCGCGCCGCCGACATGCGCGCCACGGCCGACGTCCTGGACGCCAAGGGTGACGTCGCTCGCGAGCTCGCGGCGCGGGTGGCCGCCGTCGCCACCCACGAGGCGGTGCTCGGCTCCCAGGTGCTGTCCCCGGTCACCGGTGCGCGGGTGCTCGGTGAGGTCGCCCGGGCGCAGCTCCCGCCCGAGGGGCTGGCCTGGATCGCCCTCGAGTACGAGTCCTCGGCGACGTTCCTCCGCGGCGCCGCCACGGCCTACGAGGAGACCGACGCCGCGCTCGCCCGGCTCGCCGAGGTCCGCGACACGACCACCGGTGTCCTCCTGCTGAACGCAGGACTCCTCACGGCCGGGGGGATCGCCCTGACCTCGTGGGCCTACGGGGCCCTGGACGACGACGTCGCCGACGCCCTCACCCCCGACGCCTTCGCCCGGTGGGTCGAGACCGTCGGGCAGGACCCCCTGGGGACCGCGCTCGGCGGGCTCTACGACCACCCGTGGGTCACCGACTCCATCATCTCCGGCCTCCCGTTCGTGCTCGGCACGCAGGTCCCGCTCGTGCTCAGCGCGCTGACGCCGTGGACCTTCCCGACCACGCCACTGAGCTACGAACAGGTCGTCTCGGGCGTCATCGCCGGAGGCGGGCTGCTCGGCCTCTTCGCCACCGGCCGCCCGGTGGTGACCCCCGAGCCGCGCGACCCCCGCTACCCGGACGACGCGAGCTGGCAGGCGGCGCTGGACGCGACCGCCGCCGGCAGCGTCTCCGACCTCTTCGACAACATCTCCGGCCTCGGCAACGGCGACCGTTCGGAGGTGCGCGTCACCGCGGTCCCCGACGGTGCGGGCGGGTACAGCTGGATCGTGGAGATCCCCGGGACGCAGGAGTGGTCCCCCGCGCCCGGCTCCAACCCCTCAGACCTCAGCACCAACCTCCACCTCATGGCGGGGGCGCACGACACCGCGATGGAGGAGGGGGTGCTCGAGGCGGTGCACCAGGCGATGTCCTCCCTCTCGGAGCAGACCGGTGTCCCGCTCAGCGTGCTGCAGGGCCAGGCCGTCACCGTCGCCGGGCACAGCCAGGGCGGGATCGTGGCCGCCTCGATCGCCGCCGACCCGACGAACGGTCTCAACGTCACCGACGTCGTCACCGGCGGCTCGCCCGTCGCCGCCATGGACATCCCGGACGACGTCTCCGTGCTGAGCATCGAGCACGTCCAGGACCCGGTCCACCACCTCGACGGCAACCCGAACGCCGCGGGTCCGAACTGGACGACCATCACCCGCGACGTCGACGGCCACAGCGAGGTGACACCCGGCGACCCGTTCTCCGCCCACCACGGCAGCCTCTACGCGGAGACCGGCGCGCTCGTCGACGAGCGGGCGGGCACCGACCCGGTGCTGGCGATCGCGCTCGAGCGGCTCGACGAGCAGTTCGCCCGGGTCCGTGCGGGCGAGCCGCACGTCTTCCAGTACGACGTCGGGCAGGAGCACCCGTGAGGCGGCTGCTGGCCGGCGCGCTCGGCCTGGTCCTCCTCCTGCCGGCCTGCGGTGCCGGCGGGGCGCCCACGCCGGACTCCACCACCACCCCGGACCTCTCGACCGAGAGCGACCGCATCGTCGCCGAGCTCAGCGCAGTCCCGGCGCTGACCGGCACGGAGGTGCGGCTCAGCTCCGGAGCGACCACCGGCAACCAGGTGGTCATCGACGCAGCGACGACGAGCACGGACCCCGCGGAGCAGCGGGTCACGCTCGAGGAGATCACCCGGGCCGGGTGGCACACCGCCGCGTTCGTCCCGACCGAGGTGCGCACGAGCCTCGTCGGCCCCGACGGCACGACCCTCGACCCTCGCGACCTCGGCTTCCCACGCCGAGGGGCGGACTCCGCCGGCCTGTTCGCCATGTTCGGCCCTCCGGCGGCCGACGAGGAGTGGCGGCCATGAGCCCGCGGGAGGTGCACCATGGGTCTCGCTGAGGCGCCGGAGGAGCTGCGCGCGCTCGCCGGCCAGGTCGACGACGTCGCCGGGCAGGTCCGCGCGCTGGGCGCCGAGCTCGTCGCGCTGCGCGAGGAGATCGGCTGGCGGTCGGTTGCGGGCGAGGCGTACGTGGCGTCGCTCGGCGACCGGGCCGAGGAGACGGCGCGCAGCGCCGAGCTCGTCGACGACGTCGCCCAGGCGCTGCGGGAGCACGCCGACGGGGCCGCCGACACGCTCGCCGCCATCGAGTCCGCACGGACCTTCCTGCTCTCGGCCTTCGAGGACGCTCGCTCCGTGCTCGCCGACCTCTGGAGCGGCGTCCTCGACGCGGTCACCCCCGGGGTCGAGCACGCCCAGCACGTCATCGACATCGTCGCCGGCGCCCCGGAGGCCGACGTCGACCTCGGCTGGCTGGACCGCGCGCGCCAGGCCGGGTGGGGCCGCTGAGCCTCCTCAGCCCCCCGCGCCCACCGACGCCGTCAGCACGGCCCCGGGCGGCTGGTGGCCCTGGTCCCGCACGGTTGCCCGGATCTCCAGCGTGCAGCACTTCGCCCCGCCGCCGCCCTTGAGCAGCTCGGAGGTGTCGATGCCGATCGGCTCGAAGCCCCGCTCCGCGAGTGCGGCGGCGAGGTCCGTGGCCCGCGGGTTGTGGATGACGTGCCGGCCGTCACTCACGCCGTTGAGCCCGAGCACGACGGCGTCCGCCTCGGTGGCGATGACGGCGTCGGGGAAGAGCCGCTCGAGCACCCGTCGGCTGCCCTCGCTGAACGCCGGCGGGTAGTAGGCGACCTCGCTGTCGGAGAGCACCATGAGCGCGGTGTCGAGGTGGTAGAAGCGCGGGTCGACGAGACGCAGCCCGATGACCGGCTTGCCGATGGCCTCCTGCAGCTCGGCGTGCGCGGCGGTGGACGTGCGGAACCCGGTCCCGGCGAGCACGAGGTCGCCGACGGTGAGGATGTCACCCTCGCCCTCGTTGGTGGCGCTCGCGGTGTGGACCCGGAAGCCGCGCTCGGCGAACCAGTCCGCGTAGGCAGGGCCCTCGGGCATGCGCTGCGGGTAGGTGAACTTCGCCGTGTAGACCTCGCCGTCGCTCACCAGCGCGCCGTTCGCGGCGTAGACCATGTCGGGAAGGCCCACGACGGGCTCGATGAGCTCGACCCGGTGGCCGAGCCGGACGTAGGTGTCGTGGAGCTCCTGCCACTGGGCGACGGCCAGGTCGGTATCGGTGGGCACCGCCGTGTGCATCCAGGGGTTGATCTCGTAGCTCACGGTGAAGTACGTCGGCCGGCACATGAGGTAGTGCCGGGGCGTGGCATGGCGGGGTGGCCGCACGTGTGCCCCTTTCGTCGGTGTGTGGGCACAGCCTAGGCAGCCGCGACGCCTGACGACGCGCAGCGGCGCGGGGCGCGCCGAGCGTGCACACGATCCGGGGCTCGGCGGGGGGTGCGGAGGCGCGGAGCCCTCAGCGGCGGCGCCAGGGGACGTCGGCAGGACCGCGGGTCTCCTCCTCGGCGGAGCGAGCGGGGACGACCATGACGGGGCAGACGGCGTGGTGGAGGACCGCCTGGCTGGTCGAGCCCATGAGCAGCCCGGCGAAGCCGCCGCGCCCGCGGGACCCGACGACGACGAGGTCGACGGCGGTGGAGAACTCCGCGAGCAGTGCCGCCGCGTTGCCGTCGAGGGCGTGCTGGCTGACGCGGACCTCCCGACCGGCGACGGCGCGCTCGACCGCCACCGAGAGCCCGACCTTGACGTCGGCGAGCACGTCGTCCCGGTCGACGGCGGCCGGCAGCCAGGCGAGCGACCCGGCTCCCCCGCCGATCGGCACCGCGGCGACGGCGGTGAGGTGGGCGTCCCACGCGGCTGCCTCGTCCACCGCTCGGCGCAGCGCGATGGTGGCGGACTCCGAGCCGTCGACACCGACGACGACGCGGCGAACCGGCGTGAAGGGCGGCTGACCGTCCTCGGTGCGGGGAACCACGACGGTCGGGCAGTGCGCGTGCGCGGGCAGGGAGGAGGACACCGTGCCGAGGAGACGGTCGGCGAACCCACCGCCGCCGCGAGTGCCGACGACGGCGAGCCCCGCCTGGCGGGAGAGCTCGACGAGCACCCCGGCGGGGTCACCGAGCTCGAGTGCGGAGGTGACCTCGAGGTCGCCGCCCACGCGCTCGACGGCCTCCTCGAGCACGGCCTGCGCCCCGGCCTGGATGGCCGAGTCGTCGACGGCGGCGAAGCCGCCGTCGAGCGAGGCGACGGTGAACGCGGGGACGGCGTACGCACAGACGACGTGCAGGCGCCAGCCGAGGCGTCGTGCCTCCGCCGCCGCCCAGTCGAGGGCCGCGTTGCTGGTCTCGGAGCCGTCCACACCGACGATGACGACGTTCTCGCGGGGCATGTCACCCTCCAAGCTCGGGAGCCGTTGCTCCCCATTGTGCTCCGTGCCGACACCCGTGTCGGCGGTTCGAACGTCCGACGGGCCCGCACCGTGGCGGTGCGGGCCCGTCGGGCGGAGCGTGCGGCTGTCAGCCCACCCGGATGAAGGTCGGGTTGGACTTGTAGATCGCGCGCGCCGACAGCGGGTTGCCGGGGCTGTGCGCCGCGATGTACTGGCCGTTACCGAGGTAGATGCCGACGTGTCCGGGCCACCACACGAGGTCACCGGCGCTCGCCTGGGCGGCGGAGACGACGGTGCCCGCGTTGCGCTGGGCGCTGGAGCTGCGCGGGATGCTGATCCCGGCCTGGGCGTACACGTAGGACGTGAAACCGGAGCAGTCGAACCCGCCCGGGGTGGCGCCACCCCACACGTACGGGGTGCCGACGTAGCGGAAGGCGATGTCGACGATCGCGTTGCCGGAGGCGGCCGGGGCGGGGGCGGCCGCGGGAGCGGGCGCCGTCTCTGCGGCAGCGGTAGCGGTCGCGGTCGTGCCGGCCTGGGCGGAGGACGTCCGCGTGCGGGAGGCGGACTCGGCGGTGCGGGCGGCGGCCAGCGCCTGCGCCTCGGCCTCCGCCTCTGCCTGCCGGGCGGCCTCGTCGGCCGCGATGCGCTCGGCGACCGGGTCGGCGTCCTCGGCGTGGATGGTCTTGGGCGGGATCGCCTCGACGGCGAAGTCAGCGACGGAGTACTCGACGTCGGCGGGGACCGACACGGTGGGGTTGACCGTCAGCGCGGTGCGCGCCTGGTTCGAGAGCGCCGAGACGTCCACCTGCGGGAGGGAGGAGCCCTCCGGCGCGGCGACTGCCGTGCTGGCCGCCATGGTGAGGGCGAGGCCCGAGGACGCGGCGACGAGCATGCCGCGACGGGCTGCCGGGCCAGTGACGGCCTGTCCGAACGCTGTCAGTGGCGTGGTGGGGCGGCATGCCGCGCGGTGGCGAGCCCCGGTTGTGGTCACGGTCACGTGTTACCTCTCCTGCTGCCGACGAGGTGAGCTGTCGGGTTCGGATGGGAGATCACCCGGCCCGTCCTCTCGGACGGGCTTCACCCCTAGGGGCCGACCTGGGCCGACCGCCACTACTTGGTTCCCCCGCCCCTGCCGACGGACATTCTCAAAGGGAACCTCGGGACGGCGGCAGGGTTGGGCTCCGTCCGAGGGCTCATCACTGGAGGGGTGCGAGGAGCGAGTCGGACACTACCCGAGCCCTCGGTCAAATGTCACGTTCCGGTTACGACGATGTGGGAAGCGTGTCGCGACTCACGTCCGTGGAGCAACAAGAAGCCCGGATTTCCGCGACTCTCAGACCTCGACGAAGAGGTGGCGGGTCACGTCCTCCGGCACGTCGAGCACCAGCTCGGAGCCCTCGGCACGGAGTGAGACGATGCCGACACCGCGCTGCAGCTGCAGCCGCACGCCGGGCCGCACCCCGGCCTCGGCGAAGCGGGCGAGGAGCTCGACGTCAACCTGGAGCGGCTCGCCGATGCGCCGGAGGACGACGTCACCGTCGTCGGTACCGGCGAGGGAGGCCAGCGCCCGGAGCGTGGGCTCGGCGGGGGCGCGGGTGTGCTCCCCGAGCTGCGCAAGCCCCGGGATCGGGTTGCCGTACGGGTCGTGGTGGGGGTGGTCGAGCAGCGCGACGAGCCGGTGCTCCACCTGCTCGCTCATCACGTGCTCCCAGCGGCAGGCCTCCTCGTGGACGTACTCCCAGTCCAGCCCGATGACGTCGATGAGGAGGCGCTCGGCGAGCCGGTGCTTGCGCATGACCTGGGTCGCCTTCTCCCGCCCCGCCTCGGACAGCGCGATGCGGCGTCCCTCCTCGAGGTGGAGCAGGCCGTCACGCTCCATCCGGGCCACCGTCTGCGACACCGTCGGTCCGGAGTGCCCGAGGCGTTCGGCGATGCGGGCACGCATGGGCACCACCCCCTCCTCCTCAAGCTCGTAGACCGTCTTGAGGTACATCTCGGTGGTGTCGATCAGGTCACTCATGCGTCGCTGCCCATCTCTCGGCTCCTGCACCGAGGATAGGACGCCCGGCGGCGCACGTCCGGTCCCCGGCGTGGCGTCCTGCGCAGTGGCACTCGGCACAGCGACCGCCCGGCGACGCTGTGGGAGAATGGCACAACCATGACCGACCGCACCCCTGCCCCGGCTCGTCCCGGCTGCCGTGCGTCCGTCGTGTGTTGTCCGACCTGCTCCTGAGCCGAACGATCCCCTCGGCCCGGAGCGTCGGACGTGTCGCCGGGCTCGACGTGGGCCCGTCCGCCGCCGGCCCGGGCCTCGACGAAAGGTCCCCCATGACGAAGACCCCATCGCGGGTGCTGGCCCTGACCGCCGTCTCCGCGCTCGCGCTGGCCGCCTGCTCCGGTGGTGACGGTGGCGACAGCGGCGGCGGCAGCGGCAGCACGACTGCCGCCGAGACAGAGGTCATCATCGGCTCGACCAACGAGCCCACCGGCTTGCAGCGCAACGTCGGCGGCAGCTCCGGCGTCCGACAGACGATGACCCGCAACGTCTACGAGGGCCTGGCGGCCATCGACGTCGACGGCGAGATCATCCCCGCGCTCGCCGAGAGCTGGGAGGTGAGCGAGGACGGCCTCACCTACACCTTCGACCTGCGCGAGGACGTCACCTTCCACGACGGCACCCCCTTCACCTCCGCCGACGCGGTGTGGTCCCTGAGCGAGATCATCTCCGAGGAGTCGGTCGCCGCCCGCAAGTCGGACCTCAGCGTCATGGAGGAGATCACCGCTCCCGACGACCACACCCTCGAGGTCGTGCTCTCGCGCCCGTCCCGCTCCCTCATCTTCCACCTCGCCGGCGAGACGATCGTCAAGGAGGGGGACACCGAGCACACCGCGGACAACGGCACCGGGCCCTACCGGTTCGTCGAGTGGACGCAGGGCGACCACCTGACGATCGAGCGGTACGACGACTACTGGGGCGAGCCGGCGAGCAACCCGGGCGCCACCTTCCAGTTCTTCACCGACACCACCGCGATGAACAACGCGCTGGCGACCGGCGGTCTCGACCTCGTCATCGCGGAGGACTCCCCCGACCAGCTCGCGCAGTTCGAGGGCAACCCCGGGTTCACCATCAGTGAGGGCACCTCGACGACGAAGTGGCTGTGGGCCTTCAACGACGACGAGGCGCCCTTCGACGACGTCCGGGTCCGCCAGGGCCTGTACCGCGCCGTCGACCGCGACGCCGTCCTCGACGCCGTCTGGGCGGGCCGCGGGCAGGTCATCGGCTCCATGGTCCCCCCGACCGACCCGTGGTTCACCGACCTGTCGGACGTGCACGCCCACGACCCGGAGAGCGCGCGTGAGCTGCTGGCCGAGGCGGGCGCCGAGGACCTGACCATCACGCTGGACTACGTCGCGGGTGACACCGAGGCGACGATCGCCCAGCTGCTCCAGAGCGACCTCGCGGACGTGGGCGTCACCCTCGAGCTCAACCCGATCGACGACGCGACCTGGTACCAGCGCATCTACACCGACCACGACTTCGAGACGACGCTGATGGGGCACGTCAACCCGCGCGACGTCTTCTGGTACGCGAACCCCGAGTTCTACTGGGGCTACGACAGCGCGGAGTTCCAGGAGCTCGTCGCGGCCTCCGAGGCCGCGGGCAGCGACGAGGAGCAGACCGCGCTGCTGCGCGAGGCCAACGAGCTCATGGCCCAGGACGCCGCGTCGGCGTGGCTCTACCTCGAGCCGCAGATCCGGGTGGCCGCGGCGGGTGTCACCGGCTACCCGGTCGACCAGGCCACCGAGAGCTTCTACGTCGCGGACATCACCCGGGAGCCCTGAGCGTGCTCCGTTACCTCGCGCTGCGCGTGGCGGTCCTCGCCGCCTCGCTGCTGCTCGCCAGCCTGGTGATCTTCGTGATCCTGCGGCTGCTGCCGGGCGACAGCGCGGGGACCTCGCTCGGGGTCGGGACGACGGCGGAGCAGCTCCAGACCCTGCGCCGCCAGCTCGGCACCGACCAGCCCGTCCTGGTCCAGTACCAGCAGTGGGTCACCGGCCTCCTGGGCGGCGACGCGGGCACCTCGTTCGTCTCCCGGCAGCCGGTCGGCGAGCTCGTCGCCGACCGGCTGCCGGTCACGGTGCCGCTGAGCCTGGGAGCCTTCCTGGTCGCCGTGCTCGTCTCGGTCCCGGTCGGCGTCCTCGCCGCGGTGCGGCGCAACAGCCGGCTCGGGGTCGCGGTCTCGGCCCTGTCGCAGCTCGGCGTCGCCGTCCCGGTCTTCTGGGTCGGGGTCATGCTCATCGGGGTCTTCGCGCTCAGCGCTGGTTGGCTGCCGCCCGGCGGCTTCCCCCGAGCCGGGTGGGGCGACCCCGCCGCCGCGGTTCAGGCCCTCGTGCTCCCGGTCCTCACCGTCGCGATCGCCATGGCCTCGGTCATGGTGCGCTACGTGCGCTCCGCCACGCTCGACGTGCTGGGTCAGGACTACATCCGCACCGCGCGGTCGCTGGGCTACTCCCGCACCCAGGCCCTCGCCCGGCACGGCCTGCGCAACGGGGCCGTGCCCGTCGTCGCCGTGCTCGGGATCGAGCTGGCCACCTCGCTGCTCGGCGCCGTCGTCGTCGAGGCCGTGTTCGCCCTGCCGGGTCTCGGCTCCCTGCTGCTGAGCTCGGTGCTCGGGCGCGACCTGCCGGTCGTCCAGACCGTCGTCCTGGCGATCACGGCCGTCGTCCTCGTCGTCAACCTGCTCGTCGACGTCGTCCAGCGGTTCATCGACCCCCGGCTGCGCACGAGTGCCGTCCTGGAGCGCGCATGACCACCGAGCTGTCCACCGTCGACCACGAGCCGGCCGCCACCCCACCCGCCGGCCGGACGCGGCCGGGCCGGTCCCTCACCGTCGGTGCCGCACTCGTGGGCCTCGTCGTCGTCGTTGCCGTCGTCTCCCTCGCCTGGACGCCCTACGGTCTCACCGACGGGTCGGGACCACGCCTCAGCGGGCCGTCGGGCGAGCACTGGGCGGGCACGGACCGGCTGGGGCGCGACCTGATGACCCAGCTCATGCTGGGAGCCCGCGCGGCCGTCGTCGTCGCCGTGTCCACGACGGTCGTGGCCGCCGCCATCGGCGTGACGGTCGGGGTCCTCGCGGCGAGCGCGACCCGCTGGCTCGACACGGCGCTGCACACCGTCGTCGACCTGCTCATCGCCTTCCCCACCCTGCTGCTCGCCATGCTCATCGTCACCGTGCGGGGCGCGTCGACCGCGTCGGTCGTCGCGGCGATCGGGATCGGCGGCTCGGCGATCATCGCCCGGGTCACCCGCGTCAACGCCGCCCGGGTGCTCCGCGAGGACTACGTGACCGCCGCCCGCGCCGCGGGCACCGGCACCCTCGGCATCCTCCTGCGGCACGTGCTGCCGAACATCGCCCCCACCCTCCTCGTCCAGCTCATGCTGCTCGCAGGCAGCGCCGTGCTGGCCGAGGCGTCGCTGTCCTACCTGGGTCTCGGGGCGCCGCCGCCCGCCCCGACGTGGGGACGGATGCTCCGTGAGGCGCAGAGCACCATCGCCACCTCCCCGACGAGCGCGATCTTCCCGGGCCTCGGCATCGCCGCCTTCGTGCTCGGCCTCAACCTGCTCGGTGACGGCATCCGTGAGCGCCGCGACCCGGAGCTGGCCCGATGACCCTCCTCGACGTCCGCGACCTCACCGTCCGGACCGCCACCGGCCGGGCGGTCGTCGACGGCGCGACCTGGAGCGTCGACACCGGCGGCCGGCTCGGGATCATCGGGGAGTCCGGCTCCGGCAAGTCCCTCACCGCACTCGCCGTCCTCGGGCTCGTGCCCGAGGGCATGGACGTGAGCGGGCAGGTCCTTCTCGACGGCGTCGACCTCCTCACCCTCCCGCCCCGCGGACTGCGCCGGGTCCGTGGGGCGCGCGTCGCGATGGTCTTCCAGGAGCCGCTCACCGCGCTCGACCCGCTCATGACCATCGGCAGGCAGATCGCCGGACCGCTGCGGCTGCACCGCGGGCTGCGCGGCGACGCGGCGCGGGCCGCGGCAGCCGAGCTGTGCGAGCTGGTGCGGCTGCCGGAGGTCGGCCGGGTGCTCGACTCCTACCCCTGGCAGCTCTCCGGCGGGCAGCGGCAGCGGGCCGGGCTGGCCCTCGCGCTCGCCTGCGAGCCGGACGTGCTCCTCGCCGACGAACCGACGACCGCACTGGACGTCACCGTCCAGGCCGAGATCCTGGAGCTGCTCGACGACGTCGCCCGCCGCACGGGCTGCGCACTCGTGTTCATCAGCCACGACCTCCCGGTCGTGGCGCAGCTCGCGCAGGACCTCGTCGTCATGCACGACGGCGTCGTCGTCGAGCACACGACGCTCGCCAGCGCCCTCGCGGGGGCCGACCACCCGTACACGCGTGAGCTCATCGCGGCGGCCCGCGCCGTCTCCCACCTACCGGAGGACGCATGAGTGCCCCGCTCCTCGAGGCCGTCGACCTCGCCCGGACGTTCGGGTCCGGGGCCGGACGCACGACCGCGCTCGACGGCGTCTGCCTGGCCGTCCCCGCCGGCCGCAGCATCGGCATCGTCGGGGAGTCGGGTGCCGGGAAGACGACGCTGCTGCGGCTGCTGCTCGGCCTGGACCGTCCCGACTCGGGGACCGTGCGGTTTCGTGGCGAGGAGCTGCGGCCCCGCGACCGTGCCCTCATGCGCCGCTTCCGCCGCGAGGTCCAGGTGGTCTTCCAGGACCCCCGGTCGTCCCTCGACCCCCGGATGCGGGTCCGGGACGTCGTCGCCGAGCCGCTGCGCTCCCTGCGGGTCCCGGGGAACCACCGCGCACGCGTCACCGAGCTGCTCGCGGCCGTCGGCCTCGAGCCGGACATGGCCGAGCGCTACCCCGCCCAGTTCTCCGGCGGCCAGCGGCAGCGAATCGCCATCGCCCGCGCCCTGGCACCGCGCCCGTCCGTCCTCATCGCCGACGAGCCGGTCAGTGCCCTGGACGTCACCGTGCGGCAGCAGATCATCGCGCTGCTCGACCGGCTGCGGACCGAGCTGGGGATGTCACTGGTCATGGTGAGCCACGACATGGCGGTCGTCGGTCACCTCTGCGAGGACGTCCTCATCATGCGCGGCGGCCGGCACGTCGAGTCCGGGCCCACCCGGGAGATCTTCCGCAGCCCACAGCAGTCCTACACCCGCCAGCTGCTCGCCGCGGTCCCGCGCCTCCCGTGAGCAGGCCGGCGCACCCCGAGATGCGGGGCGCGTGACGTCGGTCACACACTGAAGGCGTCAGGTCGACCGACCACGTCAGGAGGTTTCATCATGGCCACCGGAGAGACGGGCTTCGACGACGTCACCTTCGACCTCATCTCGGTGCAGTACCACGCACTCAAGGCCGGCCACGACTACGGCCAGTACGTGCGCGACGCCCGCAACGCGGGCAAGGAGGACATCGCCCAGTTCTTCGAGCAGGTGATGAAGGAGGACTCCGACCGCGCGCACAGGTGCCACGAGCTCCTCAAGGAGCTCGGCGGCGGGACGGACCAGACCGCACCGCAGGGCGGTTCTGCCTGACCGGGCGGCCGCGGCGTCCGGCGGTGCCCGAGTGCCGTGGCCCGCCCCGGTGCGGCCGACGCGGTCAGGGGCGCTCCCAGTGCTCCACGGGGCCGGGGACGCGGACGAACAGGGGGTGGACGTCGACTCCCGTGACGGCCCGCACAGTCGCGAGCCGGTCGGGGCTGCGCACGGCGAGCTTGGCCAGCAGGTGGGCCCACTCGTGCGCGACCTGCCCGTCGGTGACAGGCAGCTGCGGGACGCCGCCGGGCCCGATGCGGGCCGGACGGTCGATGCGGGCGGCGTCGAAGCGGTACCCGCGCTCCGTCGCCTCCTCCGCGAGGACGACGAGGTAAGCACCGATCGTGGCGACCGGGTCCGCCGCGGTACGGAAGCGCACGAGCTGGCTGTGGTTGCGGTACCCGCGGGTCCGTCCCGCCAGCACGGCCTGCGCGAGCAGCGACTCCCGCCAGCACGCGACCAGGCCCTGCCGGTCGAGGTAGGCGGGGTGGAGGGACCAGACCCTCACAGCGCCTCCCGCGCCGGGATCCCCAGCCGCACCGCCCACCGCGTCCACGGTGGGGCGACGGCCCAGTTCACGGCCAGGGTGCGGAAGGCCCGGCGGAAGCGGCGCCGTACCTGCGACCAGCCGACGAGGCTGCGCGCGGAGACACCGACGACGAGCGAGCGGTCGAGCAGGACGGCGCGCCGCGGCCCGAGCGCGAAGGCGAGGTCGAGGTCGTCGTGGAGCTCGGCGTCGTCGTCGTGCACGGCGGCGCGGACCTCGAGCCACGTCGTTCTGCGCAGCGCCATCGAGGAGCCCCACAGGGCGTGGTGCCCGAGGGCCGCGTGGCACAGCCCGTAGTAGGCACCGAGGTAGACGGCCGCGACCGCGCCGCCGGTGCGGCCGAGCTCGTAGAACCGCCCGACCCCGGTGACCGCGTGCCAGCCCGGCTCCGCGAGGACCGTGGCGACCCGCTCCACCCACCGCGCCGTCGGGACGGAGTCCGCGTCGAGTCGGGCGATGACCTCACCGCGGGCGGCGTCGTAGCCCGCCGCGGCGGCCATCGGGATGCCCACCCGGGGCTCGGTGACGACGCGGGCGCCGTGACGGCGCGCCACGTCCGCCGTCTCGTCGGTGGAGCCGTTGTCCACGACGACGACCTCGAGCGGCGCGAGGGTCTGCCGGGCCAGGGCCCGCAGGCAGCGGTCGAGGGCCGGTGCGTCGTCCCGCGCCGGGATGACGACGCTCACGCCGCTCACCGTGCCCACCGTGCGACGAGAAAGCCGGCGACGAGCGACCCCGCACCACCGGCGGTGAGGTCACCGATGGTGTCGCCGTAGTAGACGTAGACCGACTCGTCGACGAACGTGAAGCCGACCCACTCGGCGATCTCCCACACCACGCCCAGGGCGACCCCGACAGCGGCCGTCGTCACCGCGACGCCGGCCCTCCCGGCACGCCGGGACGGGTCACCGAGCATCCCCGCACGCAGCATGGTGATCCCGATCGAGGCGGCGATGAGGCCGGTGAGGAGCAGATGGACCGGGACGTCGATCCAGGTGAGCGTCTCGTACAGGCCCACGACGCTCGCCCAGGCGGCGCCGAGCAGGGTGACCCCGAGGAGCACCTGGAGCGCGCCGGGCAGGGCGAGCACGCGGCCGAGCACGACCCCGCCCAGGACGAGGGCGGCGACCGCGGCGGCGACGAGGTCGACGGTCAGCGCGGCCGGCACGCCGAGCACCGCGAGCGCGGCGACGGCGTGGGCGGCGGCGCGTGTGGCGGGCGGCCCAGGGACCGTGAGGAGGACGGCCGCGGGACTGTCGGGACGAAGCGGGCGGTCGATCATCGGGTCCACGCGATCGCGATGAGGAGCTGCGTGACGAGGAAGCCGGTGAGGATGTTGAGCCACAGGAACCGCCGCCAGCCGGCGTTGGCCGTCTCGCACTCGGCGTCGGGCACGGAGCGGTAGGGCGCGATGCTGGCGACGTAGGGCACGACGAGCAGCGCCGCGAGCCCGCCGGGCCACCCGGTCCCCAGGACGACGACGCCGGCGGCGGCGTAGAGACCCATCGCGAGCCGCACCGTCCGCGCGGCGCCGAGCCAGGTCGCGACCGAGGCGATGCCGGCCTGACGGTCGGCGGAGACGTCCTGCACGGCACCGAAGGCCTGGGAGGCCATCCCCCAGAGGAAGAAGGCGGTCAGCGCGGCGAGCGCGGTGCGGTCGAGATCGGCGCCCACGAGCACCAGGCCGTAGACGGCCGGGCTGACGAAGTGGGTGCTCGAGGTCGCGGAGTCGAGGAGGGGACGCTCCTTGAACCGCAGCACCGGCGCGGAGTAGGCGACGACCGCGAAGAGGCTGACCGCCAGCACGACCGCCGCGGCCGCCGTCCCGAGGACGAGGAGGGCGACGACGAACGGGACGGTGCTGAGCACCGCCGCCCAGATCGTCGTGCGGTGCCAGCGGCGGTCGAGGACGACGCCCTCGATGCTGCCCTTGCGCGGGTTGCGGAGGTCGGACTCGTAGTCGAAGACGTCGTTGAGCCCGTACATGAGCAGGTTGTAGGGCACGAGGAAGAACAGCGTGCCGATGACGAGGGCGGCGTCCACCGTGCCGCCGCCCATGAGGTAGGCGGCCGCGAACGGGTAGGCGGTGTTGATCCAGCTCACCGGGCGCGAGGACCCGACGAGCTGACGCAGCGCGCTCGTCGCCGTCGTCGTCATGCCTCCTCCTCCCTCTCGGGGTCGTCCCGACCGGGACGTCCCCGGACCAGCTCCCAGAGTGCGGGCAGGAGCAGCACGGACGCCAGCGGCCACGCCAGGTCCTCCACGGGCGCCAGGAGCAGGCGCACGCCGGTGAGCTGGGACTCGTCGTAGCGGAAGAGGTCCGCCCAGATCATCACGCTGTCGAACACCACGGTGAGCATGAGGAGGACGAGGAGGCTGAGGCCGGTGGCCGCCCACCACCGCCGCCCCAGCCCGCGCCGGCGCCCGACGGCGAGGGCGAGCACGAGGGCGGGGGCGATGAACAGCGCCGCGAGTCCGAGGTAGCTCATCGGCGCACCTCGGCACGCCGCCGCCGGCGGAGCGCGAGACGGACGAGCCCGTGGAGCACGAGGGTGAGGTAGCACAGGAAGGTGACGAAGAGGAGCTCCTCCAGCGGAAGCTCCGGAGCGAGCATGATGCCGGTCATCGCCTCGCTGTCCCCCCGGTGGTAGAAGCCCGCCGCGATCGCCGCGACGTCCCACAGGAGGAAGAAGGCCACACCGACGGCGAGGACGAGCCCACCGCGGCGGGCGTCGGCCCACAGCACGAGCCGGAAGCGGCGGTCGAGCAGCGCCATGCAGGCGGTCACCCCGACCAGGGCGCCGAGGTAGGCGAGGGCGACCATCAGCCCACCCGCCAGCGGGTACGTTCGGCGCGGACCCGGTCGCGCAGGATCTCGGCGCTGATGAGACACATCGGCAGCCCGATCCCCGGGATGGTGCCCGCACCCGCGTAGTACAGACCGGTGACCTTGCGCGACGCGTTTCCCGCGCGGAAGAAGGCGCTCTGCCGCAGCGTGTGCGCCGGCCCGAGCATGCTGCCGCGCCACGCGTTGAGGTCGGTGGCGAAGTCGGCCGGGCCGATGGTGCGCCGCACCCGGATGCGGTCGCGGAGGTCGCGCACGCCCGCCCACTCCGCGACCTGGTCGATGGCGGCGTCGGCGACGGCCTCGACGGCGAGGTCCCCCCTCCCGTCCTCACCGCCGTGGCCGACGGTGACGTCGGCGGGCACGGGGACGAGGATGAACAGGTTCTCCTCCCCGTCCGGCGCGACGGTCGGGTCGGTGCGCGAGGGCGTGCACACGTAGGCCGACGCGGGGCGTGGCACCCGCCCGTCCCGGATGTCGCGGAAGTTCGTGCGCCAGTCGCGCGTGAAGAACAGCGAGTGGTGGGCCAGCTCGGGCACGCGGCCACGCACCCCCAGGAGCACGAGGACGCCCCCCGGCCCGGGGTCGCTGCGCCGCCACCAACGCTCGGAGCGCTGCCGCAGGGCGGGGGGCAGCAGCGCGGTCTCGACGTGGTGCAGGTCCGTCGCACCGACGACGACGTCCGCCGCGAGGTGCCCCTCGACGCCGTCGGGCCCCCGGAAGCGCACGCCGGTGGCGCGGGCACGCCGCCGGCCCGGCCCGGGCGTCGTGGTGATGGCCGTGACCTCGTGGCTCGGGCGAAGAGTCACGCCCGCGTCCTCGGCGAGCCGGGTGAGCGCCTCCACCAGCCGGGTGAAACCGCCCTGCGGGTACTGGACGCCGCCGGTGAGGTCGAGGGCGCTCATGAGGTGGTACATGCTCGGAGTGCGCTCGGGCGAGGACCCGAGGAACACCGCCGGGTAGCCGAGGATCTGCCGCAGCCGGTGGTCGGTGAAGGACCGGGCGACGTGGGACTCCAGGGAGCGCAGCAGCAGGGGCACGAGCCGGTGGGTGCGTCCGACGACGTCCCCCGTGGCGAGGTCGCGCACCGACGTGAAGCTGGTGAACAGGAAGCGTCGCAGGGCGACGTCGTAGGTGTCCCGCGCGGAGGCGAGGTAGGTCCGCAGCCGCTCCCCCGCACCCGGCTCGATGCGGTCGAAGGTCGCGACGTTGGCCTCCTCGTCGGCGACGATCTCCACCGGCTGCTCGTCGCCCTCGAAGAAGACCCGGTAGGCGGGGTCGAGCCGGGTGAGGTCCAGCGCCTCGTCGGCGGACGTGCCCAGCTGCCGGAAGAAGCGGTCGAACACCTCCGGCATGAGGTACCACGAAGGTCCGGTGTCGAACCGGAAGCCGTCGGCGCTCCAGCTGCCGGCGCGGCCCCCGAAGGACGCGTTGCGCTCGACGAGGTCGACGCGGAAGCCGTCGCGGGCCAGGAGGGCGGCGCTGGCGAGGCCGGCGACGCCTCCTCCGACGACGACGGCGGCAGGACGCGAACGGGTCTGGCCCCCGCCGGAGCTGCGGCGTGGGGCTCGTGGGGTCACCGGCGTCCTCCCGAGAGCACCGAACGCAGCACCAGCCGGGCCTTGACGGCGTCGGGGACCCGGACCCGGCGGGTGCGGATCTCGGCGGCCGGGGTCGCGCGCAGCCGCCGGGACAGCTCCGTGAACAGCGCGTGGGCCGCCCGGACGGCTCGGCGGCTGCTCGGGGGCAGCTGGACCAGAGCCCGCTCGGCGGCCGCGAGGTCCTCGTCGATGGCGTCGAGGAGGACGTCGCGGTGGGCGTCGCCGAAGGTGGCGGGGTCGAGCCCGGGGAAGTACGTGCGGCCCAGGGCGTCGTGGTCCTCGGCGAGGTCCCGCAGGAAGTTGACCTTCTGGAACGCGGCCCCGAGCCGTCCGGCCCCGGGCGCGAGACGCGCGTAGGCGTCGTCGTCGCCGCCGACGAAGATGCGCAGGCACATGAGCCCGACGACCTCGGCGGACCCGTGCACGTACCGGGCGAGGCTGGCGTCGTCGTGGCGCGAGACCGACAGGTCGGCACGCATGGAGGCGAAGAACGGCGCGATGAGGTCCCGCCCGATGCCGTACCGGCGGGCGGTCCGCGCGAAGGCATGGACGACGAGGTTGGCACTGCGGCCGCCCTCGACGGCGCGGTAGGTCTCCTCCTCGAGCCCGTCGAGCACGACGGCGCGGGCCGGGGCGGACCACGTGGCGTCGGGCTCGTCGACGATCTCGTCCGCCACCCGGACGAGGGCGTAGACGTTGCGGACGTGCTCGCGCTCGGGCTCGGCGAGCAGCCGGCACGCCCAGCCGAAGGACGTGGAGTAGGTGCGGATGACCACGGCGGCGCTCGCGCTCGCGACGGCGTCGTACGGGCGGGTGGGGGCGGGACGGCGCGCGAGCATGCTCATCGTGCCTCCCGCGTCCGCAACACCGTGCGGACCCAGCCCTCGAGCAGCGGCGCGACCGGAAGGTGCGCGACGGCGCCGCGCGCCTCGCCGGCCAGCTCGGCGACGAGGCTCTCGACGAAGCGCCGCGCGCCGCACCGCTCGAGGAGGCGACGCACGTGGGCGGCGTCGGTCTCGTCGACCTCTCCGGAGGCGAGGTAGGGGCTGATCCGCGGCCAGTACTCGGTGGTGCGGGCGTGCGCGACGAGGGGCGTGTGCTTGCCCTCGCGGAGGTCGGAGAGCGTGCTCTTGCCGATGACGTCCTGCTCTCCGAACATGCCGTCGAGGTCGTCCTGCAGCTGGTACGCGACCCCGAGGAGACGGGCGAACCGGGTGAGTGGCTCCTCGTGGCGCTCGTCCGCGCCGGCGAGCACCGCCGCCAGCCGCAGGGGCAGCTCGAAGGAGTAGACGGCCGTCTTCTGCTGCTCCATCGTGATCGCCTCGGCGACGTCGGAGCCCGCGCCCATGCTCAGCCGGACGTCGGTGAGCTCGCCCGCGGCGGTGAGGTGGAGGGCCCGGTCGAGGTCGTCGAGCATCCGGGCGACGGTGGCCGGGGCCGCCCCGCAGAGCGCGATCATGCGGACCGCGCCGGCGAGGGCGAGGTCCCCGGCGAGGATGGCGGCCGCGGCACCGTAGTGCCCCGCTCGGTCCTCGGGTTGGCCTGCGGCACGCGCCTGTTCGCCGAAGGTGCCGGCGACGTTGGGCCGGCCGCGGCGCACCGTGTCCCCGTCGATGACGTCGTCGTGCACGACGAGCGCGGTGTGCAGCAGCTCGACGGCGGCACCCACCCGGGCCGCGACGTCACGCTCACGACCACCGAAGGCCTCGTACACGCTGTGGAACAGGGCCGGGCGCAGGCGCTTGCCGCCGTCCGCGGAGTCGGCGAGCGCCTCCCACAGCCGGCGGTGGTCCGGTGTGCCGATGTGCCGTGCGCCGTCGGCGAAGAAGTCGGTGAGCGCGTCCTCGGTGCTGCCGGCCGCGTCCGGGCGCACCTCGCGGACCGGGGCGCTCACCCGGGTGGCCCGTCGCCGAGGAAGCCACCCGCCACGAGCTGCTCGACCTGTTCCACCATCCAGGGGCTGAGCGCCCAGGGTGCGGTCTGGACGGCCTGGACGGCGCTGCGCGCGTCGACCCACCGGTACTCGACGACCTCGTCGGGGTTGGGTGCCGGCTCCTGGGTGGTCGTGGCGAGGTACACGGGGCAGATCTCGTTCTCGACGACGCCCGAGGCGTCCACCGCGCGGTAGCGGAAGTCGGGCAGGACGCAGCGCACGTCGCTCACCTCGAGGCCGAGCTCGTGCCGGGCGTGGCGCGCGATCGCCGCGGTGACGTCCTCCTCGGGGCGCGGGTGCCCGCAGAAGGAGTTGGTCCACACGCCGGGCCAGGTCCGCTTCTCCAGGGCGCGCCGCGACATGAGCAGCCTGCCCTCACCGTCGGTCAGGTAGCAGGAGAAGGCGAGGTGCAGGGGTGTGTCGGTGGTGTGGACGGTGGCGCGCGGAGCGGTCCCGATCGGGCTGCCGTCCTCGGCGAGGAGCGTGACGAGGTCATCGGTGGTCATGCCGTAGTGTCCTGTCCTCTCACCCGGGTTGCCACTCCGACGCGCAGTCGGGTGACGATCGTGACGACGACGACGAGCGCGGCGACGACGCCCGCCGCGACGGCGGTGGTGGGCGACTCGGGCTCGCCGCTGGTGCGCGCGACGACGATCCAGGCCAGGCCCCACACGATGGTGGCGGCGACCGCGACCCGTCCGCGACCCACGACGGCGAGCGCGACGCCGACGACGCCGACGGCGGCGAGCACGCCCACCGCCCACCACTGCGGCTGCCCGGCACCGGTGAAGCCGGCGCCCAGCAGGGCCGCGGCGGCGTTCGCGCACGTCGCGACGCACACCCAGCCGAGGTACAGCCCCAGCGTGCCGTCCGCGACCACGGCCTCCAGGACGCTGCGCGGCGGGACGGCGAGCAAGCGTCGGAAGGTCTCGGCGAGCACGACGAGCAGCGCGACGATGACGGCGACACTCGCCCACACCAGGCCGGCCTGCACGACGAGGATCCAGGCGGCGTTCAGCACGAGCGAGGCGACGACGAGCCAGGCGATGCGGCGCGGGTCGGTGCGGTCCCACCACTGCCACAGCGTGTAGGCCCCGAGCCCCGTGTAGATGACCGACCACACCGAGAACGCCGGCGATGCGGGGGCGAGGTGGGTGGAGTCCGCCGCGAGCAGCCCGTCGGCGGCCTCGGCGATCGGGGTCCCGCCGAAGAGGCCGACACCGATGAGCGAACCGGCGACGCACCCGACGTACGCGAGCGTCACCACCACCCGGCGCACCAGGGCCGGCTGTCCGCTCATGCGCCGCTCCCCACCGCTGCGGGCTGCCGGGCTCCCGTGACGTCGTCGTCGCTCCCGTCCTCGGGCACCCGGGCCTGCCACGGCCACCATACGGGCCGTCCGATGTCGTAGACGAGGCCGGAGACGAGCAGGCTGCGGACGATGAACGTGTCGATGAGGACACCGACGGCGACGATGAAGGCGAGCTGGACGAGGAAGAGGAGCGGGATGACGACGAGCGCACCGAAGGTGGCGGCCAGCACGAGCCCCGCCGAGGTGATGACCCCACCCGTCATGGCCAGCCCTCGCCGGACACCCGTGCGGGTGCCGTGCTCGAGCGCCTCCTCCCGCACGCGCGTCATGAGGAAGATCGAGTAGTCGATGCTCAGTGCCACGAGGAAGACGAACCCGAACAGCGGGACGGAGGCGTCCGCCCCGGGGAAGCCGAAGACGTGGTTGAAGAAGATCGCCGAGAGTCCGAGCGTGGCGGCGAAGGACAGCACGTTGACCGCGAGGATCACGAGCGGCGCGACGATCGAGCGCAGCAGGATGACGAGCATGACGAAGATGACCGCGAGGACGAGCGGGATGATGGTGCGCAGGTCCTGCTCCGCCGTCTCCTGGGTGTCCAGGCGCTGCGCGGCTGCGCCGCCGACGACGGCGTCGGGGTCGACGTCGCGGACGGCCGTGCGCACGTCGGCGGCCGTGATCGTCGCCTCCTGACTCTCGGAGGTCGCGCTCGTGACGGCGTTGACCTGCACCCGGCCGTCGACGACGACGGGCGCGCCGGCGTCGTCGGCCACGACCTGGGCGCCCTCGACGCCGTCGACCGCGGTGACGGCCGCGACCGCCTCCTCGGCAGTGTCCTCGGCGGTGATGACGACGACGGGCTCGACCTGCCCCGCGTCGAAGTGCTCGACGAGGACGTCCTGGCCGGCCACGGCCTCGGTCTCGTTGAGGAACACGTCGGCCTCACCGGTGCCCTCGGCCTGCAGGGTGGGCAGGAAGGCCGCGAGGGCGAGGAGCGCGACGGCGGTGGTGCCCCAGACGAACCGGGGACGTCGGGCCACCGCGCGGGCGATCCTGCCCCACAGGCGGCTGGTGTCGTCCGACGTCGGGGCGCTCTCCGGCCGGTACTCGGGCATCCGCGGCCAGAAGATCCACCGGGCACGACGGCCGCCGATGAGCAGCAGCGCCGGCAGCAGGGTGAGCGCGGCGAGCACCGAGGCGGCGATGCCGATCGCACCGACGGGGCCGAGGCTCGCGTTCGACCCGAGGTCGGACAGCAACAGGCACAGCAGGCCCGCGATGACGGTTCCGGCGCTCGCGACGATCGGTGGCACGGACGCCTTCCAGGCGGCCGTCATCGCCTCGCGGGGCAGGGCGTTGCGGGTGAGCTCCTCGCGGTAGCGCGCGACGATGAGCAGGGAGTAGTCGGTCGCGGCACCGATGACGAGGATGGACAAGATGCCCTGGCTCTGCCCGTTGAGGAGGAGCACCCCGTTGCCGGCGAGCGGCTTGACCACGAGCGCCGCGGCACACAGCGCGAACACCGAGGTGAGCAGGACCGTGAAGGGCAGGCTGGGCGAGCGGTAGACGACGAAGAGGATGACGAGGACGACGACGAGCGCGACCAGCAGCAGCACACCGTCGATGCCGCCGAAGGCGGAGACGAGGTCGGCGATGAAGCCTGCCGGTCCGGTCACCCAGGCGTCGAGATCGGCGTCGAGCAGGGTGTCCGCGGCGAGCGCGCGCACCTCGGAGACGACGACGTTGACGACCCGCTCGCCGGTGTCGCCGAGGTTCTCCTCGGCGAGCGCGCTGTCGATCGAGACGGGGAAGAGGAAGGCCTCGCCGTCCTCGGCGGGGATGACCGGGACGGGTCCGTCGAGGACGTCGGCCACGGTGCGACCGTCGGGCAGCTCGAGCTCGGGGATCGCGGCGGCGAACCGCTCGGCGGCGGCGAACTGCTCGGGGGTGACCTCACCCCCGTCGGCGGCGGTGGCGACGACCAGTGCGGGCAGCGGCTGGTCCGCGGTGAACTCCCGGGCGAGCTCGTCGGCACGGGTCGACTCGGCGCTCTCCGGGAGGAAGGCGGCCTGGTCGTTCTCCTGCACCTCGGACAACGTGCCCTGCGCCATCCCGCCGAAGGCGGCGACCGCGAGCCAGGCGGCGAGGACGGCGACGAGGAGCAGTGCGCGGGTGACGGAACCGCGACCTGAGGCATTCTTGTGGGCCGGGCGGGTCCGCTTCCGGCCATGATTCCTAAGCACGCTTAGTAATATGGACGACCGGCAGCCACCGCGCAACGCGAACGACCAGGGACGAGGAGCAGTGACCGACCGACGAACGGAGCCGGCATCCGCCGGCACCCCCACCGGCCGCACGCACGAGAGCGCGGCGGCCTACCCCCCGCCGGAGACGTGGCCCACCGGCCGGCTGCTGTCCGCTGCCGCTCGCCGGGTCGAGCGGGCCTGGGACACCTACCTGCAGCAGTGGGGCCTGTCGCACGCGTCGGTGCCGGTCCTCGTCGTCCTCACCGCAGGCCCGCTGTCCCAGCGGGAGATCGCCGCCCAGATGCACGTGACCGAGCAGAGCATCGGTCGGGTGCTGCAGGGGCTGCAGCGAAACGGGCACATCACCCGCGAGCGGCACCCGGAGGACCGCCGCAGGCACGTCGTCACGCTCACACCCGCAGGGTTCGACGCGCTCCGGGCCCTGGACCGCGCGCAGACCGTCGAGTCGCTCATCGGCTCCTCGCTGAGCGCGGACGAGACCGCGACGTTGCGTGACCTGCTCATCCGGATGCTCACCGACCTGCCCCTCCCCGACGAGCGGGACGGGGTGTGACCGTCCAGCCCCTACGATCAGCGTGATGGAGACCACGTCCGATCGATCCGCGCCGATCTTCCGCGTCGGGCCCGACAACGAACCGCACTACCGCGACCGCCCGCTGTCCGAGCTGCTGGAGCTGGGCTTCGAGCGCGTGTGGGGACTGCTCGTCGACGGCGTCCCCTCCCCGGTCCTGCCGCACGCCGAGCCGTTCCCGCTGCCCGTGCGCACCGGTGACACCCGGGTGGACGTCCAGAGCGCGATCGCCCAGCTGGCCCCCGTCTGGGGCTACCGCCCGATCGTCGACATCTCGCCGGAGCGCGCCCGCGAGGACCTCGCCCGCGCGTCGGTCCTCACGCTGTCCTTCGTCGCGCAGTCCGCACGCGGTCCGGACGTGCCGGCGATCCCGCAGCGGGAGGTGGAGCAGGGCAGGTCGGTGGCCGAGCGCTTCCTCATCCGGTGGAGCGGCGCGGCCAGCGCCGACCACGTGCGCGCCCTCGACGCGCTGTGGACGGTCCTCGCCGAGCACGGCCCCCAGCTGCCCTCGACCCGCATCGCAAGGATCGCTGCCGGCAACGGCGCCGACGTCGGTGCCTGCCTCGCCGGCGCGATCTCCGGCGTCAGCGGCGCCCTGGCCGCCGGTTCCGTCGCGCGCGCACGCCGCTTCGCCGTCCGGGTCCACGACGGCGAGGACGCCGTCGAGGTCGCCCGCGAGGCGCTGGGCGAGCAGGTCACCGTCGCCGGGGTCGAGAGCTCGGACGTCAGCCGGCGCGCCGAGCTGCTGCGCGAGGTGAGCCGGCGGCTCGACGTCCGACTGTTCGCGGCAGCCAGCGCGCTGGACCGGGCGACCGTCCAGGAGCTCGACGTCCCGGCGGGCGCCACCGCCTCGCTGTGGTGCGCCGCCCTGCTCGACCACCTCGGTTTCGAGCCGCGACTGTTCAACGCCCTGGTCATCTGCGGCCGGACGGCGGGCTGGTCCGCGCACGTCCTCGAGGCACAGGCCGAGCTGCTGCAGTCCTGAGGTGGACGCTCCGCCGGTCCGGTGGCGGCAGGTGGCAGGATCAGCGACATGTCGACCGTGCAGATCCCCACCGAGCTCCTGCCCGCGGACGGCCGCTTCGGCTGCGGTCCCAGCAAGGTCCGCCCCGCGCACGCGGCGGCGCTCATGGCCGTCGCCGAGACGCTGCTCGGTACCTCCCACCGGCAGGCACCGGTCCGCTCGCTCGTGGGACGCGTCCGCGAAGGGGTCGCCGACCTCCTCGGCGCACCGGAGGGCTACGAGGTGGTGCTCGGCAACGGCGGTTCCACCGCCTTCTGGGACGCCGCCAGCCTCGGCCTCGTCCGCGAGCGCGCCGCCCACGCCGCCTTCGGGGAGTTCGGCAACAAGTTCGCCGCCGTCACCCGCCGTGCGCCCTTCCTCGCCGACCCCCACGTCGAGACCGCCGAGCCGGGCTCCCTCGCGACCCTCGGCCCCGTCGACGGCGTCGACGTGTACGCGTGGCCGCAGAACGAGACGTCGACCGGGGTCCTGTCCCCCGTGAGGCGGGTCGCCGACGACGGCGCCCTCGTCTGCGTCGACGCGACGTCCGCGGCGGGCGGCGTCCCGGTCGACCTCCAGCAGACCGACGTCTACTACTTCGCGCCGCAGAAGAGCTTCGGCTCCGACGGCGGGCTGTGGGTCGCCGTCATGTCCCCGGCCGCCCTCGCCCGGGTCGAGGAGGTCGCCGCGACCGGCCGGTGGGTGCCGGAGTTCCTCTCCCTGCCGGCGGCGGTGGAGAACTCCCGCAAGGACCAGACGCTCAACACCCCGGCGATCGCCACGCTCGTCCTCATGGCCGAGCAGATCGACTGGATGCGCGACCACGGCGGACTGTCCTGGGCCGCCGCCCGCAGCGCCCGCTCCGCCGAGATCCTCTACGGCTGGGCCGCCGAGCGGGACTGGGCCACGCCGTTCGTCGAGGTGCCGGAGCACCGCTCCCCCGTCGTCGGGACGATCGACCTCGCGGAGGAGATCGACGCCGCCCGGGTCGCGGCCGTGCTCCGCGAAAACGGGGTGGTCGACGTCGAGCCCTACCGCAAGCTCGGCCGCAACCAGCTCCGGGTGGGCATGTTCCCCGCCGTGGAGCCCGAGGACGTCCGCGCGCTGACGGCGTGCGTCGACCACGTGGTCGGCGCGGGGTGAGCGCGTCCGCCGTCTCCCTCGTCCCGCTGTCGACGCAGCTGCGGGAGCGCACCCGAGCGGCGCACGAGCGTGCCGAGACCGTCCCCTTCATCACCGACCTCATGCACGGCCGGCTCGACCGCGCGGCCTACGCGGACCTGGCGGCCCAGCAGCACGGCATCTACCTCGCCCTCGAGACGTCCGGCGCCACGTTCCGCGGCGTCCCCCGTGCCGAGGGGCTGCTCCACGACGAGCTCGTCCGCACCCCGTCGATCGAGGCCGACCTCGGCTACCTCTACGGGCCACGCTGGGCCGAGCGCATCGACGTGCTGCCCGCCGCGCGGGAGTATGCCGACCGGATCGGCGACACCCGCGGCGACCTGCCCAGGTACGCGGCGCACGCCTACACCCGCTACCTCGGCGACCTCTCGGGCGGGCAGGCCGTCAAGCGGCTCGTCCAGCGCCACTACGGCCTCGGCGAGGCGGGCACGACCTTCTACACCTTCACCGGCATCGCCCGGCCCCCGGTGTTCAAGAACCACTACCGGGCACGGCTCGACCAGCTCGGCCTCAGCCCCCCCGAGGTGGCGACCGCCGTGGCGGAGGCGATGCTGTCCTTCGAGCTCGCGACCGCGCTGTTCGTCGCCCTGGGCGAGCGTCACGCCGCGTAGCCAAGCCCTCAGCCGCGCTCTCGGCTCCCGGCGACCAGCGCCCCGCCGAGCAGCACGACGACCACCAGCATGACGAGGGTGGGGAGGGAGTCCGCCGTGGTCGCGCGGGGCTGGGCCGCGGCAGGCTCCTGGGTGACGGGCTCCGCGGCCTCGGCAGCCGGCGGCGTGGCCTCGGTGCGCAGGGCGGCGGGCCACTCCGGCAGGTCACCGGGCCCCGCCTCGGGCGCGCTCACCCCGACGGCGGCAGGCTGCGGGGCCGCGGCGGGAGGCTCGGGGGCGGGCTCGGCGGTGGGCTCGAGCGGTGACGGTCCCGGGGCGGGTGGTACGAGGGACAGGGGCACACCCAGCTCCTGGTCGGGGTTCGTCGCCCCGCCGGCCGGGTAGGTGTAGACCCCTGGGACGCCGTCCTCGGGCCACCCTCTCTCGGGGGCGGCGACGACGAGGGTGGCGGTGAACGACCCGTCGGTGGCGAGCTCCACCCACTGCCCGGTGCCCCGGAGCTCGGTGGGGACCTGCTCGAGGACGTCAGCGGCGAGCGCCCGGACCTGGGTGACCGCCGTGCGGGAGCCGGCCGGCGCGCCCTCGGACGGGCGCCAGTGGTCGGCGAACGCACCGAGTGCGACGACGGTCCCCTGCGGGAGGTCGTGAGGGACGGTGCCCTCCGTGCCTCCGGCGTTCGCCGCCGGGCCGAAGCCCGTCCCACGCACGACCACGGCGTCCCCGGCGCGGACCTCGCCCAGTGGAGTCTCACCGTCGTCCGCGAGGAGCTGGACGGTGGGCGCCGGGACGGTGAGCGTGGCGGCGTCGCTGAGGACCCCGGGCTCGACACCGACGACGGCGCGCACCTGGGTGCCGTCCTGCGCCACGGAGACCGCCGGCAGGGTCAGGTCCGGGCCGGCCGATCCGGTGAGGTCCTGCCACTCGGCCAGCGCGTCCGGCCGGCTCTGCCACCGGACGTCCGACCCGGCGGGCGCGGTGACGGCGAAGTGCGCGTCCTCCCCGGCGTGGGCCACGACGTCCTCCGGCTGCCGGGTGGCGGGAGTGAGGTAGATGGTGAGGTCGAGCGAGCCGAGTGGCGCCCCGGGCTCACGACCGACGGTCGGTGCGCCGTCGGCGGTGAGCGTGACGGGTGCACCGCTGAGGGACGCGGCGCCGTCGGACACCGTGAGCGGGTGCCCGGTGAGGTCGATCGCGCCCAGCGCGACGCCCGGGGAGGTCAGCGGTTCGCCGCCGTCGGCGGGTGCGGTGACGTCGGCGAGCAGCGTGCCCTCGTCGCCGTCGACGAGCACCTGCACCTGGGTGAGACGGGCGTGCCCGGCCGGTGCGTCGTCGTCGTCGACGGCGGGGTCGCCGCCCGGCTCCACCGACGGAGCCGGTACGTCGGCAGTGTCGGACGGCGGGGCAGGGTCCGCGGACCCGGCCGGGAGCAGGATCTCACCGGCGAAGGTGACCTCGGCGGTCGTGGCGGTGACGGTGCCGCCTGTCGCCACGAGCGCGGGACCCGTCGCGGAGTCGAGGGCGGCCGTCCCACCGGCGACCGTCCACGTCGGTGCGGCGGGGGGCTCCCCCGCCCCGGGGACCAGGCCACCCGCGAGCGCCACGACGGCGAGAGCGCGTCGCACGCGTGCGCGCGTCACCGCTGTCGCCATGTCCGCCCCCGAAACCCGGCCCTCACCCGGGGACCGCTCGGCACCCACGCTAGGAGTCCACGGCGACAGTTGTCACCATGGCCTTGCCCACACCCGACACATGACCCGTTCACCGTCCCGACACGCGTGTGTCACCGGTCACTGCTTGGATGTCGCCATGCCCAGACGACCTGCCCGCATCCGGACCTGCGCGCTCGGTGCCGCTGCCGCGCTCGCCCTGACCGCCGTCGCCGCCACCCCCGGGGCTGCCGCGACCGACGACTTCCGCGTCCAGCCCTACCTGCAGAGCCCCTCGACGACCTCGATGCTCGTCAACTGGTTCTCCTGGGAGGAGGAGCCCGGGGCGCTCGAGATCCCCGGACGTGAGGCGCTCAGCTCCGTCCCCGAGCTCCAGGAGCACCTCGACTGGACCGAGAACAACCGTCAGCAGGCGGTGGAGAACCCGGAGTGGGGAGACTGGTTCCGCGAGGGACGCAACTACCGCCACCAGGTCCTCGTGGAGGGACTGGAACCGGGCACCGAGTATGAGTACACGGTGCGGCAGGGCGACTCGGAGGTCACGAGCACGCTGACCACCGCCCCGAGCCGGGAGGACTGGGAGCACATCAGGTTCACGGCCATGTCGGACTCCGAGACCGAGCCGGCGGGCCGTGTCACGCACCGCGAGTGGGTCCCGGGCGCCGTCGCCGACGGGAGCGAGCGGCCGTCCTCGACCGACTCGCTGTGGGCACAGACCTTCGGCACCCAGGAACGACAGGGCGAGCTCATCCTCCAGTACGCGCTGACCGAGGACGAGGGCTTCGCCCACAACATGGAGATCGTCGCGCAGCGCGACCCGGACCTCATGCTCTTCGCCGGCGACCTCGTCCAGGGTGGCGGCTTCCAGCCCGCGTGGGACGAGTGGTTCCGCCACCTCTCCGGGGAGGTGGGGCAGACGGCGCAGAGTCGCCCGGTCGTGACGGCGCTGGGGAACTGGGAGCCCTACGGCGCGTCCGACGGTGCGTACACGCTCCCCGCAGTCATCGACGGGCGTGCGTCCTACCGCAGCTACTTCACCCCGCCGAGCAACGGCACGCCGGAGCACCAGAGCAACTACCACCGCGTCGACTACGGTCCGCTCACCATCGTCACGCTCGACTCGACCAAGGGCGTGCCCGACGACCACCGGGACAACTACCCCGAGGACGAGCGGCTCACCGGCCGGGAGTACACCGGACCGGGTGCCGACACCCAGTCGAGCTACACGTCCACGGCGTACGAGGCCGCCGGCGGCACCGACCTGTCGCCCTACAACGAGGGCGGCGTCCAGTGGGCGTGGGCGGAGGAGCAGCTGGCGGACGCCCGGGAGCAGGGGCAGATCGTCGTGGTGCAGTTCCACCACGCGCCGTACTCCTCCGGTGAGCACGGGCTGCCGATGAACCACGAGGAGTCCTCGGGTCAGGGCGGCACGCCGATGCGCGCGTACAGCGGCATGCTCGAGGAGTACGGGGTGGCCGCCGTCATCTCCGGGCACTCGGAGATGTTCGAGCGCTCCTACGTCGACGCCGACGGGGACGGGCTGGGTCTCAACTACTACGACGTCGGCGTGGCCGGCGACGGACTGCGCGGGGAGCGGCACGAGAACGGCAACCTGCTCTCCGAGCCGCTGCTCGAGTACAACCCCTACCGGGTGTGGTCGGCGGACCAGTCCGAGCCGGAGGTCTGGGACGGCGAGCGGCTCGTCGACGGGGGCAAGCACTACGGGCACCTCGAGGTCAACGTCGAGCGCAGCGACGTCCCGGGCATGGCCGCGACCATGACCCTCACCCCCGTCTACTCCTTCCCGCTGCTCGCGGAGGACCTCACCGTCCTCGGCACGGAACGGCGCACCTACGACGACGAGGTGGTGCTGGCGATCGGTGAGGACGGCACCGTCCTCGACGAGGCGCCCACCCCCACGCCGACGCCGACCGACGAGCCCACGCCCACACAGCCGCCGAGCCCCGCCCCCACCGAGGACGACGGAGCGGGCGACGACGACGGTGGCGGTCCCGGCGGTGACGGCCCCGGCGGTGACGGCGCCGGGGGTGCCGACGACGGCGGTACCGACCCGACGACGCGCCCGGCACCGTCCGCCGGCGGGAACCTGCCGAGCACGGGAGCCCCCGTCGGACTGGCGGCGCTGGCGGCCCTCGCACTGCTGGGCGCCGGCCTGCTCCTCCGGGGGCGCCGCGGCACCGCCTGACCCGCCGGGCACGAGCGGCGGGGCCCTCCGGGTCCCGCCGCTCCCCTGACGGACGACGCTGGGACGGGCCACGCGATGGGCATACCCTGACCCGGACCTCATCCTCACCCACGGGAGCAGAACGTGACCCAGCTCAGCCTGATCATCGCGGGCTCCGAGGCGACCGGCGGGGCCGGCATCCAGGCCGACCTCAGGACCTACCAGCAGCTCGGCGTCTACGGCGTCGGGACGATCACCTGCATCGTCTCCTTCGACCCGGAGAACGACTGGGCGCACCGCTTCGTCCCGGTGGACCCCCAGGTGATCGCCGACCAGATCGAGGCGGCCACGCGCACCCACGACCTCGACGTCGTCAAGGTCGGCATGCTCGGCACCCCCGCGACGATCGCCGTCGTCGCCGAGGCGCTGCGCGCCCAGCCGTGGCGCCACGTCGTGCTCGACCCGGTGCTCATCTGCAAGGGCCAGGAGGCCGGTGCCGCCCTCGACACCGACCTCGCGCTCCGCGAGCAGGTGCTGCCGCTCGCCACCGTCGTGACCCCCAACATGTTCGAGGCACGGACGCTGTCCGGGATGGACCGCATCGAGTCCGTCGAGGACCTCGCCGAGGCCGCGCGCCGCATCCACGCCCTCGGGCCGCAGTACGTCCTCGTCAAGGGCGGGGTCGAGCTGCCCGGTGACGACGCCGTCGACGTCCTGTTCGACGGTGAGGAGATCACCGTCTTCTCCGAGCCGAAGGTCGGCCAGGAGCGCGTCTCGGGTGCCGGTTGCTCGCTGGCTGCCGCGGTGGCCGCCGAGCTGGCGAAGGGCGCCACGGTGCCCGACGCCGTCGCCACGGCGAAGGCCTTGGTCACCGCGTCCATCCACGGCCGCGTGTCCGCGAACACCCCCTTCGCCTCCGTGTGGCAGGGCGCCTACAGCGCCTGAGCCGCACCGGACGGCCCCGCGGCAGCACGCGGCCGCGAGGCCGTCCGCGTCACGACATGCCCGTCGCGTTCTCCGCGTCGGAGGCGCCGAGGCGAGCCCTGGACTCCTCACGGGAGCGTGCCCGCTCGGACGGGCCGACCATCGTCAGGTGCGGACGGTGCCGCAGCCGGTAGTGGACCTCGACGTCCCAGCTGCGCTTGGCCCAGACGGCCGCGGCCACCGAGACGAGCATGGCCGCGATGGCGCCGACACCGATGGACCACCGGGCGTTGAAGGTCTCGGCGATCCAGCCGACGAACGGCGCGCCGATCGGCGTCGTGCCGAGGAAGACCATCATGTACAGGCTCATCACCCGGCCACGCATGACCGGGTCGGTCGACATCTGCACGGTGGCGTTCGCGGCGGTCATCATCGTGAGGGACGTCAGGCCCACCGGGATGGTCATGAGCGCGTAGAGCTCGTAGGTGGGCATGAGCGCCATGGCCCCGGACGCCACCCCGAAGGCGAACGCCGCACCGAGGACCAGCCGCACCCGGGGCTGCGTGCGGCGCGCCGCGAGCAGGGCCCCACCGAGGGAGCCGATCGCCATGATCGAGCCGAGGATGCCGTACTCACTGGCGCCCTTGTCGAACACCTCGCGCGCCATGACGGCGCTGGTGAGCTGGAAGTTGAGCCCCAGCGCCCCGACCACACCGACGACCACCATGATCGTGACGATGTCGCTGCGCCCGCGCACGTACGCCAGCCCCTCGCGGATCTGGCCCCTGCCACGGGAGGTGTGCGGCAGCTCGTGGAGCTCGTCCTTGCGCATGAGGGTGAGCGAGAGGATCGTCGCGGCGAAGCTCAGGGCGTTGATGATGAAGATCCAGCCGGGCCCGACGACGGCGATGAGCAGCCCGGAGATCGCCGGGCCAATGAGCCGGGCGGCGTTGAACGATGCGCTGTTGAGCCCGACGGCGTTGGGCAGGCTGGCCGGGGGCACCATCTCGGCGACAAAGGTCTGGCGGACCGGGTTGTCCAGGGCCGTGACGATGCCGAGGAGCAGGGCGAAGACGTAGACGTGCCACAGCTGGGCGTGGCCGCTGAGCACCAGCACACCCAGGCCGGCGGCGAGCACACCGAGGCTCGACTGGGTGCCGATGAGCAGCTTGCGGCGCGGCAGCCGGTCCGCGAGCAGCCCGCCGAACGGGCTGAGCAGGAGCATCGGGAGGAACTGCAGACCGGTGACCACGCCGACGGCCAGGCCGGAGTCGCGGGTGAGCACGGTGAGGACCAGCCAGTCCTGTGCCACCCGCTGCATCCAGGTGCCGACGTTCGCGACGAGGGCGCCGGCGAACCACATGCGGTAGTTGAAGAAGCGGAGCGAGGCGAACGTCGATCTCATACGTCGGCCACCTGCCGCAGGATCGCGACGGCCTTCTCCAGGGTTGTCCGGTCCTTGGCGCTGAGCCCGCGGAGCATGTCGTCCATCCAGGCGTTGCGCAGGCGCCGGGTCTCCGTGACGACGTCGACGCCCGCGTCGGTGAGCTCGATGTGCACCTGGCGCCCGTCGGTCGGGTGGGCGCTGCGGGCGACGAGGCCTGCGCCCTCCAGGGCCGCGATGGTGCGGGTCATGGTCGGGGGCTGGACGCCGTCGCGCTCCGCGAGTGCGCGGGGCGTCGTAGGTCCGTGGTGGGACAGTCCGGCGAGCACGCAGTACTGGGCCTCGCTGAGGTCGCCGGCCACCGCCTCCGAGCGGATCTTGCGCGAGAGGCGCAGGACCGTCACGCGGAGCTCGGTGGCGAGGTCGGTGCGGCTCGCCGTCGTCGTCGAGGGCGAGGAAGGTGGCATGGCACCGATTCTAGATCGTTAGTTCAGCGAACGAAATAGATGGACCGGTGAGGTCCACCACGCCGTCGCCACCGCGCCCGCGGTCCTCTCATGTGCTGGGACGCCCGCAGCCGGGACGCCTGCCCTGCGGACGGTCGGGTGCCGGTCGCGCGCCGGGTGCGAGCATGGGTGCGTCCGACCACCACGAACCGGAGGTACGTCCGTGCGCTCGAGCTCCGACCGCATCCTCACCACCCATGCCGGCAGCCTGCCGCGCACGGCCGCCCTGCTGGAGGCCAACGCCGCCCGGCAGCAGGGTCAGGCACCCGAGGGCTTCGCCGAGCTGCTGGCCGGGGAGGTGACCGGCCTCGTCCGGCGACAGCTGGACGCCGGCGTCGACGTCGTCGGGGACGGTGAGTACGGCAAGGCGATGAGCTCGCCCGTCGACTACGGCGCGTGGTGGTCCTACTCCTTCCAGCGCACCGGTGGGCTGGAGATCATCGACGACGCGTCGTGGGCGACGGCGGAGGTGCAGTCCGCCCCGGGTGACACCCGGCTCACCGGCTTCCTCCACCGCCGGGACCGGCAGCGTTTCGCCGAGGCCTACGCCGACCCGACGTCCGGGATCTTCACCGGCGACCCGAAGGCCAGCCCCTTCCCCTCCTGCACCGGACCACTCAGCTACACCGGCCAGGACGCGATCGCCGCCGACATCGCCAACCTCCGGGCGGCTCTCGAGCGCAGCGGCGCCTCCGAGGGCTTCCTCACCGCGCTGTCCCCCGGCAGCGCCTCTCGCATCACCAACCGGTACTACGCGACCGAGGAGGAGTTCGTCTACGCGTGGGCCGACGTGCTGCGGGAGGAGTACCGGGCGATCATCGACGCCGGGCTCGTCCTGCAGATCGACGACCCCTCGATCGCGGAGAACTTCGACCAGATCACCCCCGAGCCGAGCGTCGAGGACTACGCGGCGTTCACCCGGCTCCGGGTCGAGGCGCTGAACTACGCGCTGCGCGACCTGCCGGAGGACCGGATCCGCTTCCACCTCTGCTGGGGCAGCTGGCACGGTCCGCACACCACCGACATCGCGATGGCCGACATCGTCGGGACGATGCTGCAGATCAACGCCGGCGCCTACTCCTTCGAGGCCGGCAACGTCCGTCACGAGCACGAGTGGAAGGTCTGGCAGGACGTCGAGCTGCCCGAGGGCAGGCTCATCCTGCCGGGTGTGGTCTCCCACGCGACGAACGTCGTCGAGCACCCCGAGCTCGTCGCCGACCGCATCGAGCGGTTCGTGGCCGGGGTCGGCCGGGAGCGGGTCATCGCCTCGACGGACTGCGGGCTCGGCGGGCGGATCCACCCGCAGATCGCGTGGGCCAAGCTCGAGACGCTGGCGGCCGGCGCGGAGCTGGCCACGCAGCGCCTCTGGGGCTGAAGCCCCCAGCAGGACACCACCTCCCCCGCCGGTCGATGATGGTCGGCACGCGGACACGAGGGAGGACCGATGGGCACGGCGGACGACGTCCTCGCCGGCATCGACGGCATCACCGGCTGGCAGGAGGAGCTCTACGCGCACCTCCACCGCCACCCGGAGCTGTCGATGCAGGAGGTGGAGACGGCCGCCGAGGTGAGCCGGCGGCTGTCGGCGCTCGGGTACGCGGTCCAGCAGATCGGCGGTGGCGTCGTCGGCGTCCTGGAGAACGGGCAGGGGCCGACCGTCCTGTTCCGTGCCGACATGGACGCCCTGCCCGTGGAGGAGGACACCGGGCTCCCCTACCGGTCGGAGGTCCCCGGTGTCATGCACGCGTGCGGGCACGACCTCCACGTCGCGGCGGGACTGGGCACGGCGGCGCTGCTCGCACAGGGGCGGGACGCGTGGGGCGGCACGTACGTCGCGCTGTTCCAACCCGGGGAGGAGACGGCGCAGGGTGCGCGGGCGATGGTCGACGACGGGCTGGTCGACAAGGTGCCGCGACCGGACGTCGCCCTCGCCCAGCACGTCCTCACCGCTCCTGCGGCGGGTAAGGTGGCCACCGCCCCGGGGCCCGTGCTGTCCACGGCGGCGAGCCTGAGGGTGACCGTGCACGGGAAGGGGTCCCACGGCGCGATGCCGCACCTCGGGGTGGACCCGGTGGTGCTCGCCTCGGCGATCGTCATGCGGCTGCAGGGTGTCGTCGCCCGGGAGGTCGCGCCGGACCGGTTCGCGGTCGTGACGGTCGGCAGCCTCAGGGCCGGCACGAAGGCCAACATCATTCCCGACCGCGCCGAGCTGCTGATCAACGTCCGTGCCTACGACCCCGCGGTCCTGGAAGGGCTCCTCGCCGCGATCGAGCGCATCGTCCGGGCGGAGTGCGTGGCCTCGGACTCGCCCCGGCCGCCCGACGTCGAGGTGGTCGACCGGTACCCCCTCACCCGCAACGACGACGCCGTCACGGCGACCGTCACGGCGGCCTTCGTCGAGCACTTCGGCGCCGCCCGTGTCAGGACCTTGGAGCCGGTCGCCGCCTCGGAGGACTTCAGCACCATCCCCGACGCCTTCGGCGCCCCGTCCTGCTACTGGGGCTTCGGTGGGTTCACACCGGACCAGCGGGTCGTGCCGAACCACAACCCGGGCTTCGGCCCGGCCATGCAGCCCACCCTGCGCACCGGGACCGAGGCGGCGGTGACGGCAGTGCTGGCCCATCTCGCGCCGGCACGGTGAGGCGGTCCTCCGCCGGGCGGTGACGCCTCAGATGCCCAGGGCGTCCTGGATCGGACCGATGGTGAAGTAGACGACGAACAGCGCAGCGACAATCCACATGAGCCAGTGCACCTGGCGGGCCCCGCCCTTCTTCACCGCGGACAGGACGACGTAGGCGATGAAGCCGGCGCCGATTCCCGCAGTGATGGAGTAGGTGAAGGGCATGAGGACGATCGTGAGGAACGCCGGGACGGCGATGCCCATGTCCCGCCAGTCGATGTCGGTGACCTGCTGCATCATGAGGAAGCCGACGACGACGAGGGCAGGGGTCGCTGCCTCGTAGGGCACGAACTGGGCGAGTGGCGCGAGGAACACCGACAGCAGGAACGCGATCCCGGTGACGATCGACGTGAGGCCCGTGCGGCCGCCCTCACCGACTCCCGCGGCCGACTCGATGTAGCTCGTGTTGGACGACACGCCCGCCGCACCTCCGGCGGCCGCAGCGATCGAGTCGACGACGAGGATGGCACGGGTGCGGGGCGGGTTGCCCTCCGCGTCGAGGAGCTTCCCCTCGGCCCCGACGGCCACCATCGTGCCCATCGTGTCGAAGAAGTCGGCGAGCATGAGCGAGAAGATGAGCAGGATCGCCGCAACGGCCCCGATCTTCCCGAAGGCACCGAACAGGGAGAACTGGCCCACGGTGGACAGCTCGGGGACCGAGAAGACCGACCCCTCGATCGCGGGCACCGTCAGGCCCCACCCGCCGACGTTGTCGTCGCTGATCGGGCCGACCTGTGCGACCGCCTCGATGATCCCGGCGAGCACGGTCGCCACGATCACCCCGATGAGGATGGCCCCGCGGACCCTCTTCACCATGAGCACGAGGATGAGGAAGAGCCCGACGACGAACACGACCGCCGGCCAGCCGACGATCGACCCGTTGAAGCCGAGCTGGAGCGGCGTGCCCTCCGCCGCACGGACGATGCCGGCGTTGACGAGTCCGACCAGGGCGATGAACAGCCCGATGCCGACCGAGATCGCGACCTTGAGCTGCTGCGGAACCGCGCGGAAGACCGCCTCGCGCAGTCCGGAGACGACGAGGAGGAGGATGACGATGCCCTCGACCACGACGATGCCCATGGCGTCCGCCCACGTCATGCCCGGCAGGCCGACGAGGGTGTAGGCGACGACGGCGTTGAGGCCCAGTCCGGCAGCGAGCGCCAGTGGGAAGTTCGCCGCAGCGCCCATGAGGATCGACATGAGCCCGGCGACCAGCGCAGTGCCCGCGGCGACGGCCGCGAAGTTCGGGCCGTCCGTACCGCCGCCGAGGAAGGCGCCGGTGCTGTCCGGGGTGGACAGGATGAGCGGGTTGAGCACGAGGATGTAGGACATCGTGAAGAACGTGACGATGCCTCCGCGGATCTCGCGTCCGACGGTTGACCCCCGTTCGCTGATCTGAAATCGACGATCGAGCCAACTGCGGTCTTGTGCGCGGACCGACGCGGGTGTGGACATGAGGCGAATGGTGCCAGAACCCTGCGCCGACCGGTGACCCCTTCCACGTCCTGGCAGGCACCCTGCCTCGCACCGGCACGCACGGCGACCGACGCCCCGGCGCCGTCGGGGACGCTTACCATCGGAGCCATGCACATTCCGGAGACCCGCTCCGAGGACCTGCCTCCGATGCGCGTCAACACCGTGACGATGTTCCTCATCGGGATCGTCCTCTGGATCCTCGGCCTTGCCGTGGTCCTCGTCCTCCGGGCGATGGGGTACGGGCTGGACGGCGTCGTGCAGATCTGTCTGACCGGGATCGGCATCGGCGTGCTGGCGCTCGCCTGGGCCGTGCCGCAGCACCGTCGTGCGGTGCGCCGCGAGCGGGAGCGCGAGGCCGGCGCCCGCTCGGAGGTCGAGCCGGGATGAAGGTGCTGCTCCCCGACAACGTGCCGCTCGAGGTTGCCGCACCGCCGGGTGTGGAGACCGTCGTCTTCGACGTCGCAGCGCCCGTGCCCGAGGAGCACACCGACGCCGAGGTCCTGGTGACCTGGGGTCAGGGCGCCGAGCAGCTGCGGGCCGAGGTGCCCCGGCTGACTCGCCTGCGCTGGGTGCAGACGCTCGCCGCGGGACCGGACGCGGTGCTCGCCGCCGGGTTCCCCTCGGACGTGCTCGTCACCTGCGGACGCGGCCTGCACGACGTCACCGTCGCCGAGCACACGCTGACCCTCCTGCTCGCCGGCATCCGACGGGTCGACGTCATGGTGCACGCCAAGGACGAGCACCGCTGGGCCGGGGAGATCGGCGGACCGCAGCCGCTCCACCCCCCGGGGAGGCTCACCACCCTCCTCGGCGCACGCGTGGTCGTCTGGGGGTTCGGTTCGATCGCCCGCACGCTGGCGCCATACCTCACGGCGCTGGGCGCGGACGTCCGGGGCGTGGCGCGCAGCGCCGGTGAACGGGACGGTGTCGCGGTGACCGACGACATCGACGCCGAGCTCCCGCAGGCGGACGTGCTCATCATGCTCATCCCCGGGCTGCCGGAGACCGAGAAGGCGCTGGACGCGCGGCGGCTGGACCTGCTGCCCGAGCACGCCTGGGTGGTCAACGTCGGCCGGGGTGCGACGGTGGACGAGGACGCGCTCGTCGCAGCGCTCACCGACGGGTCGATCGGGGGCGCCGCTCTCGACGTCACCCAGGTGGAGCCGCTACCGGCCGACTCCCCGCTGTGGGACGCGCCGAACCTGCTCATCTCGCCGCACGCGGCCGGGGGCAGGCCCGTCGGTGCGGACGCCCTCGTCTCCCACAACCTTGGGGCCTTCGTGGCGGGCGAGCCGCTGCGCGAGGTCGTGGAACGCTAGGCAGCCAGGTAGCGAGCCATCTGACGCTCGACCGGACTGTCGTCGCGCCGGCCCCCGGACCGGCCCGGGGTCCTGCGGTGACCGGGCAGGGCGGGCGCGGCGGAGTCGTACCGGTGCCCGGTGGGCGTGGTCGTCCGTACGACGTGCCCGTGCTGCTGCGCGCCGTCGGCGGGCTCGAGCGCGTCCGGGCCCGCTCTGCTGCGCCACCCGGGAGCCTGCTTCGCGTAGTTGCACGCCTCGCAGTAGCCCTGGAGGTCCTCCGCACTGGTGGTCCCGCTCTGGCTGTACGGCGTGACGTGGTCGATGTGCCGGATCGGCGCGTCGCACCAGGGCGTGCGGCACGTCTGGTCCCGCGCGACGACGAACCGCCTCAGCCCGGGTGGGACCGTGCGGCGCCGGGAGTCCATCGCCACCAGCTGGCCGCTGGACGGTGAGGTGTACAGCCTGCGCAGCCACAGCCGTTCCCGACGTCCCCCGCCCTCGCCGAGGCGTTGGTCGACGAGCCGCCGCGCCCAGCCGGCCGGCACGGTCCCGTAGCCGTTGACGTGGGCGGGTTCGTCGTCACCAGCGAGCAGGGTGCGGTCGGTCATCACCAGCTGGATCTCGACGGGCACGCTCGCGGTGGCGCCCTGTCCGGTGACGCGCTCGACCAGCGTGTCGGCCATGACCTGGCCCCGGCTGCGTCCGTCACCCTGTGATCGCGCCGTGTCGGCCGCCTGCCGCAGCGCCGCGAGCACCGCCACCCCCTGGGCGACCGGCAGCAGCCCGGTGAGGTAGCTCATCGTGTCGGGAGCCGGGCGCAGGCTGACGCACCGCTCGGACTCCGCGTGCGCGGCGCGGCGCACGAGTGCTGCCGCATCGAGCCGGTAGGCCACCCGCTTCGCCCGCGCCACCAGCTCCCGGTCCCCCACACCCTCGAACAGGGTGGGGTCGGCTGCCAGCTCCGCGTCGAACGCCGACCGGTCCGCGACCGACAGGCACGCCGACTCCCGCACGAGCAGGCAGGCGCGCCACTCGCTCAGTGCACCCGAGCGGAGCGCCTGGTAGGTGTGCGGCATCTCCCCCACCAGGGCCTTGCCCAGACCGAGGAGGCGGCCGCCGCGGTGCGGGGACTCCCGCCGGGCCAGGGCGACCTGGCTCCCCACCCCCTGCCCGAGACGCTCCGGCCGGACACCGGCCGCGCGCTGCTCGCGTCGCTGCGAGTCGTCCAGGTCGACCGCGATGCGTGCCTGGGCGGCGCAGGCCGCCGACTTCAGCTCCTCCAGCGCACGGAGCTGGTCGATCCGTTCCGCATCCGACACGTCGCGGTCCACGCCCGCGAGCGCGGCCCGCCACTCGGCGAGCTCCGGCACCGAGACGGGCGCGGGGAGGTGCCCGCCCTGCCTCGTGCGTCCGCTCGTCCCGTCCATGTGATCCACGCTACAAGCGGGCACTGACATCGCCCCGTCACGCACACCAGCACGCGGGCGGGGTGACCCAGTCGTCGCGGCAGGTCGAAGCGGCACGCTGCCGACCCGCTGCGAGCTGCGCACAATCCGGCTGGCGGCACCGGGGCGCCGGGCGCCGGCGCCGGAGTGGTGGACGTCAGGACACCGGGCCGGTACTGCCTCGTTCGACGAGCCGGGTGGGGAGCCGGATGTGCTCGGTGGTGACCTCGGTGCCCGCGATGAGCTGGACGAGCAGCCCGATGGCCTCGACACCCATCCGCTGGATCGGCTGCGCGACCGTCGTCAACGGCGGGGTCGCGGCCACGGCCTCGGGGACGTCGTCGAAGCCGACCACCGAGAGGTCCTCCGGGACCCGTAGGCCGACGTCCCGCGCCGCGTCGATCGTCGCGATCGCCATGAGGTCGTTGGCCGCGAACACGGCGGTGGGCGGCTCCGGCAGGGACAGGAGGTCGTGCGCCGGCTGGTCGGCCTCCTCGCGGCGGTACCCGCCGACCCGGACGAGCGCCGGGTCGACCGGGAGGCCCGCGGCAGCCATCGCGCCCCGGAAGCCCTCCTCGCGCAGACGGGAGCTCTCCAGGTCCGCCCGCCCGCCGAGGAAGGCGATGCGGCGGTGCCCGAGCCTGATGAGGTGCTCGGTGGCGAGGACCGCGCCGGCGTCGTTGTCGGCGTCCACCGTGGCGATGCCGGTCGGTCCCTTGTGCGGGTCGATCGCGACGACGGGGACGTTGTCCCGCACCTCGACGACGGTCGGGGTCACGATGACGGCGCCGTCGATGAGGGTGCCGCTGAGCCGCGACAGGGACCGCCTCTCCCACCCGACGTCGCCGCCGCTGTGCGCGGACCCGGAGTACGCCAGGAGGTCGTAGCCCGTCCCCGCCACGGCCCTCGACGCGCCCTTGAGGATCTCGGTGCTGAACGGCTCGAACTCGGCGACGAGGATCCCGATGACGTTGGTGCGGAGGCTGCGCAGGCTCCGGGCCACGAGGGAGGACTCGTACCCGAGGTCGGAGATGACCTCCTGCACGCGCTCGCTCGTCGCGGCCGCGACGCCGTAGCGCCCGTTGATCACCTTGGACACGGTCGCCACCGAGACGCCCGCGTTGCGCGCCACGTCATTGATGGTCACCCGTCCGTTCACACCATGAGCCTAGCGTGTCGAAAACGTTATCGATAACGATTGACACGCTCTGTGTCGTCCTGCCAGGCTTGCCCCACCCCGTCGACGACGACTGAAGGAAAGACACATGCCTCGCAGACGAGCAGTCAGCCTGACCGCGCTCGGTATGAGCGCCGCCCTCCTCCTCGCCGCGTGCGGCGACGGCGACGCCACCGACGACACGGGTGGTGGTGACGGCCAGAACGGCGACGACGTCACCCTCACCTGGTGGCACAACTCCAACAACGAACCCGGCGTGAGCGTCTACGAGCAGGTGGCCGCGGACTTCGAGGACGCCAACCCCGGCGTCACCATCGAGATCACGCCCCTGGCCCACGAGGACATGCTCACCCGCCTCGACGCCGCCTTCCAGACCGGGGACACCCCCGACGTCTACATGGAGCGCGGTGGCGGCGAGCTGGCCTCGCACGTCGAGGCCGGGCTCACCATGGACCTCACGGAGGTCGCCGCTGACACGATCGAGAAGCTCGGTTCGTCGGTCGACGGCTGGACCAACGAGGGCAGCGTGTACGCCCTGCCGTTCTCCGTCGGTGTCGTCGGCTTCTGGTACAACAAGTCGATCTTCGAGGAGGCAGGCATCACCGAGCCTCCGGCGACGATGGAGGAGTTCTACGAGGTCGTCGACACCCTCAAGGCCGCCGGCGTGGAGCCGATCTCGGTCGGTGCCGGTGACAAGTGGCCGGCCGCGCACTACTGGTACTACTTCGCGCTGCGCCAGTGCAGCCAGGACGTGCTCACCGACGCCGTGAACAGCCTCGACTTCTCCGACCCGTGCTTCGTCGCGGCCGGTGAGGACCTCGAGGAGCTCATCGCCGCGGAGCCGTTCAACACCGGCTTCCTCGCCACCCCCGCCCAGACCGGCCCCACGAGCGCATCCGGGCTGCTCGCCACCGGACGCGTCGCCATGGAGCTCGCCGGCCACTGGGAGCCCGGCGTCATGCAGGGCCTGACGGAGGACAACGAGGGTCTCGGCGAGGACACCGGCTGGTTCCCCTTCCCCGCCGTCGAGGGCGGTGAGGGCGACCCAGAGGCCGCACTGGGTGGCGGCGACGCGTGGGCGTGCTCCAACGACGCCCCCGACGCCTGCGTCGACTTCATCACCTACCTCCTCAGCGACGAGGTCCAGAAGACCTTCGCCGAGAACGACATGGGCCTGCCGACCAACCCGGCCGCGGTCGACTCCGTGTCCGACCCGGCCCTGGCGGACCTCCTCACCTTCCGTGACCAGGCGCCCTTCGTCCAGCTGTACTTCGACACCGCCTTCGGTGAGAACGTCGGCGGCGCGATGAACGACGAGATCGCCCTGGTCTTCGCCGGGGAGTCCTCGGCGCAGGGCATCGTGGACGCCACCCAGGCCGCGGCAGACCTGGGGTAGTGACAGTGGCAGACGACGCGAACCCCCGTCCCACGGGCGCGGGCGCCGACACTGCCACCCTGCCGGAGAACCGGGACGCCGGCCGCGCCACGACGCGGCCGGCTCCCGGGGGCGGGGTAGGGCGGCGCTCCGGCCGCACGGTCTCGACGCAGCTCCGCAAGCGCCTGGAGATCGCCTTCTTCGTGACCCCCGCCCTGGCGCTCTTCGCCGCCTTCGTCGTGGTGCCCATCGCCCAGGCGGTGCGGTACTCGGTCTTCAGCTGGAACGGGCTCGGCCCGCTCGACGACTTCGTCGGCTTCGCCAACTACGCACGCGCGCTGCAGGACCAGGTCTTCACCGACGCCGTCATGCACAACCTGACGATCGTCGTGCTGTCCATCCTCATCCAGCTGCCGCTCGGCCTCGGCGTCGCCCTCCTGCTCAACCGGGAGATGTGGGGCCGCACGGCGATGCGGATCGTCGTGTTCGTGCCCTACGTGCTGGCCGAGGTCGTCGCCGGCGTCGTGTGGTTCATGCTCCTGCAGCCGAGCGGGCCGGTCGACGCCGCCCTCGAGGCCGTCGGGCTCGGCGGGCTCGTCCAGGTCTGGCTCGGGAACCCCGACATCGCGCTCTACACCGTCATGGTCGTCCTCACCTGGAAGTACCTCGGCCTCGCCGTGATCCTGTTCCTCGCGGGGCTGCAGGGCGTCCCGCCCGAGCTCTACGAGGCCGCGCAGATCGACGGCGCCTCCTGGTGGCAGGTCCAGCGCCGGATCACGATCCCCCTGCTCGGGCCGACCATCCGCACGTGGGGCTTCCTGTCGATGATCGGCTCGCTCCAGCTCTTCGACATGGTCTGGATCCTCACCAAGGGCGGACCCGCCAACTCCACCGTGACCATGGCGATCTACCTCATCAACCAGGGGACCAACCGCAGCCTGTACGGCTACGCGTCCGCCGTCGCCGTGCTGCTGTTCGTCATCTCCCTCGTCCTGGCGCTCACCTACCAGCGCCTCATCCTGCGGCGTGACACCGTCGACGCGCCGCGCACCGCACGGAAGGTGGCCCGATGACCGTCCCGGTGGTTCCCGTCACCCGTCCCACCGCCGTCGAGCCACGCCGACGCCGGAGCAACAGCTTCGGCCGCGGCAACCCGCTGGTCTACGCCATCGCGCTCGTCGTCGCCGCGGTCACCCTCGCCCCCGTCGTGTACGCCGTCCTGGGCGGGTTCCGCAGCAACGCCCAGCTCGCGGCGGACCCGGTGAGCCTGCCCGACCCGTGGGTGCTGTCGAACTACGCGAACGTCATCACCTCGTCGAGCTTCTGGCGCTTCGCGCTCAACTCCACGATCGTCGCACTCATCACGACGACGGTCGTCGCAGTCTTCGGCATCATGGCCGCCTACCCGCTGGCCCGGTACAGCTTCAAGGGCCGCGAGGCGCTCTTCCTCGTCTTCGTGCTCGGGCTGCTCTTCCCGCTGACGGTCGCGATCATCCCGCTGTTCCTCATGGTGCGGGACCTGGGTCTGACGAACAGCGTGTGGGGTGTGGCGTTGCCGCAGGCGGCCTTCGCGCTGCCGATGACGGTCGTCATCCTGCGGCCATTCCTCATGGCGCTCCCCAAGGAGCTCGAGGAGGCCGCGCTCCTCGACGGCGCGAGCAGGATCGGCTTCTTCTGGCGGATCCTGCTGCCGCTCTCCGGCCCGGCCATGGTGACCGTGGGCGTGCTCGCCTTCGTCGCCTCGTGGAACGCCTACCTGCTGCCTCTGCTCGTGCTCAGCGACCCGGCCTCCCAGACCCTGCCCCTCGGCGTCGCGAGCTTCTCCACCGAGCACGCCCAGGACACCGCCGGCGTGCTGGCCTTCACCTCCCTGGCGATGGTTCCCGCCCTCGTCTTCTTCCTCGCCATGGAGAAGCGCATCGTCAGCGGCCTCCAGGGCGCCGTCAAGGGCTGAGCACGCCAGAACCACCTCGGCCCCGTCGGGCCGGACCACCGAACGAAGGACGACCAGTGACTGACATCGCCCCTGTCCGGCAGGGCACGCGCCCCGCCGTCGGGACCAACGGCGCCGTGCCGCACCCCGAGGCCCCGGCCAGCGCCCGCGTCCGGGAGCTGCTCGAGCAGATGACCCTCGACGAGAAGCTCGCGCAGGTCGTCGGGCTGTGGGTCGGCGCCGGCAGTGACGGCGAGGTCGTCGCGCCGCTGCAGGACGCCATGCTCGACGACCAGCCGAGCTTCACCCAGTTCGCACGGCACGGCCTGGGGCACCTCACCCGCGTCTTCGGCACCCGCCCCGTGGAGCCCGAGGCCGGTCGCAGGGCGCTGCGCGAGTCGCAGCGGTGGCTGGTGGAGAACACCCGCCTGGGCATCCCCGCGATCGCGCACGAGGAGTGCCTCACCGGGCTCGCCGCGTGGCGCGCGACCACCTTCCCCACCCCGCTCGCGTGGGGTGCGGCCTTCGACCCCGCGCTCGTCGAGCAGATGGGCGCCGCGATCGGCTCCTCGATGGCGGCCCTCGGCGTGCACCAGGGGCTGGCCCCGGTGCTCGACGTCGTGCGTGACCCGCGGTGGGGACGGGTCGAGGAGTGCATCGGTGAGGACCCCTACCTCGTCGGCACCGTCGGGACCGCCTACGTGCGTGGTCTGCAGAGCGCCGGCGTCCACGCGACGCTCAAGCACTTCGTCGGGTACTCCGCCTCGCAGGCCGGCCGCAACCTCGCCCCGGTGCACGCCGGTCCGCGCGAGGTGGCCGACGTGCTCCTCCCGCCGTTCGAGATGGCCCTGCGTGACGGTGACGCCCGCTCGGTCATGCACTCCTACAGCGAGATCGACGGCGTCCCGGTCGCCGCGGACCCCGAGCTGCTCACCGAGCTCCTCCGGGAGCAGTGGGGCTTCGACGGCACCGTCGTCGCCGACTACTTCGGTGTCGCCTTCCTGCACCTCCTGCACGGGGTGGCCGCGGACCTGGGCGAGGCGGCCGAGCAGGCCCTCGCCGCGGGCATCGACGTCGAGCTCCCCACCGGCAACGCCTACCTCACCCCCCTCCGGGAGCGGGTGGAGGACGGGCGCACACCCATCGAGCTCGTCGACCGTGCCGTGCTGCGCATCCTGCGGCAGAAGGAGGAGCTCGGGCTGCTCGACGAGGACTTCTCCGCCGACCTCGACGGTGCGGTCGACCTCGATCCCACCGCGCACCGCGAGCTCGCCCGCCGGCTCGCCGAGCGGTCGCTGGTGCTGCTCTCGAACGACGGGACGCTGCCGCTCGTCGCGCCGGGGCGGGTCGCCGTCGTCGGCCCGAACGCCGACCGGTCCCCCGCACTGTTCGGCTGCTACTCCTTCGTCAACCACGTCATCCCCCAGCACCCGGGCACCGAGCCGGGGATCGAGGCGCCGTCGGTGCTCGACGCGCTCCGCTCTGAGTTCCCGTCGGTGACCTACGCGGCGGGCTGCGCCGTCGACGACGACGACCGCAGCGGCATCGCCGACGCGGTGGCCAGGGCCGAGGATGCGGACCTCGCCGTCGTCGTCGTCGGTGACCAGTCCGGGCTCTTCGGCCGCGGGACGGTCGGCGAGGGCTGTGACCGTGACGACCTCGAGCTGCCCGGCGTCCAGCGGGAGCTCGTCGAGGCGGTGCTGGCCACCGGGACACCGGTCGTGCTCGTGCTGCTCACCGGTCGTCCCTACGTCCTGGACTGGGCGCTGGAGCGCTGCTCCGCCGTCGTCCAGGGCTTCTTCCCCGGTGAGGAGGGCGCGGCCGCCCTCGCCGACGTCCTCACGGGGCGCGTCAACCCCTCCGGGCGCCTGCCCGTGAGCCTGCCGCGCTCGGCCGGCTCCCAGCCGTCGTCCTACCTGCACGCCCGGCTCGCCGGGCCCTCGGAGACGAGCAATCTCGACCCCACGCCCGTGCTGCCCTTCGGGCACGGCCTGAGCTACACGACGTTCACGCACTCGGCGCTCACACCGGCCACCACCGAGGTGGCCACGTCCGAGGCCATCGAGCTGACGGTCCGCGTCCGCAACACCGGCACCCGGGCGGGCAGCGACGTCGTCCAGCTCTACGCCCGGGACGTCGCGGCCTCCGTGACGCGACCCGTCGCCCAGCTCATGGGCTACTGCCGCGTCGACCTCGAGCCGGGTGAGGAGGTGACCGTCCACTTCGCGGTCCCGACGACGCGGCTCGCCTTCAGCGACCGGCGGATGTGCCGGGTGGTCGAGCCCGGCGCCGTCGAGCTGTGGGTCGGGCCGAGCTGCGCGGAGCGGGAGACCGAGGCACGGGTCGAGCTCGTCGGCGGTGTCCACGAGGTCCGGCCCGACGACGACCGGTGGGTGCGCACGGAGGTCACGCGGTCCTAGCGGCGGTCACAGGCCCGCGCGGCGGCGGGTGGTGCGGTTGGCGTGCACCGACCAGCGGGGCACCGAGCGGCTCAGCCCGGCCGCCGCGACGAGGCCGCCGCCGCCCATCACCCAGATGCCGGCCGCGAGCGACCCGAGTGCCGCCCCGCCGGCGACGACGAGCGGTCCGACCGCCGCGCCGCCGTCCTGGAACATGCGCCAGATCCCGAGAAACTGGGACCGCTCGCCCTCGGGCGCGGTGTCGGCACCGAGGGTCATGAGGATCCCCGAGCTCATCCCGTTGCCCAGCCCGAGCAGCACCGCCACCCACGTCACCGCGGCCACCGTCGTCGCGAACGGGAGCAGCGCGAGGGCCACGCCCATGGTGAGCATTGCCGGGACACCGATCCACAGGCGTCCGAGCGCGTCCATCACCTTGCCCGCCGGGTAGAAGAGCAGCATGTCGGCTGCCCCCGCGACCCCGAAGATGACGCTGGTGACCGCAGGGTCGAGGCCGAGGTGCTCGCCCCACAGCGGGAGGACGGTCTGCCGGGCACCACGGACCGCACCGACCAGGAGGACGGCCACACCGAGCGTCGTGAAGACCCGCCGGTGCTCGATCAGCACCGACCGCATCGACCGTGCCGGCGCCCGCGGCCCCGAGGTCGCGACCCGCCGCTCCGGTGGCACCGCGGCGATGAGGACGGTCGCGGCCAGCGAGGTGCCCAGGGCGAGCCAGTACGCGGTCTGCACGTCGCCGCCGTGGATGACGGCGGCACCGGCGAAGGGCCCGACGAACAGCCCGATGCGGTGCACCCCGGCGAGGGTTGACAGCACCCGCGCCCGACGCAGCGGCGGGGTGATCTCGGTGAGGTAGGCGTGTCGCGCGAGGTTGAACACGGCGCTCGCCGCGCCGATGAGGAGCACGCTCACCGCGAGCATCGGGAGCCCGGGAGCCAGCGCGCAGCCGATGAACCCGACCGCCGCGACCGCTCCGGCGAGAAGCATCGCCCGGCGGTCACCGACCCGGGCGGCCAGCGCCCCTGCCGGGACGTCGGCGAGCAGCTGGCCGACGGGGACGAGCGCCGCCATGACGCCCGCCATCGCGAGCGACGCCCCCAGGCCCGTCGCGGTGATCGCGACGATCGGCAGCATCGCGCCGATGCCGATCTCGAAGACGAGCGAGGGCACGAAGGCGCCGAGCACCACCGTGCGCAGCGGGAACATGCGCTCGCGGCTCACACCGCTCCCGCTCGCTCGCGGTCCCCCGCGTGACACGGCCGGTCGGTACCGCGGGCGGTCACGACCCTTCCGGGGTGACCTCGTCCCCGCCGCGGTCCGGGGTGGTGGCCCGGGACCGCTCGAGGGCGACGACCTCGAGGTCGAGCTCGTCGATGACCGGGGCCGGCGGGTTCCAGATGCTCGGGCGCTTGCGCTCACCGGTCTCGGAGTGCGCGCCGCAGCCGTGGTCCAGGCTCACGACAGCGCCGTCGTCCGGGGACCACTCGTTGGCGCACACACCGAAGACCTGGCGCAGCGATCCGGCGAGGGGCAGGAAGAAGGCGCACGTCGAGCACGGTTCGCCGGCGGCGCGCGCACTGGGCGCGGTCGGGCCGCGGTCCCCCTCGTACCACCGGGTCGCCGCCTGGCTGCGGCCCTCGGCGGAGAGCACGCGCTCACGGCCCAGCCCCACCTCGTAGGCGAGCTCGGGCCCGAGCTGGTCGGCGTCCTCACCGCTGGCCTCGTAGCCGGCGGCCAGCCGCTCGTCCTCACCGACGTAGGGCAGCTCGTCGGTGGGGCCGACGTCACTGGGCTGGAGCCGGTCGGCCCAGGGCACCCAGCCGGGGGCGAGGACGGCCTGCTCGCCCGGCAGGTGGTTGACCTCGACGACGGTGGGCGTGCGGGCGCGCGGCGGGCGGGCGAGCGTCACGGCCCAGTACCAGCCGCGGTACCCGGGCGTGCGGGACTCGAAGACGTGGGTCAGGACGCGCGGGCCCTCGACGACGTAGCCGGCGTGCTCGCCCACCTGGGTGGCTCCGACGTCGTCGACGATGACCTCGCGGGCGAGGTCGACGGCCCCGGCGAGCACCGCTTCCTTGGGGGGCGGGGCAGCGCGGGGCACGAGCACAGCAGAGGTCACGGCTCGATCCTACGTGGGTCCGGGGCTCAGGCGTCGAACTGGTCGGCGAGCACGCGGAGCACCTGCGCGATCTTGGTGCCGCGGGACCGCTCGGGGTAGCGGCCGCGGCGCAGCTCGCCGGAGATCCTGTCGAGCTCGCGGATGAGGTCCTCCACGATCGGGACCATGTCCTCGGCGGGCCGCCGCTGGGCACGCACGACCGAGGGGACCGGGTCGAGCACCCGCACGGACAGCGCCGACGGGCCCTTGCGTCCGTCGGCCAGGCCGAAGTCGACGCGCGTCCCCGGCTTGGGGCTCGGGTGGTCCGCCGGCAGCGCCGAGGTGTGGAGGAACACCTGGGCGCCGTCGTCGGCGGTGATGAAGCCGAAACCACGTTCGGGGTCGAACCACTTGACCTTGCCGGTGGGCACGTGAGGACCTCTCTGGACGGTGGTGCAGGGGGCGGCGGCGCACACGCCGCGCTGCCGTCCCCAGGATACCGGCCGCCGCCCGCCCGCGAGCGCCGCTCCGCTGCGGACGAACGCGGCCCGCCGGAGGGCTATACCGTGGGACCGGGGGCACGCGGCCCACGCAGCGAGCGGAGGACGAGCACATGACGCAGCAGCCACCGGACCCGGTCCAGCAGGAGGTCCTCGGGGCGCTCGCACGCTGGGTCGTCACCGAGTTCCCGACCGACGCCGGCTGGGACGGGCTGCACCTCCAGCTGCGCCCGCTGCGCGACGAGGTCCCCTTCCGGGTCATCGAGGTGCGCGGGGAGGAGCGCCGCTCCAGGGTGGGCCGGCTGACGCCCGACCAGCCGCCCCACACGATCGCCCGCCGGCTCCAGGACCTCGGGGCACGGCCCGGTGAGGGCACCTGGATCGAGGCCTCGGTCTCGCTCGCCGCGACCGGCTGGCCCACCCCCTCGTTCACGGTGACGGGACGCTTCAACCGGGATGTCGAACCGACCCCGTGGCGGGAGGGGGAGACACCCCTCGACGCCACCGACCTCGTCCACCACCTCACCCGCTACCCGCGCCGGGCCGACGCCGTGCCGTCCTGGATGGCCGAGCGGATCCAGGCCGCCGGCCTGGCAGTCCCGGGGCCGGCGGACACCCCCGAGCCCGCCGCCGCCCCGACGGCCCCACCGGCCCCGGGGACGGTCGCCGTCAGCGCCTCCCCGGACGTCGGTGAGCTCCCCCGCCCGGAGGTCCTCGACGTCGTCGTCGACCGGGACGGGCCCGTCCTGCCCGACGGCACCCGCCCGGGCCGCCGTCGGCTGCGCCTGGGCGGGTCGCTGGGACTGCTCGACGTGCTGGAGACGGCCGGCGTCCCGCTGCCCTTCGTCGACGACCGGGGCACCTGGATCGTGCGGCACGGGGAGTCCCGGGACAGCGGGCAGATGCTCGCCGTCGTGGAGCAGGGGCCCGGCGCGTCGACCGGCGCCGTCCCCGACGCGCGCATCCACCTCCTCACCGAGGCCCGGCCTGCCGACCTCCTCGACGACTCCGGGCGGCTCGCCCTGTACTACTGCTCGGTCCCCGGCGACCTCCAGGTGGTCCTCGACAGCGCGCGCCTCGGGGAGGTGGCACCGCCGCCCGAGCCTCCCGCGCCGCCGGACAACGAGCCCGTCCGCGCGGCCGTCGCCGAGTTCGCCGCCGACCCCTCGCCCCAGCGCATGCTCCACGTGCTGCGCCAGGTCCTCGGCGGGCGCCTCGTCGTCGACGCGACCGGCTCGCAGCTGCCGGAGCCCGGCTCCCGCACGCCCGAGCTCCGCCTCATCACCCTCACCGCCCCGGACAGCACCCGGGCCCTGGGCGCCTTCACGAACAACAACGCGCTCGTGGCGTTCCGCTCGAAGGCCGGCGGGGAGCAGCCTGAGCGGGTCACCGGTGTCGCGCAGCCCGGCGTGCGGCTGCTCGAGCTGTTCCGGCGCGCCGAGGAGCTGCAGTGGCTCATCGTCGACCCGGGCGGGCCCTCGTGCGCGATCGGCCGCAAGGAGATCGACTTCGCGCTCTCCGCCCCCAGTGCCGCCGCGGTCAAGGACGTGCTCGCCCGCGAGCACTCCGCCCAGGAGCTCGTCGCCGCGCTCGGTGAGCCGGGCGCGTCCCTGTTCATCGCGCACACCGAGGTCGAGGGCCGCACCGGCCCCGTGCTCGTGCGGGACCAGAACGACGACAAGCCCGTCCTCCTCGCCTTCACCTCGCCGGCCGAGGTGGCGGCGTACAACACCGCCTTCGGCGTCCGCAGGCTGCCGGTCGGCGCGATCCTCCAGCTCGTGCTGGCGAACCGTGCCAAGGCACTGGTCCTCAACCCCTCCGGTCCGCGCGCCGTGCTGCCCAGCGCGCAGGTGTGGCACGCACTGGGCAACCCGGACCTGCCTCGGGCGGCCGACGGCCGTGACGGTGGCGCGTGAGCTCGGCCGTCCGCCTCGCCGACGTCGTCGCCACGCTCGCCGGGCTGCCCGACGCGGAGCTCGTCCGGCTCCTGCGGGAGCGGCCGGACCTGCCCGTCCCCGCGCCGGCCACCCTCACCGCCCTGGCGGCCCGCGCGTGTTCCCGGCCCTCCGTGGAGCGGGCGCTGGCAACCCTCGACCAGCACACCCTCGAGGTCGCCGAGGCCGTCTGCGCGCTGGGGGCCCTCGGTCCCGTGACCGTCGCCGACCTGCTGCCGGCCATGGGCGCGGACGAGCCCGATCACGCCCGGCTCGTCGAGGTGGCCTACGACGACCTCGACCGGCTCCTCCTCGTCGTCGGGGGTCGGCCGGTGGTCGCGCTGCACGAGGCGCTCGGCCCCTACCCGGTGCGGCTCGGGCCCGCGCTGGCATCGCTGGAGGACGTCCACGACCCCGTCGTCACCGCCGAGCAGCTCCACGCCGTCATGGCGGACGCCCCGCCGGCCGCGGTCCGGGTGCTCGAGGCGCTCACCTCCGGCACACCGGTGGGCGTGACGGGCGGCCCGGAGCCCACCGGCGGCACCCGGTGGCTGCTGGACCACGGCGTCCTCCAGCGGCTCGGGGCCACCCAGGTGGTCCTCCCCCTCGAGACCGGGCTGGCCGCCCGCGGCGGGCGGACCCACCCGTCGCCGCATCCCCGCCCGCCGCAGGCCACCGCACCCACCCGGCCGGACGCCGTCGTCGCCGCCGAGTCCGCCCGCGCGGCCGAGGAGGTCGTGCGGCTCGTCGGCCTCGTCGTGCGGCAGTGGTCGCTCGACCCCGTCCCCGCCCTCCGCGGTGGCGGGCTGGGCGTGCGCGAGCTGCGGCGGCTCGCCGCCGACCTCGACGCCTCGCCGGAGCACGTGGCGACCGTCGTCGAGCTGGCGGCGATGGCCGGGCTCGTGGCCCCCGACGACGACGGCGAGCGCGCGGTCCTCGCTCCCACCTCGCTCGCCGCTGACTGGACCGAGGACGAGCTCGCCGACCGGTGGGCACTGCTCGTCGAGGGCTGGGTCACCTCAGCCCGGATGCCGTGGCTCGTCGGCACCCGGGACGAGCGCGGCGGGCTGCGGGCGGCGCTCGGGCCCGGCCTCGAGCGCGGGTGGGCGGCTCGGCTGCGGCGGCGGGTGCTGTCGATCCTCGCCTCCCTCCCCGCCGGGGCAGCACCGGGCGCCGAGCACGTCCACGCCGTGCTGCGCTGGCAGGCGCCCCGCGTCACCCCACCCGCGGCCAGCGTCGCGGCCGTGCTCGCCGAGGCCGAGCTGCTCGGCCTCACCGGAGCCGGTGCGCTGAGCTCCGCCGGCCGGGCGGTCGCCTCCGCCGAGGCACCGGTCGACGTCGCCGCCGCGCTCGCCGCGGACCTCCCGGAGCCGGTCAACGAGATCCTCGTCCAGGGTGACCTCACCGCCGTCGTGCCCGGCCGCCCGAGCGCCGAGCTGTCCGAGCTGCTCGACCAGGTCGCCGACGTCGAGAGCCGGGGCGCCGCCCTCACCGTCCGCTTCACCGCCGAGTCCGTCCGCCGCTCGCTCGACGCCGGGCTCGAGCCTGCCGTCCTCCTCGACCGGCTCGCTGCCGCCTCCCGCACCCCACTGCCGCAGGCGCTGGAGTACCTCGTGGGCGACGCCGCCCGGCGGCACGGCCAGCTGCGCGTGGGCGGGGCGGCGAGCTACCTCCGCACCCCCGACGAGGCCACGACGAGGGCGCTGGTCACCGACCCCCGCCTGGCCGCGCTGTCGCTGCGCGAGCTGGCACCCACCGTGCTCGTCACCGTCGCCTCACCGGGGGAGCTGCTCGAGACGCTGCGCGGGACGGGTGCGTCACCCGTGCTCGAGGGTCCCGCCGGCGCGGCTCTCGGTGGCCGTCCCGGGCGCCGCGCCGTGCGCGCCGTCCCGCGGGTGCGGCGCGCGGGCGAGGTCCACGTCCAGGGCCCCGACGACGTCCACCTCGAACGACTCGTCGGCCGGATGCGCGCGGGCCAGGAGCGGGCGGCCCAGCGCGACGACCTGCCCGCCACGGACCCCGTCCACACGGTGGCCGCGCTGCGGGAGGCGGCGGACGGCGGGAACGCGGTGCGCGTCGTCGTCATCGGGGCGAGCGGCAAGCCCGAGCGTCGCCGGGTACGGCCGCTGAGCGTCGAGGGTGGTCGCGTCCGGATGCGGGACCTCGACCGGGAGGCCGAGCTCGTCGTCGCCGTCCACCGCATCAGCGCGGTCGGCGACGCCTGACGGGAGACCAGGCTCACCGTGACCTGGGCTGCCCCGCGCGCGACAATGGTCTGATGCCCGACGGCCCCCTGATCGTCCAGTCCGACAAGACGCTGCTCCTCGAGGTCGACCACCCGCGGTCGCGCGACGCGCGCCGCGCCATCGCCCCGTTCGCCGAGCTCGAGCGCGCCCCGGAGCACATCCACACCTACCGGCTCACCCCGCTGGGGCTGTGGAACGCGCGGGCGGCCGGGCACGACGCCGAGCAGGTCGTCAGCGCCCTCATCGACTACTCGCGCTACCCCGTCCCCCACTCCCTCCTCGTCGACGTCGCGGAGACGATGGACCGCTACGGGCGGCTCACCCTGGTCTCCCACCCGGCGCACGGGCTCGTGCTGGAGACGACGGACGTCGCGGTCCTCGAGGAGGTGCTGCGCTCCAAGCGGATGGCCGGCCTCGTCGGCGAGCGGCTCGACCGGGCGAGCGTCGTCGTCCACCCGAGCGCGCGCGGCCAGGTCAAGCAGGCGCTGGTCAAGCTCGGCTGGCCCGCGGAGGACCTCGCGGGGTACGTCGACGGCGAGGCGCACGACATCAGGCTCGACACCGGCGACTGGGCGCTGCGGCCCTACCAGGAGGAGGCGGTCGAGGGCTTCTGGCACGGCGGCTCGGGCGTCGTCGTCCTGCCGTGCGGGGCCGGCAAGACGCTCGTCGGCGCGGGCGCGATGGCCCGGTCCGCGACGACGACGCTCATCCTCGTCACCAACACCGTCTCCGCCCGTCAGTGGCGCAGCGAGCTGCTGCGGCGGACCTCGCTCACCGAGGACGAGATCGGCGAGTACTCCGGGGCGCGCAAGGAGGTGCGGCCGGTGACGATCGCGACCTACCAGGTGCTCACGCTGCGCCGGAAGGGTCTCTACCCTCACCTCGAGCTGCTCGATGCCCGCGACTGGGGCCTCATCGTCTACGACGAGGTCCACCTCCTGCCCGCCCCGATCTTCCGGATGACGGCGGACCTGCAGGCACGCCGGCGGCTCGGGTTGACCGCGACGCTCGTGCGTGAGGACGGCCGTGAGGACGAGGTCTTCTCCCTCATCGGGCCCAAGCGCTACGACGCGCCGTGGAAGGACATCGAGGCACAGGGCTACATCGCGCCCGCCGAGTGCACCGAGGTGCGGCTCACCCTGCCGGATCGGGACCGGATGCTCTACGCCACCGCCGAGCCCGACGAGCGGTACCGCCTCGCCGCGACCGCCGGTGGCAAGGAGCGGGTCGTGGAGGACATCGTCCGCCGGCACCCCGACGAGCAGGTGCTCGTCATCGGCCAGTACCTCGACCAGCTCGAGGACCTGTCCAACCGCCTCGACGCGCCGCTCATCACCGGTGCGACGCCGGTCAACCAGCGAGAGCAGCTCTTCGCCCAGTTCCGGGGCGGCGAGCTGCCGGTGCTGGTCGTGTCCAAGGTCGCCAACTTCTCCATCGACCTGCCGGAGGCGTCCGTCGCCGTCCAGGTCTCCGGGTCCTTCGGGTCCCGGCAGGAGGAGGCGCAGCGGCTCGGGCGGCTGCTGCGACCCAAGGCCGACGGCAAGACCGCGCACTTCTACACCGTCGTCACCCGTGACACCGTCGACCAGGAGTTCGCCGCCCACCGGCAGCGGTTCCTCGCCGAACAGGGCTACTCCTACCGGATCGTCGACGCCGAAGAGATCGACGCCGTCGAGCACTGACCCCCTCTGCGCCGAGAGCGGACTTGTTGCGGCAACAACTCCGCTCTCGGCGCCACGGCTGGGGGGCGGTTAGAGGGACGCGGCCTTTGTGATGCGCTCCAGGGTGGCGGCGGTGCGTCGGGTGAGGGCGGCGTCGTCCGGGTCGGGCGTGCCCGTGCGCACCCGCTCGGCGAAGTGCGCGACCTGCGCGCCGTACTGGTCGCCGTCGACCTCGACGACGGTCCGCTCCTCCCCGCGCTCGACGACGATGCGGGCGGTGCCGCCCCGGACGTCCGCGCGGAAGGCGTCGGGCAGGTGGATCGTGCCCTCGCTGCCGTGGAGGCGCGCATCCGCGCGGAAGGCCGCGTCGAGGGAGCAGTGGAGGTTGGCGGTGAGCTCCCCGTAGCGGGCGGCGATCGCGACCCGGGTGTTCGCGCCGTCGGGCACGTCACGGTGCGCGACGACGCCCACGTCGTCCGGCTCGCTGCCGGTGAGCCAGCCGAGCAGGTCCACCGGGTAGCAGCCGATGTCGTTGAGCGCCCCGCCACCGAGGTCGCGCCGCAGCCGGATGTCGAGCGGCTCCTGGCGGCCCTGCACGAAGTGGAAGGAGGACTCGACGGTGACGAGCCGCCCGATCGCGCCGGAGTCCAGCAGCTCCCGCAGCCGGGCCAGCTGCGGGTGGTGGCGGTACATGAACGCCTCGGCCAGCTGGACGCCCGCGTCCGCGGCGGCCGCCTCGACCGCGTCGAGCTCGGCGAGGCCCTGGACGATCGGCTTCTCGCACAGGACGTGCTTGCCCGCCCGCGCGGCCGCGATCGACCACCGCGCGTGCTCGGTGTTCGGCAGCGGGACGTAGACGGCGTCGACGTCCGGGTCGGCAAGCAGCTCCTCGTGGCTCGCGTAGTGGCGCTCGATGCCGAGGTCCGCGGCGAACTCCGCCGCGCGGCCGCTGGCCGAGCTCACCGCCACCACCTCGCCGGCACCGCTGCGCCGGATCGCCGGGACGACCGCCTTCCGGGCGATCCGCGCCGCTCCGAGCACGCCCCACCGGATGTCCACCATCGGTTCCTCCTGTCGTCGGCCGGCGCCCAGGCTAGCGGGCACGCGGTCGCTCCGGGCGGCGCACGGCATGATGGGGCCGGCAGCGGACGACGACGGGAGGCCCGGTGGGCGAGCAGGACGAGCGGGTGAGTGCGGAGCTCGTCGCCGTCATCACCGCCGTGCAGAACGGCGTGCCGCTGGTCCTCACGACGGCCGACGGCCGCCGTCTCCCCTCCGGGCCGCTGCAGTCCGGCCACCGCTCGATGCAGGCCGGCATGCGCTCCTGGGTCGCCCGCCAGACCGGGTACGACCTCGGCTACGTCGAGCAGCTCTACACCTTCGCCGACCGCGGCCGGGGCCCACGCCCGGTCCTGGAGGTCTCCTACCTCGGGCTGACGACGGTCTCGGCGGTCACGCCCGGGTGGCGCAGCTGGCTGGAGTACTTCCCGTGGGAGGACCACCGCTCTGGCGACGACGGCGTCATCGCCGCCACGCTCGCGCCCGCCCTCGCGGCGTGGGCGTCCTCGACGACGGCGGCGCAGGCCGAGCGGCGGCGGCTGCGCGTTGCCGTGACCTTCGGGCTCGACGGGCACCCGTGGCTCCCCGACATGGCCCTCCAGCGCTACGAGCTCCTCTACGAGGCCGGCCTCCTCCCCGAGGCGCACGGCGGTGACCCGACGCCAGGAACCGGGCTGCCGATGGAGCGCGACCACCGGCGCATCCTGGCGACCGGGATCGGCCGCCTGCGGGCGAAGATCCAGTACCGCCCCGTCGTCTTCGAGATGCTCCCGGAGAGCTTCACCCTCAGCCGGCTGCGGTCGACCGTCGAGGCGGTCGCCGGCCAGCACCTCCACAAGCAGAACTTCCGCCGGCTCGTCGAGCAGCAGGAGCTCGTCGAGGAGACCGGTGAGGTGGACGCGACCACCGGCGGGCGCCCCGCCAAGCTCTTCCGCTTCCGGCGCGCCGTCCTCGACGAGCGGGAGGCGGCCGGCACCAAGCTGCCCATCGTCCGCCCCCGGTAGCCCGTCATCGACATTGCAATGGCCCGGCGGGGACGCGAAGATCGCAGGTGTGAGCCACCCGACCCCCCGGCGCCTGCGCGCCGTCGTCCTCCTGCTGCCCCTCCTCGTCCTGCTCGGCGCGCTGACCGGCCCGGCCGCCGCTGAACCGCCGCTCTTCCTCGAGGACCGGGTCACCGACAACGCCGGGGTGCTCGACGGCGGCGAGGGCGGTGACGTCGAGGACGCCGTCGCCGAGCTGCAGGACGACGCAGGGATCTCGCTGTTCGTCGTCTACGTCGACGACTTCGACGGGATGAATGCCGACGCCTGGGCAGAGGAGACCTTCGACGCCTCGAACATGGGCACCGACGACTCGCTCCTCGCCGTGGCCGTCGACGACCGCGCCTACTTCCTGGGTGGCGGCACCGCGGTCGTCTCGGAGCAGGGCTACGCGCAGATCCGCACCCAGCTGGTCGAGCCCGAGCTCTCGCAGGACAACTGGGCGGCCGCTGCCGTCGCGGCCGCCCAGGGGCTCCAGGACTGGGAGCCCGGCGACGGCGGTGCCGGCACCGGCAGCAGCGGTGGCGGCGGGATCGGCTTCGGCACGATCTTCCTCATCGGCCTGCTCGCCATCGCGGCGATCGCGCTCTTCTCGTGGGTGAGGAACCGCGGCCGCGACTCGGCGGCGCCGCGCGGCCCCCGCGGCCAGGAGCTGCCCGCCGACCACCCCCTGCGGCTGCCCACCGAGGAGCTCAACAAGCGCGCCGGCTCGGCCCTCGTCGCCGTCGACGACGCGATCCGGTCCTCCGAGGAGGAGCTCGGGTTCGCCAAGGCCCAGTTCGGTCTCCAGGCCACCGACTCGTTCAGCGCCGCGCTCGCCGAGGCCAGGACCAAGGCCGCGCGCGCCTTCCACGTCCGCCAGCTGCTCGACGACGATCAGCCGGAGACCGAGCCGCAGGCCCGCACGATGATGGCCGAGATCCTCACCCTGTGCGACGAGGTCGCCGAGACCCTCCAGGCCCAGGCCAGCCACTTCAGCGAGCTGCGCGACATGCAGTCGCGCGCGCCGCAGGTGCTCAGCGAGATGGAGACCCGGGCAGCGGAGGTCGAGGGCCGGCTCCCGACCGCCCGGGTCGTCCTCGACGGCCTCGCCGCCCGGTACCCCGCCACCGCTCTCACCTCCATCTCGCAGAACCCGGCGCAGGCCACCGGGCTGCTCGAGGGTGCCCGCGAGGCGATCGCGGAGGGCCGGCGCCAGATCGAGACCGACAACCGGGCCGCCGCGGTGGCGGCTGCATACACCGCCCAGGAGGCCATCGGCCAGGCCTCCTCCCTCCTCGACGCGGTCGAGCGCGCCAACGACGACCTCGCCCAGGCGGCCCAGCGGCTCGACGCCGCCCTGGCCTCCATCGGCTCCGACGTGCGCGACGCCCAGCGCCTCGCTCCCGACGACGCCGTCGTCGGTCCGCGCGTCGTCGAGGCCCGCGCCGCCATCGAGCAGGGCAACCAGGCGCGTCAGGGCGGGGACCCCCTCGCCGCGCTCGAGCGGCTCGCCGCCGCCGAGGACGCCCTGGACGCCGTGCTCGCGCCGTCCCGGCAGCTGGAGGAGCGCCAGGAGCGCGCCCGCACCCAGCTGACCCACCGGCTCGACGCCGTGAACGCCCGGATCGCCGCCGTCTCGGAGTACGTCCGCACGCGCCGCGGCGCCGTCGGCAGCGAGGCCCGCACCCGCCTGTCGGAGGCCGCGCGGCTCGCGCAGCAGGCCGGCGAGCTGGCGGGACTCGACCCCGAGCGCGCCCTCGGCCTCGTCCAGCAGGCCGAGCAGCGCGTCGCAGCGGCCCAGCAGCTCGCCGAGCAGGACACCAACTCCTTCGGCGGTGGCGGCTTCGGCGGCGGGATCGGCGGCGGCTACGGGGGTGGCCGCGGCGGGCTGGACGTCGGCTCGCTCATCCTCGGCGGCATCCTCCTCGGCGGTGGCGGCCGGCACAGCGGCTGGGGCGGGGGCGGATTCGGCGGCGGAGGCGGCTTCGGCGGAGGGGGCGGCTTCGGTGGCGGAGGCGGGGGCTTCGGCGGCGGCTTCGGCGGAGGGGGCGGCCGGTTCTGACCGCCCTCCGGCACACGTTTTGCAACAATTCATGACGACCACTCGACGAGAGGCAGCACCATGACCGAGAAGCAGAGCATCCTGGGCCGCATCGCCCAGCTGACCAAGGCCAACATCAACGCGCTCATCGACCGCGCCGAGGACCCGCAGAAGATGCTCGACCAGCTCGTGCGGGACTTCACCAACTCCATCGTCGAGGCCGAGGAGGCGGTGGCCGTGACGATCGGGAACCTGCGCCTCGCCGAGCAGGACCACGCCGCCGACCTCGAGGAGGCCCGCGACTGGGGCAACAAGGCCATCGCCGCGTCGAACAAGGCCGAGCAGCTGCGCGCCGCCGGGGACGCCGGCGAGGCCCAGCGCTTCGACGACCTCGCCAAGATCGCGCTCACCAAGCAGATCAACGCGGAGAAGGAGGCCCGGGACGCCGAGCCGATGATCGCCTCGCAGAACGAGGTGGTCGACAAGCTCAAGACCGGCCTCACCCAGATGCGCACGAAGCTCGACGAGCTGAAGTCGCGCCGCGACCAGCTCGTGGCCCGCGCCAAGACCGCCGAGGCGCAGGGCAAGGTGCAGAGCGCCATCTCCTCGATCAACGTCCTCGACCCCACGACCGAGATCTCCCGCTTCGAGGAGCAGGTCCGCCGCGAGGAGGCCCGCGTCGCGGGCCGGGCCGAGATCAACGCCGGCTCGCTGGAGTCCCAGTTCGCCGAGCTCGAGGACTACGGCACGACGAGCGAGGTCGAGCTCCGGCTGGCCGCCCTCAAGCAGGGCAAGACCCCGGACCAGATCGAGTCCTGACCACCACCGCACCACCGGCGTGAAGGGTTCGGGTCCGTGGCGGACCCGGACCCTTCACGTCGTCCTGGACCCCCGTCCCCACCCGCGGCGAACCCGCCCGGCCGTGTCGCGCCGTCGTCGTCGGCTCGTCGCTAAGGTGAGCCCATGTCCGACGCGCCGCGCACCTACCTGCTCATCGACGGGGAGAACATCGATGCCACCCTGGGGATGAGTGTGCTCGGCCGTCGGCCGGCCCCCGAGGAGCGTCCCCGCTGGGACCGCATCCTCGACTTCGCCCACGCGGCCTTCGACCAGGACGCCAAGGGGCTCTTCTTCCTCAACGCCAGCTCCGGGCAGATGCCGATGAGCTTCGTCCAGGCGCTGCTCGCGATGAGCTTCCACCCGATCCCGCTGTCCGGCCTCTCCTCGGAGAAGGTGGTCGACATCGGTATCCAGCGCACCCTCGAGGCCATCCTCGACCTGCCGGACGGCGACGTCCTCCTCGCCTCCCACGACGGCGACTTCCTCCCCCAGGTCGAGCAGCTCGTCGACGCCGGGCGGCGGGTCGGGGTCATCTGCTTCCGCGAGTTCGTCAACTCCCACCTCGCCGAGCTCACCCACCGCGGGCTGCGGCTGTTCGACCTCGAGGACGACATCGGCGCCTTCCAGGCACCGCTGCCGCGCGTGCGGATCATCCCGCTCACCAGCTTCGACCCCACCCGCTACCTCTGACCGTGACGCGCCTGCTCGTCCGGCGGGCCCGGCTGGTCCCCGTCGCGTCCACCCGCGGCTCGGCCTCGGCCCACCCGGGCGGCGCCGTCGTCGACGTCCGGATCGAGGCGGGGCGCGTCGTCGAGGTCGGGCCGGACCTCGCGGCCGGGGGTGAGGAGCTCGACGCCGACGGCCGCTGGATCGTCCCCGGCCTGTGGGACCAGCACGTGCACAGCGCGCAGTGGGCCCGCTCCTTCGCCCGCCTCGACCTCACGCAGGCGGCGAGCGCCGCCGACGTCGTCGACATCGTGCGCTCGGGCGTCTCGTCCCGTCCGCCGGCACCCGGGGCGCTGCTCGAGGGCTACGGGTTCCGCGACGCGCTGTGGCCGGACCTGCCGACGACGACGGCGCTGGACGCCGTGGCCCCGGACGTCCCCGTGGTCCTCATCTCCGGCGACGTTCACTGCGGGTGGCTCAACAGCGCCGCGCTGCAGCGGCTCGGACTGCCTTCGCGGGCCGGCCTGCTGCGCGAGCACGAGTGGTTCGACGTGCTCGCCGCGATCGGGCGCATGCCGCACTCCGGGGAGGAGGGCTTCCGGGCGGGGCTGGCCACCGCGGCCGCGCGGGGCGTCGTCGGCGTCGTCGACATGGAGTTCGCGCCCAACCACCGGGTCTGGCCGGAACGGGTCGCCGACGGCCTGGACTCGCTGCGGGTGCGGACGGGCGTCTACGTCGACGACCTCGCCGACGTCCTCGCCGCTGGCCTGCGCACCGGAGACCCACTGCCGGGCGGCGGCGGCCTGCTCACCATGGGCCCGGTGAAGGTCATCTCCGACGGCGCGCTCAACACCCGCACCGCCTTCTGCCACGAGCCCTACGGCGTCGTCGACCACGGCGCCGGGGTCGAGCCCGGAGACGGGCACGCCTCCTTCGGGGCGCAGACCGTCCCGGCGAGCGAGCTCGTCGAGCTCATGCGCCGCGCCGCCGCTGCCGGGCTCACGGCGGCGGTGCACGCGATCGGCGACGCCGCCGTGACGATCGCCCTCGACTCCTACGCCGCGAGCGGCGCACGCGGGACCATCGAGCACGCCCAGCTGGTGCGCCGGTCGGACGTGGCCCGCTTCGCCCAGCTCGGGGTGGGTGCCAGTGTGCAGCCTGCGCACCTGCTCGACGACCGCGACGTTGCCGAGGCCTGCTGGCCGGGCCGGGCCGACCGCACCTTCCCGCTGCGCGACCTCCTGGACGCGGGTGCGGAGCTGCGCTTCGGCTCCGACGCCCCGGTCGCGCCGCTCGACCCGTGGCTCGCGATGTCGGCCGCCGTGCACCGCAGCGCCGATGAGCGCGGGCCCTGGACGCCCGCGCAGCGGATCGCCCCAGCCGAGGCGCTGGCCGCCAGCACCGACGGCTGGGGCACGGTCGCGCCCGGCCACCCGGGCGACGTCGTCCTCCTCGACGCCGACCCCCTCGCCCCCGCCGCCGACTCCGCCCAGGCCGCCGCCCACCTGCGCACGATGCCGGTGTCTGCCACCGTCGTCGCCGGCCGACTCACCCACCGCACCCACCCATAGCCCCTCGGTCCCCTCCCCTTTCGCGCCGACAGCGGAGTTGTTGCACCCACCCCTCCCCCCGCCCACCCCTCCCGCCGAGAGCGGAGTTGTTGCACCAGCACGCGCGCAGCCCGTGCCGGACACCACGACGTTGTTCCACATGCACCGTCCGCTCGTGGATCGTCCACAGTCCGATAGTCCTGCCGAGCCGCCGTGGTGGTGCCGCGTGGATCGTCGGGGCGATGGACGTCATCACCGAGCCGTTCACCTACCGTGAAGCTCTCCGCCATGGCTTGAACGGCCACGATCTCCTCGCGCTCTGCCGGGCCGGCGAACTCGTCCGACCGCACCGAGGCGTCTACCTTCCCAGCCGTCTCGTCGATGATCTGGATGCCCGCGTGACGGCCGTGAAGCTGGTGCTTCCGTCGCGCGCTGCGCTGGCACGGGAGTCGGCCGCGTGGCTGTACGGAGTCGACGTACGCCCGCCCGAGCGGTGGCGAGCGCCGCCGCTGCTCGAGTGCGTCGTGCCGCTCGACAGCGTCCGACCCGAACACCCGGCGATCAACGCATTCATCAGTGAGCTGCCCCGAGACGACGTCGTCGATGTCAATGGTGTTCCGTGCACGTCACCGACACGTACGGCCCTTGACCTTGCCCGCTGGCGCCCCAGGTTTATCGGACTGGGCGCGGTCGACACGCTGACCCACGTCGGACTGACAACAGTCGCGGAGCTCGAGAAGGCTGCGGCCCCGCTCCGCGGACATCGCTTCATCCGACGGGCTCGCGAGGTCATCGAGCTCTGCGAACCTGCGACAGAGTCGGTCCCCGAGTCCTGGTGCAGGCTGCGCATCATCGAAGCTGGGCTGCCTCGGCCGGCAGTGCAGGTGAGCCTGCGGGACGAGCAGGGCCGGGAGGTGTATCGGCTCGACATGGGAATCCTCGAGGCGCGCGTCGGCATCGAGTACGACGGCGCGGAACACCACCTACGAACCGTCGCCCAGCGCGAGCACGATGAGAGACGCCGAGCCGACATCGACCGACGTTTCCGGTGGAAGACTGTCGCGGCGACCTTGGTCGACGTCCTCGGGCACGAACCGAGGCTGGAACATGCGGTCATGGAGCTGCTCGGGATCTCGATCGAGTTCCGCCGTCGCCCCTGGAATCCCTGACAGCTCAGCCCTCGCCGCCGCGATGGAGCGGCTCGCATCCCCCGCGATGGAGCGGCCCGCAACAACTCCGCTCTCGCCGCGAGAGGGGGCGGCGCGCCCGCAACAACTCCGCTCTCGCCGCGAGAGGGGGCGGCGCGCCCGCAACAACTCCGCTCTCGCCGCGAGAGGGGGC